>NZ_CP107982.1:8637500-8937500 GCF_036104975.1 Amycolatopsis sp. NBC_00355 | reverse complement strand
GCGATGAGCGTCAGCGGGTCGGCTTCGGCCGCCCGGTCGCCGGAGTCCTGGGCCAGCACCGACGCGTGCGTGTGCAGCACCAGTGATTCCTCGTGGTAGCCGCCGACGTCGAGGTAGTGCCACAGGATCCCGGACAGCAGCCGCAGGTGCTCCGGCCGGCCGTGCCGGGTCGCGTGCGCGGCGACGGCCAGCAGGTTGCGGCGCTCGGCCTCCAGCCACGCCGGCGCGTCGAGCACCTTGACGTCCGGGTCCGGCACCTGCGGGCGCAGGTGGCGTTCCAGCGGCAGGACGACGTCCATGGCCTGCGCGGCCGACCGGACGTAGAAGTCGAACAGCCGCTCCTCGGCGTCGTGGCTCTCCCCCGGCTCCTCGGCCGCCAGCTCGGCGGCGTAGACGCGCAGCAGGTCGTGCAGCTGGACGCGGTCGTGGCCGGTCTCCTCGGCGAGGTGAGCCCGCACGAGCGTGCCGGTGAGCCGCTCGGCCTCCGGCAGCGGCAGCTCCGCGAGCGCGGCGATCGCGGCGGGCGTCAGGTCGCGGCCGGGGTGCAGGCCGCAGAGCCGGAACACGCGCGCGGCGTCGGCCGCCAGGTGCCGGTAGGACCACGAGAACACCGCGCGGACCGCCGTCAGCGGGTCGCCACCGCCGTCGAGCAGGTCCAGGCGCCGCCGTTCGTCGGCCAGCTCGGCTTCCAGGGCCGCCAGCCGCTCCCCCGGGCGGCTCAGCGCCAGTTCCGCGACCAGCCGCAGGGCCAGCGGCAGCCGGGCCGAGTAGCCGATCAGCGCGGAGGTGGCGGCCGGCTCGTCGTCGACGCGCCGCCCGACCAGTGTCCGCAGCAGGTCGCGGGCCTCGGCCGTGGTCAGCAGGTCGACGAGCACGCGGCGGGCGCCGTCGCGGGCGACGAGGCCGGGCAGCGCGTCCCGGCTGGTGACGAGCACCAGGCAGGACGGCGAGCCGGGCAGCAGCGGGCGGACCTGGCCGGCCGAGCCGGCGTTGTCCAGCAGCAGCACCATCCGGCGGCCGTTGAGGACCGTGCGGAACTTCGCGGCCCGTTCGTCGGGCTCGGCGGGGATGTCCGCGCCGTCGACGCCGAGCGCGCGCAGGAACCCGGACAGCGCGTCGCCCGGCTCCACCGGCCGGACCGTGCCGTACCCCCGCAGGTCGACGTAGAGCTGGCCGTCGGGGAACTCCGCCCGCGCCCGCTGCGCCCAGCGCACGGCCAGCGCCGTCTTGCCGACGCCCGCCGTCCCGGACAGGACGGCGATGCGCGCGCCGGTGTCGGCCTCGCCGCGGTGCAGCAGCTCGTCCAGCTCGCCGAGCTGGGTTCCGCGGCCGCGGAACCCGTGGACGTCCGCGGGCAGCTGCGCCGGCACCGCGGCAGGCTGCTCGGGGACGCCGAAGTCCTGCGCCAGCACCTGGCGCTGGGCCTCGCGCAGCTCCGGGCCGGGTTCGATGCCCAGCTCGTCGGCCAAGCGCCGCCGGACCTCGTCGAAGACGCCCAGCGCGGCGGCCTGCCGCCCGGACGCGGCGAGCGCCAGCATCAGCCGCGCGTGCGCCGACTCGTTCAGCGGCTCCTCGGCGGTCAGCGCCCGCAGCTGCACGACCGCGTCCTCGGGGTGGGCCGCGGCGGCTCCGGCGTAGGCCAGCACGGTCTGGGCCCGCCGCATCGCGAGCGCCAGCCGGACCGGGTGCTGCCGGAGCCGTTCGACGTCGGCGAGCGCCGGGCCGCGCCACAACGCCAGCGCGTCGCGATAGGCCTCTTCGGCTGCTCCGGGTTCCCGCTCGGCCCGCTCCAGCAGCGCTTCGAACCGCAGGAGGTCGAGCTCGTCGGCGCCGACGGACAGCCGGTAGCCGCCCTTGTCGGTGGTGATCAGGTCGGCCGGCCGCAACGCCCGCCGCAGCCGCGCGACGTAGGTGTGGACCAGCTCCAAGCAGGACGGCGGCGGCTCGTCCCAGATGACGTCGACGAGGTCTTCGCGCCGCACGGTGCGGTTCGGCTGCAGGGCCAGCAGCGCGAGCAGCAGGCGCTGCTTCTCCGCGCCGATCTCGACCGGACGGTCGCCGAACCGGACGGTCAGCGGCCCGAGGACGTCGATCCGCACCGGCTCCGGCGGCGCCTCGGCAAGCGCTTCCCGCAGCCGCCGCTCGGTCTCCGGCCGGGGCCGCCGGACGCGGCCGCGCTCGGCGTTGCGGATCGCGCGCGTGCTCAGCCCGGCGCGTTCGGCGAGCTCCGCCTGGGTCAGCCCGGCGCGCACCCGCTCGTCGCGCAGCCATCCGGCGAACGGCAGGCCATCGTCCACAAGCGTCCTTCCCCGCGTGCCCCTCACGCCGAACGTACCGCCCCAGCATCGTCAACGTGCCGCCCCGGCTGTACCACCGAACGGCGAAGATCTCTGTTTCCGCAGGTGACAGGCGGTTACGACGGGGTGATCGCGAGTCCGGGACGAGTACAGCCGATCGTCCACCGGGGCTTTCTAGGCTGTGCGGGTCCGGTGGTGGCGAGGGGTTCGCGGTTCAGCCGTCGCGTGGGGTACGACGGCTGCACCCGGGCCTTCAGACGCCGAGGCGCGCCAGCAGGGCGCGCACGGCGGCTGGGTCCTCGACATGGGCGTTGTGCCCGAGGCCGGCGAGCGTGACCGCGTCCGGGTCCAGTGCGCACAGCTGCTCCGGACGGCTCATCGGGTCGTGCTCGCCCGCCGCCAGCACGACCGGGCACCGCGCCGCGGCGAGCAGGGCAGCCATGTCCGGAGCGCCCACGCCGAACGCGGCCGGGTCCATCGCGAGACGCCAACCTCCCTCCGTCTCGCGGAGCCCGGCCGGGTCGGCGGGCGCGATCCCGAGCAGCCCGGAGACCTTCAGGTACGCCTGGTCGGCGTCGGCCTGGGTCTCGAACACCCGCGGCGGCCGCACCGCGAACGACGCCGCGCGCCCCAGGTCGTCCTGGCTCCACTCGACCTTCACACCCAGCGCCAGCACCCCGGCGACCTCGACGTCGTACTTGCCGGACGCGAGTTCGAGCGCGAGCACCCCGCCGAGCGAGTGCCCGGCGACGACCAGCGGACCCTGGTCCGGCAGCGCCCGCGCGACGGCGGCCGTGAGCGTCTCGAAGCTGTAGTGCGGCAGCGGTGCCGACAAGCCGTGGCCGGGCAGGTCGGGCACGAGCACGCGGCGCGGGACCGCCTCGGTCAAGTGGGCCCACACGGCGCCGGTCGCGCCGAGCCCGTGCAGGAAGAGGATGGCCGGGTCGCCCTCGCCGCCGGTGCGCATGTTCAGCGTGTCCATCGCAGCAGCCTCCCCCACGGCGCGGTGCGCGGCTAGGGTCGGGCGCGTGGGGATCACCGATCCGGACGGCTACGTGCGGGGCGTCCCGTACGACGAGCTGGCGCGGCTGCGGCGCGAGACGCCGGTGGTGCACGTCGACGACTTCTGGGCCGTGCTGGCGCACGCCGACGTCCGCACGGTGCTGCGCGACCCGGCGCGGTTCTCCTCGCAGCTCGGCGGCACGCAGATCCGGGACCCGGCGGGCGCCGACCTCGCGTACGTGCGCCGGATGATGCTCAACATGGACCCGCCGGAGCACGGCCGGCTGCGCGGGCTGCTGACCAGGGCGTTCACCCCGCGCGCGATCGCGAAGCTGACCGAGCGGATCGAGACGTCGGCGCGGGAGCTCGTCGCGGACGTCGCCGGCCAGGGCGAATGCGACTTCGCGAAGGTCGCCGCCGACCTGCCGCTGCGCACGCTGGCCGCGGTGTTCGGCGTGCCGGAGCGGGACCGGCGGCTGATGTACGACTGGAGCAACCGCGTGATCGGCTACCAGGACGCCGAGTACGCGGTCAGCGCGACCGTGTCGCCGTCGGAGGTGACGGACCTCGCGCGGGCGGCGCTGGCCGTCCGGCCGGCACCCGGCCCGGACGGCGTGATGCCGGACCCGCGCACGCGCGCCGGGATGCCGGACCTCTACGCGTACGCGAACGCCCTCGGCGAGTACAAGCGCGAGCACCCGGGCGACGACGTGATGAGCACCCTGATGCGGCACGTCGGCGACGACGGCGGGCGCGTCTCGCTGGCCGAGTTCGAGAACCTGTTCTGGCTGTTTTCCGTGGCGGGGAACGAAACCCTGCGGAACGGCCTGCCGGGCGGGATGCTGGCGCTGCTCTCGCACCCCTCGGAGTACCGGCGGTTGCTGGCCGACCGGTCGCTGCTGCCGTCCGCGGTGGAGGAGATGCTCCGGTGGTGGACGCCGGTGATGAACTTCAGGCGCACGGCCACTTCCGACGTCCGTCTGTCCGGTGTGGACATCCGGGCCGGGGACAAAGTCGTGGTCTGGTTCTCGTCGGCCAACCGTGATCCAGCGGTCTTCGAGGATCCTGACGTGTTCGACGTCTCGCGGACCCCCAACGACCACCTGACCTTCGGGCACGGGCCGCACTTCTGCCTGGGGGCGCACCTGGCCCGGGTGCAGCTGCGGGCGATGTTCGCGGCGGTGCTGGACCTGCTGGGCGAGGTGTCCCTGGCGGGTGCGCCGGTGCGGCTGCGGTCGAACTTCCAGAACGGGCTGAAGTCCCTGCCGATCCGCTGGGTCAGCTGACGCGCTTGGGCCACCACGGCACCACCGCCGACGTGCGCCGCTGGTAGTCCGCGTACTCCGGGTAGCGGCCCAGCGTGATGCTCTCGGTGAACCGCGTCGAGCCCACGAACAGCAGCGTCAGCAGGATCGCGCCCAGGACCGTCCACGTGAGACCCGCCGCGACCACGCCGAACGCCGCGATCACCCACCACTGGGCCTGCTCGAAGAAGAAGTTCGGGTGGCGCGAGTAGCGGAACAGGCCGTCCTGCCGGAACCGCGTCGCCGCGCGGCCCGCGTGCTTCTCCCGGTGGAACGTCCACTGCTGCTGGTCGGCGACCGTCTCGCCGACCAGGAACGCGGCGAAGATCACCGCGACGACGACGTCCCATACCCCGAACGAGCCCCGGTGGTCCAGCGCTGTCATCGCCGGCAGCGTGATCAGCAGCAGGATCGCGTTCTGGTAGAGCGAGATGAAGAAGAAGTTGAACACCTGGAACTGCCAGGGCGCGAGCTTCTCCCGCAGCACCGCCCACCGGTAGTCCTCGCCGCCGCGGGCGTAACCACCCTTCCGGGCGAAGTTGAACGTCAGCCGGACGCCCCACGCCAGGACCAGCGCGAACATCACGTCCAGGCGGGTGTCGGCGAACCCGGCGGCGCCCGCGAAGATGCCCAGGTAGGCCACCGGCACGATCGACCAGATCCGGTCGACCCAGGAGTACTCCCTGGTCAGCACCGACAGCAGCCACGTGCCGAGCGTCACCCCGGCGAAGACGTACAGGCAGACCCGCAGCGCGTCCATGAGATCACCTTAGGACCTAGGATCGGCGGGATGAACCTGCCGTTGCGGGACCGCAAGATCGACGTCTTCTTCGCGGTGCTGTTCTCGGTCTTCACCGTGACGTCGCTGATCAGCGATCTCCTGCCGACCGTCGGCGTCGACTTCTCGCAGCCTTCGAGCAACTTCTTGGTGAACTCGAACTGGTGGTACGCCCACGACGCCGACCCGCTGTTCATGCACCCGCCGGACTGGATGCGGATCGTCACCGGGCTCTCGGCGTTCGTCTACATGCCGTTCTACGTCGTGCTCGTGTTCGCGCTGCTCGGCGGCAAGAACTGGATCCAGCTGCCGGCCGTGGTCTACGCGACGATGATCGTCACGCTCACCGGGGTCGTCGTGTTCGGCGTCGAGTTCTTCGGCGACCCGGCCATGCGCACCGGCAACCCGGCGAAGTTCCTCGCGTTCAACCTGCCCTACGTCCTGGTGCCGCTCCTGCTGCTGATCCGGATGCGCGCGCCGAAGCCGTTCACCCGCCGCTTCTGACGCTTCCGGAGACACCGTGCCGTACTCGTTCCTCAGCCACCTCGACTGCTCCCGGACCGGCGAGCGCCTCGACGCCGACGTCGTCCAGGGCGTGTCCCCGGCCGGCGCGCCGCTGCTCGCGCGCTACGACCTCGACGGCGTCCGCGAAGCCGTGACGCCGAAGGAGATCTCCGGGCGCGAACCGACGCTGTGGCGCTACCACGAGGTGCTGCCGGTGCGCTCGGCCGAGCACGTCGTCAGCCTCGGCGAAGGCATGACGCCGTTGCTGCGCCTGCCGCGCTACGGCCGTGAGCTGGGCCTGTCCCGGCTGTGGATGAAGGACGAAGGCCTGGTGCCGACCGGCTCGTTCAAGGCCCGGGGCGCCGCGGTCGGCGTCTCACGGGCGGCCGAGCTGGGGGTGCGCGGGATCGCGATGCCGACGAACGGCAACGCGGGCGCGGCGTGGGCGTTGTACGCGGCCCGCGCCGGGCTGACGAGCCTGATCGCGATGCCGGACGACGCGCCGTCGATCACCATGCGCGAGTGCGTCGCGGCCGGCGCCGAGCTGTACCGGGTGGACGGCCTGATCGGGGACGCGGGGAAGCTCGTCGCCGCGGCGGTCCGGCGGCGCCCGGATGTGCAGGAGGTCTCGACGCTGAAGGAGCCGTACCGCATCGAGGGCAAGAAGACGATGGGCTACGAGATCGCCGAGCAGTTCGGCTGGCGGCTGCCCGAGGTGATCCTGTATCCCACCGGCGGTGGGGTCGGCATCATCGGGATCTACAAGGCCCTGCTGGAGATGAGGGAGCTGGGCTGGGTTTCCGGCGCGCTGCCCAAGCTGGTCGCGGTGCAGGCCACCGGGTGCGCCCCGATCGTCGAAGCGTTCTCGCGCGGTGACCGGGAGAGCGTGCCGTTCCCGGACGCGCGGACCGTCGCCTTCGGCATCACCGTGCCCAAGGCCCTGGGCGACTTCCTCGTGCTCGACGCCGTCTACGCGACCGGCGGCACCGCGGTCGCCGTCACCGACGAGGAACTGCTTGCGGCGCAACGGGAACTCGCCGAGCGCGAAGGCACCTTCATCTGCCCCGAGGGCGGAGCATGCTTCGCGGCGTTGCGGCACCTTCGCGAGTCCGGCTGGCTTCAGGGCGACGAAGACGTCGTCGTGCTCAACACCGGCGCCGGGATCAAGTACCCGGAGACGGTGCCGCTCGACGTGCCGCTGCTGGCGAAGACCGGCTCGATCCCTTAAAGGACCGACTGCACCGCTTCGGGGGTGCGGGCGACGACGGTCGTGCCGTCGTCCGCGGTGATGATCGGCCGCTGGATCAGCTTCGGGTGCTGTGCCAGGGCCTCGATCCAGCGTGTGCGGTCGGCCGGGGTGCGGCCCCACGTCTTGAGGCCGAGTTCCTTCGCGACCGGCTCGGCGGTGCGCGTGATGTCCCACGGCTCCAGGCCGAGCCGCTTCAAGACGGCCTTCAGCTCCTTCGCGGTCGGCGGGTCGTCGAGGTAGCGGCGCACGGTGTACTCCGCGCCGGCTTCGTCGAGCATCGACACCGCTGACCGGCACTTCGCGCACGCCGGGTTGAGCCAGATCTCCACCGGCGCAGCTTACCGCGATGGTTTTGGAGCACATGTTCTGTTACCGTCGTGACGTGCCCCGGCCCCGCGTCCACGACCTCGACGAACTGCTCGACGTCGCCGAACGGCTCGTCGCTTCGTCGGGCGAGGTCACCGTGCGCGGCCTGGCCGCCGAGGCAGGTGTGCCGAACGGGACGATCTACCACGCTTTCGGCTCGCTCAGCGCGTTGCTGGCCCAGGTCTGGCTGCGCGCGGCGACCGCGTTCCTCGACCTGCAGACCGCACGGGTGGACGCCGCTTCCTCTCCGGTGGCAGCGGTCGTCGCGGCGGCCGACACGCCCGCGGTGTTCGCTTCGGCGCGCCCGGACGGGGCCCGGATGCTGCTGCGGGTCAAGGCGGACCGGCTGTTCGGGCCCGAACTGCCCGACGAACTGGCGGACGCCCTGCACGCGCTGGACAAACGCCTGATCGCGCTGCTCGTGCGGCTCGCGCGCCTGGTGTGGGACCGCGGTGACGGCCTGGCCGTCGAGGTGATCACCACCTGCGTCGTCGACCTGCCGACCGCGTTCTTCCGGCGGGACATCACCGATCCCCTGGTACGGGAGAGGCTCGCCGCCGCGGTGCGGGCCGTGCTGACCGTGCCCCCTCGAGAGAAGGACCGACCGTGACCGTTCTGCACCTGGGTGACGACGAAAACCGCTTCTCGCCGGACTGGCTGCAGCGCGTCCATTCCACTTTGGACGAAGTGGGTGAGGTACTGGTGACCACCGGCAGCGGCAAGTTCTATTCGAACGGCCTCGACCTCGACTGGCTGCTGGCCAACGGCGACCAGGCGGGCAAGTACGTCGCCGACGTGCAGGAACTGTTCGCCCGGATCCTGACGCTGCCGGTGCCGACGGTCGCCGCGATCAACGGCCACGCGTTCGGCGCGGGCGCGATGCTCGCCATGGCGCACGACTTCCGCGTGATGCGCGCCGACCGGGGCTACTTCTGCTTCCCGGAGGCGGACATCAACATCCCGTTCACGCCCGGGATGGCGGCCCTGATCCAGGGCAAGCTGACGCCGTCGGCGGCGATCGCGTCGATGACCACCGGACGCCGCTTCGGCGGCGCGGACGCCCTCGCGCTCGGCCTGGTGGACGAGACCGCTCCTGAAGGCGACGTGGTGAAGGTGGCTTCGGAGCGTGTCGCCGCCTTGGCGGGCAAGGACCCCGGCACGCTGGGCGCGATCAAGTCGACGATGTTCGCCCCGGCGATCACGGCCCTGCGCACCCCGGCTTAGGCCGCCGCCCCCCGATATCCAGCTTACCGGCAGCCACCGACAGTCCGGCGCGCTCGCTGCGGCTTGAAAGCCGTGAATGGCACATTGAGGGACTCTGAGTCCCTCAATGTGCCATTCACGGCTTTGGGCAGTCGGCGAGACGGCGGCGCAGGTGGGCGCGCTCGGGTTCGGTGCCCGCCAGGGCGAGGGCAGCTCGGTAGGCCGACGCCGCTTCGGCAAGCCGGCCCAGGCGGCTGAGGAGGTCGCCTCGCGCCGCCGGGAACGGGGCGTAGGACTGCAGGCGGGGGTCGTCGGCCAGGGTGTCGAGCAGGGCCAGGCCGGCGGCCGGGCCGTCGCGCATCGCCACGGCCACCGCGCGGTTCAGCTCGACCACCGGGGACGGCGCCAGCCCGCGCAGGACGTCGTAGAGCCCGACGATCTGCGGCCAGTCCGTGCCCGCCACGTCCGGCGCCTCGTCGTGCAGTGCGGCGATCGCCGCCTGGACGCCGTAGAGCCCGGGCGGGCCGCCGGTCAACGCCACCTCCACCAGCGAGGTGCCTTCCGAGATCAGCGCGTGGTCCCAGAGCGTGCGGTCCTGGTCGTCGAGCAGCACGAGGGCGCCGTCTCCCGCGGTCCGGGCGTCGCGCCGCGCGTGGATCAGCAGCATCAGCGCGAGCAGGCCCGCGACCTCGCGTTCCCCCGGCAGCAGCCGGCGCAGGATCCGGGCCAGCCGGATCGCCTCCTCGGCCAGGTCCAGGCGCTGCAGGTCCGGGCCCGAGCTGGCCGCGTACCCCTCGGTGAAGATCGAGTAGACGACCTGGAGCACCCCCGGCAGCCGGCCGGGCAGCTCGGCGGCGTCCGGCACCCGGAACGGGATCCGGGCCGTGCGGATCTTGTTCTTCGCCCGCACGATCCGCTTGCCCATCGTCGCGCTGGGCACCAGGAACGCGCGCGCCACCTCCGGCGTCGTCAGCCCGGCGAGGCAGCGCAGGGTCAGCGCCGCGCGGTCCTCCGCGGGCAGCGCCGGGTGGGCGCAGGTGAAGAACAGCTGGAGCCGCTCGTCCGGCAGCTCGCCGTCGGGTGACGGGGCGGGCGCCGCGCGGTCGGCCTCGACCTGCAGCACCGCGAGCCGGGCCGCGTAGGCCTGGTCGCGGCGCAGCCGGTCGACGGCCTTGCGCCGGGCCGTCGTCATCAGCCAGGCGCCCGGCTTCGGGGGCACGCCGTCGACGGGCCAGTGCACCAGCGCGGCCTCGATCGCCTCCGACGTCACCTCTTCGGCCAGGTCGAGGTCGCCGAACCGGCGGACGAGCGCGGCCAGCAGCAGCCCGCGCTCCTCCCGGAACACCGCCTCGATTGTCAGCCGGGGCTCCGCCCTGGGCCGGGGGCTCCGCCACCCGGAACCCCCGAAAGCCTCAGACGACGCGCCCGCCCCCTCCGGCACCACCATCAGTCCCCGTACGAGGCGAGCGGCCGGACGACGATGTTCCCGCCGCCGAGGGCGCCCGGGCAGCGCGCCGCCCAGTCGAGTGCGACGTCGAGGTCCGGCACGTCGACGACGAAGTAGCCGCCCAGTACCTCGCGGGACTCGGCGAACGGCCCGTCGGTGACGATCCGCTCCCCGCCGTCGTCGACGCGAACCTCGGTGGCCGTGGTGAAGTCGGCGAGCGAATTCCCGTGGACGTAGACGCCCGCGTCCTTCAGGGACTTGTCGTAGAGCATCCAGTCCTCGGGCGTGCAGTCGCCCTTGGCCTGGCCCTCGGCGTCGAGCGAGGCGTTGATCAGCATCAGGTATTTCACGGTGTTCCTCCAGTGACTCGGTTGCCGTACGACACCACTACGAACGGCCAGCGGCACCTTGGACACCCTCGCCGAAGATTTTCGCATGTCAAAAATCTTTGACTTGATGTTCGGTTTGTTTTACTTTGAGGAGGTGACGCACGAAGAGAAGCGAGCTTGGATCCTGGGGATCGCCGCGATAGCGAGCTACGCGGTCTACCTCGTGGTGATCCTCGGAAGGGCCGGCGGACGCCCGCTGGCCGAAGTCCCCTACGTCGCCGTCCTGCTGTGGGCGGTCGGCGCGTCGATCGTCGTGTCGATCGTGGCGAGCATCCTCGCCGCGGTGATCTCGAAGGACGGCGGGAAGGACCAGCGCGACCGCGAGATCGGCCGGTTCGGCGAGTACGTCGGCCACGCGTTCGTCGTCGTCGGCGCCGTCGCGGCGCTGCTACTGGCGATGGCCGAAGCACCCCAATTCTGGATCGCCAACGCCGTCTACCTGTGCTTCACGCTCTCGGCGATCCTCGGGTCGGTCGCCCGGATCTTCGCCTACCGCCGGGGTTTCCAGCCGTGGTGAAACCGACCCGTGTCACCAACTCCCTGCGCGCCCTTCGCTTCGCGCACGGCCAGATGACCCAGGCCGAGCTCGCCGCCCGGCTCGGCGTCACCCGCCAGACGGTCATCGCGATCGAACAGGGCCGCTATTCGCCCTCGCTCGAGGTGGCGTTCCAGATCGCGCACGTGTTCGGCGTCCCGCTCGAAGAAGTGTTCCAGTACCCGGAGGAGTCCCCGTGAAAGCCATCATCCAAGACCGCTACGGCAGCCCCGGCGTCCTCGGGTTCCGGGACGTCGCCAGACCGGTGCCCGGCGCCGGCGACGTCCTCGTGCGGGTGCACGCGGCCGGCGTCGACCCGGGCGTCTGGCACCTGACCACCGGCCGGCCGTACCTGTTGCGACTGCTGGGTTTCGGGCTGCGCGCGCCGAAACTTCCGGTGCGGGGCCTCGACTTCGCCGGCACCGTCGAGGGGATCGGTGACGGCGTCACGCGCTTCCGGCCGGGTGACGAGGTGTTCGGCACGTGTGACGGCGCCTTCGCCGAGTACGCCGTCGCCCGGGAAGACCTCGTCGCGGCGAAACCGGATCGGCTGTCGTTCGAGCAGGCGGCGGCCGTCGCGGTCTCGGGCTGCACCGCGCTCCAAGCCCTGCACGACGTCCGGCCGGCGCAGCGCGTCCTCGTGATCGGCGCGGGCGGCGGTGTCGGCTCGTTCGCGGTGCAGCTGGCCAAGCACTTCGGCGCCGAGGTGACGGCGGTGTGCAGCACGGCGAAGACCGACCTGGTCCGCAGGCTCGGCGCGGACCACGTCGTCGACTACACGCGCGAGGACTTCACTTCCCGGCAGTACGACCTGATCCTGGACACCGCGGGCCTGCGCTCGTTGACACACCTGCGCCGGGCGCTGACCCCGCGCGGCACGCTGGTGATCGTCGGCGGTGAAGGCGGCCGCTGGCTGGGCGGCGTCGAGCGGGTGTTGCGGGCGGCGCTGCTGAACCCGTTCGTGAAGCACCGCCTGCGCGGGCTCGTCTCCGCGGTCCGCGGCGCGGACCTCGAAGTGCTGCGCGAGACGATCGAAGCCGGTCACCTCACCCCGGTGCTGGACCGCACTTATCCGCTCGCCGACGCCGTCGCCGCGATCGGCCACGTCCGCGAGGGGCACGCGGCGGGCAAGGTCGTGCTCACGGTCTGACGCCGTGCTCCTTGAGCCGCTTGATCCGGTCGATGTGGGCCGGGTGCCCGGCCAGCAGCCGGGCCCACAGCCGCCGCTCGTCGCCGCGGTGCAGCGTGATCCACTCCTTGAGCAAGGCGATCAGCTCCGGGCCGTAGCCCAGCCGCGCCGCCATCAGGTCGGCCCGGTACTCGCCGAGCCGTCTCGACCAGGCGAGCACCGGGCCGAGCAGCGGCGCGAGCAGCAGCCACGGGTCGAGGAACGCCAGCGCGGTGAGGATCCCCAGGCTCAGCAGCACGGTGACGAGCACGGCCACCGACCGCCCGAAGGCCGCGAACGCGCGTCCGATATACGGCACGGCCAGGGCGAGCAGCCGGACGAGGCGGGTCAGGATCCGGGCCGGGAGCTCCAGCCACCAGATGAGCAGCGAGATCCGCGTGTGCCCGGCGAGGTGGTGGCCGAGTTCGTGCGCCAGGATCGCTTCGAGGCTGGGCGGGGGCAGGTCGAGCGCGGTCCGCGTCACCGCGACGGTCCGGCCGCCGGCGGCGAAGGCGTTCAGCTCGCGGGAGCGTTCGACCCACAACCGGTACCGGCCGCCGTCGACGCCCGCGGCCGCGCAGACCGCCTGCCAGCACGGCGTCAGCCGGGCCAGCTCGCGCGCGGTGGGCGAGCGCATCCCGAACAGCAGCGGCAGCAGGAAGTGCTCGAAGGCGGGCACGAAGGTGATCCCGCCGGCCACCACCCAGCCGGCGGGCACGACCCAGAAGTAGCCGGGCCAGGCGAGTTTCCCGATCAGGGCCAGGACGAGGAGGCTGCTGGCGACGACGGGCACGGACAACACGATGCTCAGGACGGCGGACAGGTCCGGCCGCCCCCTGGTCCGCTCGCCCATGTCCGCTCCCCCGTCCCCCGGCTGACCGCGAGACCACCTTGGCGTGACACCGGGCGGAGCACAACGGCCGAGCGGAACTGTCCGGAAGCTGTCCGGCGGCGGGCGGAACGCGCCCGCCGCCGGAGCCGGTGTCAGCCCGGGATCTCGTCGAACTCGACGACCTGGCGCACCTCGACCTCGATCTCGGCGTCGAACAGCTCGGCGTACGACTTCGCGAACGCGACGGCGTCCGGCAGGTCCTCGGCGTTGATCAGCGCGAACCCGCCGATGACCTCCTTGGCTTCGGCGAACGGGCCGTCGGTGACGCGGATCGCCGCGCCGCGCGGCTTGCGCACGAGCGCGCCCTTCTCCGACGGGTGGACGCCCTCCGCCGTGATCAGGCGGCCGTTCTCCGCCGACTCCTGGATGAACGCGCCCATCTTCTCGATGAACTCCGGGCTGGGGTTCCAGGCCTCGGGGACGCTCTCGTCGAGGCGGTGCATCATGAGGAAACGCATGGCTGACTCCCTGGTGTTCTCGGCCGGGGTCCGGTTCTCCTCGGACACGATGACCGGCCTTCACCCCCGCGTCGATCGGCCGCTCGCGGCGTTCGACATTTCTCCGGAAAGATTTTGCGGAGAGATTATCCCGGCGCTCACCACGGCCCGCCGCGAGGTGCTGACCAGGGCCAAGACGATCAGACCGCCGCCGAGCCCGGCCACCACCCAGCCCACGCCGTGTGCCGCGCCGGCGATCGCGACGCCCAGGGTGGTGCCGGTCTGGCGGCCGGTGGAGGCCAGCGAGGCGGCCACGCCGGCCATCGATCCCGGCATCCCGGCCATCGCCGTGTTCGTGATCGGCGGGTTGACCGTGCCGAGGAAGACGCCGAACAGCAGCGAGACGGCGAGCACGGCCGGCAGCGGCGTGGCTGGCCCGAGCCAGGCCGACGCGGCGCCGCCCAGCGCGAGCGCGATCCCGGCCACGACCAGCGGCCACCGCGGTCCGCGCGTGCCGACCAGCCGGCCGGTGACCGGGGACAGCGCCAGGACCAGCGCGCCGACCGGGAGCAGGCACAGCCCGGCGTCCAGCGCCGAGAACCCGCGGACGTCCTGGAGGTACCGCGTCGTCACGAAGAGGAACGCGCCGAACCCGCAGAGCGCGAAGACCGCCATCACGATCGCCCCGCTGAACGAGACGCTGCGGAACAGCCGCAGTTCGAGCAGAGGATCGGCGCGTCGCGGCTCGTACGCGAGAATCCCGGCGACGCCGAGCGCGGCCGCCGCGAGCAGGCCGAGGACGACCGGCGACGACCAGCCGAGGCCGCGTGAGGCGATGATCGCCGCGACGACGCCGCCGAGCACCAGCACCACCAGGACCTGGCCGAGCGGGTCGAACCGGCGCGCGCGAGGCGCCCGGGACTCGGGCACGAACACCGCGGTGGCCACGATCGCGACGGCCACGATCGGGACGTTGACCCAGAAGACCGCGCGCCAGCCGAAGCCGTCGACGAGAAGCCCGCCGAGGATCGGCCCGAGGACCAGCGCGAGCCCGGACATGGCCCCGAACACGCCGATCGCGCGGGCCCGCTCGGCCGGGGCGGGGAAGGTCGTGGCGACGATGGCCATCGCCACCGGGTTGAGCATCGTGCCGCCGACGGCCTGCAGCGCCCGCGCGGCGATCAGCCACCCGATGTCCGGCGCCAGGCCGCACAGCAGCGACCCGGCGCCGAAGACGGCGAGCCCGATCGTGAAGACGCGCTTGCGGCCGAAGCGGTCGGCCATGGAGCCGGCGAGCACGAGGAAGCCGGCCAGCACGAGCGTGTAGGCGTCGATCGTCCACTGCTGCCCGGCCAGGGAGGCGTGCAGGTCGCGGCGGATCGACGGGAGGGCGACGGTGACGATGGAAATGTCCATCACCACGACGACGATGCTGACGCAGCAGGTCGCCAGCACGAGTGCCCGGTTGACGGTCGGAGTGGTCATGGGTGCCGACGGTAGGATTTAGAGCGTGCTCGAAGTCAAATCACCGCCCATCCCGGCGGCGGGGCTGACGATCGCCGACGCTGCCCGCCGCACCGGGGTCAGCGCGCACACGCTGCGCTACTACGAACGCGCCGGCCTGGTGGTCACCCGCGTCGACCGCACCTCCGGCGGCCGGCGCCGCTACCGGAAGCTGGACCTGGACTGGATCACGGTCTGCACCCGCCTGCGCGCCACCGGCATGCCGATCAAGACGATCCGCGAGTACGCCGAACTGGTGGCCGCCGGCCGCGGCAACGAGCAGGAACGGCTGGAGCTGATGGAGGCCCACCGCGCCGAGGTGCTGGCGAAGCTGGCCGAACTGCAGGAGAACCTGCAGCTGATCGACCACAAGATCGACGTCTACCGGGGCCGCCTCGAAGCCGGTGACGCGGATCAGTTGTGGGCGCCTAGGGGCTGAGCGTACGGTCCACCAGCTCGAGCCCGAGGTCCGGTGTGACGCCGTCCGGGTTCGTCAGGCGCAGGTCGCGGCACCACGACTCCGGCGCCTCCGGGTGCGGCGACGGACCTGGCCGTCGAGTTCTGGGTGAGCTGCCTGCGCGCGGCCTTCGTCACCATGAACAGCCGCCGGAAGTCCGACAAGGAACTGCTCACGCTCCTCGACGACGGCCTGGCCGGGCTGCTCGACTTGCCGCGGTACGGCCGCTACCAGCACACCTACGCCGAACTGCTGGCCGCTCACGACGAGCTGATCGCGTCCGTCAAGGACCGCGTCACCCTCCTGCGGCTGGGCGGGACCCTCGAGGAGGAGACCCACGCGCTGTACCGGGCGCTCGCCGAGTCGGCCACGCCGCTGGGCGAGGCCGACCTGCGGCTGCTCGCCGAGCTGGCCGACGGCTGCGGTGACGTCGAGCTCGCGACCGTGCCGGTGCGGGAAAACGGGGCCGTGCTCAACGCCGCCCGGCTGGCCGCGGGGCGGCCGCTGGTCGCCGTCGACACCGTGCTGGACGTGCTGCGCACCGCGTGCGCGGCGAGCGGCGGTGACGTCACGCCGGCCGAACCGACCCGGTTCCGCAGCTTCGCCCGGCGGTTCAAGCGCCTCGGCGAGTACCTGCACCCGCACGAGTACCCGCAGTTCCCGAACGCGCGTGACGTCTTCGCGGTCGCGCGCGGCGGGAAGACGGCCCAGTCGACGGCGAGCCGGGCGGAAGCGGCGTTCGCCGCCGGCGACGTCGCCGGGGCCGCGACGGTCCTCACCGCCGCGCCGGGCCGCCCGCGTGTTCGCCACCCGCGGCCGTCGCGCGTGGGTCACCTAGGACACGCGCCCGCCGCTGCCCCGCGAGGTCAGCACGCGCGCCTGCGCGCTGATCGACGCCGAGCTGACCGCCCGGCTCCCCCGCTACGAGCGCCTGGTGGTCGACCCGGCCGTGCTGGACGTCGCGCTGCCGCTGTCGGGGAAGGCGAGCGAAGACGGGTTCGCCGTGCTGCCGCGCGGTTCCCGCAGCCACGTCGACGGCGAAGTGCTGCGGTTCTTCACGCACTGGCGGCAGACCCGGCAGAGCACCGACTTCGACCTGTCGGCGCTGTTGCTGGACGCCGACTTCCACTACGCCGGGCACGTGTCGTGGACGAACCACCACGACGGCAGCGCGGTGTACTCGGGCGACGTCACCGACGCGGCGGACGGGGCGAGCGAGTTCATCGACGTCCCGCGGGACCCGATCACCGCCGCGTACGTCGTGCCGCAGGTCAACATCTACTCCGGCGAAGGCTTCGACGAGGTCGCCGAGTCGATGTTCGGCTGGATGACGCGCGACCGGGCGCAAGCCGGGGCGCCGTTCGAGGCCCGCACCGTGCGGACCCGCTCGGACATGCGCGGTGGCGGCCGCGTCGCGCTGCCCGTCGTCTTCGCCCGCTGCCACGACGGATCGTGGACCGCGACGTGGCTGCACCTGTACCTGACCGGCTCGCCGAACTCCAACCGCGTGGAGGCCAACCAGGCCGGCACCGCCCTGCTGGTGCGCGGCATGCTGCGGCGCCGGTACCTGACCGTCGCGCACCTGGTCGGCCTGATGCGCGCCGCGGGCACCGAGGTCGCCGAATGGGAGCCCGGCACCGAGCTCGGCGGACCGGTGACGTTCCTCGGCGTCCACCAGCCCGACGGCCTGCCGGCCGGGTCCGAAGTGATCACGCTGGACCGGCTAAACCGGTTGGTGCCGAACTGAACCGCCCGCTAGCCTGAACCGCGCGAGGCCATGAGAGGACTTCCTTCTACTCCTTGTAATGGTTCCTAGTCCCCTCCCTCTCCTCGTAAAGGCCGCTCGATGCTGAAGATCCGTTCCACGACCGACGAGGACTTCGACGTCTTCCTCGAGACGCTCCACGCCGCGTTCGCGCGTTTCCGGGAAACCCCCGTCGAAGGCAGCGGGTTCTGGTGGTCGGCGCTCGAAATGGACCGCGGCCTGCTCGCCGAGACGGCGGACGGGCGGCCCGTCGGCACCGCCGCCGCCCACTCCTTCGAGCTGACCCTGCCCGGCGGGACAGTCACGCCGGCGAGCGGAGTGACCGCGGTCGGCGTCGTGCCCACGCACCGGCGTCAAGGTGTGCTCACCGCGATGATGCGGCACCAGCTCGCCCAGGTGCGGGCCCGCGGGGAGTTCCTCTCCGTGCTGCTGTCCTCCGAAGCCGTGATCTACCGCCGGTTCGGCTACGGCCCGGCGACCTACACGGGCCGGCTGACGGTGCCGCGGCACCGGGCCACCTTCGCCGTCCCCCGGGCCCAAGCCCCGGCCGGCACGCCCGGCTCGATCGAGCTGCTGCGGCGCGCCGAATGCGGCGAGCTCCTGGAAGAGGTCTACGACCGCTACCGCCGCGCCCAGCCGGGCGCGCTGTCCCGGCCGCACCACTGGTGGGTCGCCGGCGCGGGGCAGCCCCCGATCTCCCTGGACCAGCGCTACATCGCCGTCCACCGCGACGCGGACGGCGTCGCGGACGGGTACGCCGCCTACTCGCTCAGCGAGCCCACGACGTTGACGGCGGACGAGATCATCACGTCCGACGACGCAGTGTTCACCGCCCTGGTCCGGTTCCTGCTCGACCACGACCTGGTCACCCGGGTGGTGGTCAAGCACGTCCCGCCCGGGCACCCGCTGCGCTGGCAGTTCGCGGACTTCCGCGCCGGCGAGGAGACCGACGACGGCGACTGGCTCTGGGTCCGGCTGCTGGACATCCCACGCGCGCTGACCTCCCGCGGCTGGTTCACCGACGGCGAACTGGTCCTCGACGTCACCGACCCGTTCCTCGCCGAGCACGGCCGCTACCTGCTGACCGCCCGCGACGGCGAGGCCACCTGCGTCCCGACGGACCGGGAGCCGGACCTGTCCCTGGACGTGAGCGACCTGGGCTCGATCTACCTGGGCGGCACCACGCCGAGCATGCTGATCCGCGCCGGCCACATCCGAGCGCACACCCCATCAGCGGCGACCCTGGCCGACAACCTCTTCCGAGGCGAGCACCCACCGCACTGCCTGCACTGGTTCTGACCGTCCACTATGGACCAGTCCGCTTCACAACCGGGCTTCGGCGCGAAACGCCCGCACTTCTTCCATGGGCCACTCCGAAATCTTCGGGGTCTTGCGTGCCCACGCCGGCTGGATTGCCGAGGCGAACCGCTTGCGCTCACCTGTGTCCGGGTCGAGGCACTTGTCGTTGACTCGCGGCGCCGGCGAGCACCTCCCGTGATGGGTGGTAGCCGTTGCGTACGACCAAGCGGTGGCCGTGCTCGTCACGTTCGTCAGCGGACGCGGTGAGGTAGGCGCCTACCTCACCCGCAGCGCTTCGGCCAGCATCTTCCCGGCCGATCCGACCGATCAACGACACCTCGCCCACGGCCGGGGCGGCCGTGGTCACCGGGTGAGCTTGGGCGTACCTTCCCAAGACACCGCGCCAATGCTGACCCTGAGCATTCCTGATTCAGAAAAGCTTGGTACGGGCGCGAGTGAGGGAAACTCCCGGTATCCGACACCCGATCGCCCGTCTGTGCAGCACCGGGATTGCAGCCACAGGCAAGAGTACTCACTCAGCCGAAGCCACGCGTAGCCCAGGTTCGCTGCGCAGCAGAAGCGAAACAGCGAGCCGAACCTGCATCTTTTCGTCCGCCGGCTTCCGGATCGCCGGCGCCAGACCGACGGTCGACGCCGTCACTGAACGCTGGGAAATGCCAAATCCAGCAGGAGCCGGGTCAACGATCCGGTATATCGCCGATATAACGCGACACGCTCGAGCGAGTCGCCCAGAACAACCCCGACCAGCGGCAGACCATCGTCAATGTCCTGTACGCCTGCCTGGGCATGCCCTACACGCTGCTCGGAGCCGCCCCCGCGGACGACGCCGAAACGGCGCTCATCGAGACCCATCGCGAGCGAACCCAGGAATGCGAGGTGCGGCTCACCACCCAGCGTCTCCTGCACCAACACCTGCAGCCAGGCACGATTCCGAGCATCCGGCGCCGACCCTCTAGCCGGGCATCGACGTTGTTCCTGGTAGCGCTGCCGCTGGTTGATCTTCACA
The DNA here is from genome assembly GCF_036104975.1 of Amycolatopsis sp. NBC_00355. Classification (GTDB taxonomy): domain Bacteria; phylum Actinomycetota; class Actinomycetes; order Mycobacteriales; family Pseudonocardiaceae; genus Amycolatopsis. The sequence continues at coordinate 8,917,878 of NZ_CP107982.1, read as the reverse complement.
GACGGTGGGACCCGTCGGATCGCGTCCAGCGGGGAGGGCTGGCGGGCCCCGTTGCTCCGGAGCGGGCAGGATGTGGTGCGGGGAGTCGTGCTTGTCGGACGCGCGATCCCTTTCCCGGCCCGAGGATTGGACGCGTAATTGGCACGCTTGTCGGTGTTCACCTTCCAGTACATCGCCATCGACACGGAGGCTGGTGTCACGCCGGAAGAGTTCGAGACCTTCGTGCGCGGCGAAGGCGTTCACCTGCCCTTGTACCCGGGGTGGCGGTGGACTCTGCTGCGCGGGTTGCGCGGAGAACGGACCGGGCAGTACCTGATGTTGTACGAGATCGAGAGCGCCGAGCAGCGCGACCGCTACGTCACGGCCCGGGGTGAGCAGACCGAGCCGGCCCGGCTGTTCTGGGCGCGGCACCCCGAGGCGGAGGCGGTGCTGGCGCGGTGGCGGCGGCTGGGCACGTTCGGTGAGCTGCCGACGTTGTTCACCGACTACCGGCTGCTGGCCGACAACCCGCGGAGCACGGTGACGCCCGGCCCCCGCTACCGCGACCGCCCGGGGGAGGAGCCCGTCGCCCGGGTCGTCGGGATCCACAACCTGGCGTTGCGCGCCGGTGTGACCGAGGAGGTGTTCGACCGCTTCATCGCCGAGAACCACCACCGGATCGACGACTACCCGGACTGGCGGTTCCACGTGCTCAAGGGCGAGCGGGGCAACCGCCTCGACCAGTACGTGATGATGATGGAGATCGCGAGCCTCGACGCGCTGGACGTCTTCTACCCCGAGCCCGACATCGCCACCGGCGAGGCCGCGGAGTTCGCGTCCGCCCACCGCGACACCAAGCAGATGTACGAGGAGTGGAAGCAGCTGGCCTCGTTCTCCGGCTCACCGCAGATCTACACGGACTACCTCGCCGTCGCGGAGAACCCGGCGTAGTCCCGCACGACCGGGACGGGCCCGGAATCAGGTGGTGTGAGGTGGTGGGTGCGGAGCCAGTCGAGGGACCGCCGGCAGCCAGACGTGCTCGGCTGCTCGGTTAGTTCGAGCCGACGAGGTCGCGGACGCCCATCTCGGACGCCTGATCAACGACCACGCCGACCGACTCCGACGGCGCGGCTGCAGGGTATACAAAACACTGACGTCCAGCGGGTCAGTCCAGTCCTCGACGTGGAAGAACTCCCTGAATCCGTCCAGGAGCGGCTTCCACCGGTTGTCCCTCAGCGCGTTGGAGAAGAACCCGTAGTACCGGTTCTGGAGGTCTCCATAGGCACGGCGGGCATGTTCGAGGAACTCCTTCGACCGGTCTTCCATCCCTAATGCAGCCCGCCGAACCCGGTGACCGCCTCGCAACGCCCGGATACCAGCGTCCTGGCGAAGACCTCCGCCGGGACACCAGTGCCGGCCACCGCGCACATTGAGCGGAATTTCACGAATAGCCCTCTGCCAGCCAGCCGTTCTTGGACTAATGCCTATCCTTCGTGCCACCAAGGCACGTCCGACTCGCTGAATAGCATCACGAACGCGGAAACCGGAAAACTACCGTCCGGCGGGTGGAAATCCACGGTCATCTCAATCTCTTCAGCACTGAGCAAGGTCAGCCCGGCATTCCGGAGCAGCTCGATAATCCGCTTCTCTTCCGCAGGCCTGTCTTCACCGAAATCGGTGACCACGTCGTCGCGCGCCAATGGCGTATCGGGGTCGTCGCCGTACGCCAGAAACGCGTACGGCCCGACCGCCGACAACCACAGCAACCAGCCCGATCGGCTCCGCCGATGCGGCGACAAAACGTAAGAGAAACTGACGTCGTCCGTCCGATCAGTCCACTCCTCGACGTCGAGGAACTCCCCGAATCCGCGCAGGAGCGACTTCCACGGGTTGTTCTCCTGAGCGTCGGCGAAGAACCCGTAGTACGGATTCCGGAGATCCCCATAGGCACGGCGAGCATGCTCAAGAAACTCCTCCGACCGGTCTTCCCTCCCTAATGCCATGGCGATCCGTGCATTCCCTTCTTGGGGTGCGTGCTGACGCGCACACTCCACTGCCGCTTACCCGACGAACTGCGGCCGACAGGATACGGCAGCCGGAGTTTCCGGATATTCGGCATCCCCTTCTTGGGCTTGCCGAATGCCGCGCCGAGCCTGGTGTGGAAGTTCGCCCACTTACGGCCGTGGAAGAAGGCCGAAACCTCCTTCTTACCCGTCTTGAGATGGTTGATGTAGTCGGCCGTGCCCTTGATGTGGCCGGCTTGCTTGACGTGGTCGATCTTGCCGGTGAAGCGTTTGACCGCCTTGATCGCCTTGGAGATCTTGCCGCCGACTCCGCCGGTCACCGCGCCGAAGGCCGAGGACGCAGCGGCCGCCCAGTTGCCCTGGACCGCATACCCGACTGCGGCGATGCCGCTGGCGATCGCCCCGATCGGGCCGGGAACCCACGAAACGATCTCGGCGATGGGCGTGACGACCCGCGCCACGGCCTGCACGCCGCTCCACAGCGATCCCCAGAAGCCGTTGCCGTCGAGGTCGTTGGCGTTGATCGGGTCGCCGAGGACGTAGTCGTAGTCGTTGGCGGAGCCGCCCTCGACGGGGTCGACCGAGAGGAACCGGCCCAGCAGCGGGCTGTAGGGCCGGGCCCCCATCTGCACCAGCGACAGCCCACCGGCGTGCTCGTAGGCGCGCTGGTGTTCGCCGAGCCACCCGTAGTCCATCGAGCCTGGCGAATTGTCCGGCACGTTCTGAGCGTCGACCGCGCCGTCCACCTTGAGCGGCTGGCCGTAGGGATCGAAGGTCCGCAGCTCCCCGGCCTGGTGGCCGTCCGCGTCCGTGGACAGGACGAGGTCTCCGCGCACCGACGGGTGGTCGAACGACGGGGTGAACGCCCCGTCCGAGCCGGCCTTGCTCGTGTAGAGCACCCCACCGGGCAACGACAGCGACAGCGACGTGAGCCTGCCGTTGCCGTTGAGCGTGAGGTCGGGGCTGTCCCCGTCGGCGGTGAAGCCGTACCGCACGACCGTGTTGTTGTCGCAGTCGAGCGGATCCCGGCGCACGATGCGGTTGGTGGCATCGCGGCTGTAGGTGACGTCGGCATCGAGCGCCTTGTCCGGTCCGGTGGTCCGGACACCGATGTTGCGGTCCGAACCGTCCCACCGCAGGGTGGTGGTGCTGCCGTCCGCAGCTTTCCAGCCGGTGGTGTTGCCGTCGGCGTCGTAGGTGACGCCGGACAACGCGGTGGCACCTTCGGTGCTCAGCAGCCGGTCCGCGGCGTCGTAGCAGTACCGCGTCTCGGCGGTGCCGGACGCCGTCTGGTCCAGCAGCCGCATCCGGTTGGTGTTGAGACCGGCGTTGGTCTGCGTACCGGCCGGGCAGGTCGCGGCGGCCGCCGAGGTGTAGTCGTAGGTGTAGTGGTGACCGGTGACGTAGGCTTCGGTCAGCCTGCCGATCGCGTCATAGACGTAGTTCGGAGCCGCTGGCCTGGCGTCCACACCCCCCAGCGACTCGTCGACGATGGTGCCCGCCGAGGTGCGGCCGACCTGCGAGACGATGTCTTTGCCGTCACTGGTCTTCCACCCCAGCGACAGTACCTTCGCCCCGTTGTCCTTCGCGATGGACGCCAGCGAGGTCCCGTTCGCGTAGACCACGGACGAAAGTTCGCCGGCGTTGTCGTAATTCACCGTCGCCAGCGTCGTGTCGCCCAGTTTCTCCGTGCGAACCCGGCCGGCGTCGTCGTAGGTGAACGAAACTGTCCGCGGCGGGTCCGCCGGATCGGGCGGGGTGACCGTCGAGGTGCTGGCCCGGCCGGCCTGGTCGTAACCGGTCGTCGTGCGCACGCCGTTGACGTCGGTGTAGGAGCTGATCCGCCCGGCGAGGTCGACGGTGGTGGTGACCGTGCCCTTGTCGTCGGAGATCGAGCTCGTCAGCGGGTCGCCGCCCACGGCGTAGTTGTGCGTCACCGTGCGCGCCGGGGCGTCCTTGCTCGCCGGCACCTTTTCCTCCAGCGGCCGGTCCCGCGCGTCGAAAGTGGTGCAGGTCCATTCCCCGCCTGTGGCCTCGGCGACCACGTGCCCGGACGCGTCGGTCACCAGTTCGTCGACCCGCGCCGGTCCGGACGCGGGGGCCGGCGACGTGGTCAGCTTCGCCATCCCACCTTGGTTGACCGCTTGACTGCCGGGGACACAGGGGTTGGCGCGGGTTTCGGTATCCCCGTAGTAGGTGTAGGTGGTCTTGGCGCCGGTGGCCATGGTCTTGGCGGTCTTGCGGAGGTAGCCGGTGCCGGGAGTTTCGTAGGACACCGAACCGCTGATCTTCAGGCCGGCCGGGTCCGCCAGTCCCGAAGTACCGAGACCGTAGACGGGATCGAGCACGGTGTCGCCGAAGGTGGTGCTCGCGGCCTTGTCCGCGACTCCGGCGGACTCCGACGCCGTCGTCGAAGTCTTCAGGCCGTACCGGGGCTTCAGCGCGGTTCCGGGAACGGGTTCCTCGGCCTTGCCCGGGGCGATCCAGTTCAGGTCGAGTTTGGCGTACCCGCCGTTGTCGTAGTAGTCGATGCGGATCTTCTTGGCTTGCCCCGCCGCGTCGCTGTGGACGGTGGCTTCGCGCACCGTGGGGTTGCTGATCTGCCAGTAGTCCATGACGAGCTGGTCGTCGATCCACATGCGGATGCCGTCGTCGACGTTGGCTCGCAGCTTGTAGTCCCCCGCGGCGGGGAAGACCAGGTCACCGGTGAGCCGCAGTGAGAAGGAGTCCGAACTGATCCCGGGGACGACGTCGTTGCTGTACTCCCACGCGCTCTTGATCGTGCCATCCGCCGGACCGATGCCGGTGCGCTGGACCTTCGGCACGCCGGAGAGCGTCATGTTGTCGTAGTACGCGGCGACCAGGCCGTTGATGCCTTCGTCGTAGGCGTTGTGGCCGTGCGCCATGCCGCCGGGGCAGCTCGCGACCGGCAGCTGACCGGAGAAGCAGGACGCGGGAGCGGGGCCGTAGGAATCCACCGGCCGGTCGGCGTAGTCGTACACGGTCGTCGACTTGCGACCGGCCGCGTCGGTGGTCGACAGCGGCAGGTCGCGGGCGCCCCATTCCTGTGACGAAGTCCGGCCCGCGCTGTCGGTCGTGGACGTTGTTCGATCGGCGCCGTCGTAGGTGACCTTGTCGGCGAACCCGGTCGCCGGGGTCAGGCCCGCGACGTCGGTGAACGTCTGGCGGTTCGCCGGGTCGTACCGGTAGCCCGTTTCGGAACGGGTCCGGCCGGGCGCCGGCGCCGGCTCGACGACCTTGGTGGCCTTCGGTTTGCCCGAACTGCTGTCGTAGGTGATCTCGGACCTGACGTCCGTCGCACCCGAACGCGCCGCGGGATCGGCGGCGATCCAGTCGTTGACCATCGCCGAACGCTGCGAAGTCAGGAGCCCGGCGGAGTCGTAGCCGTAGTCGGTGACCTCCGAGCCCGGGTCCTCGATGCGGCTGAGCCGGCCACCGGTGTACCAGAGCCGGGTCTCGCTCCCGTCCCAGTAGCTGATCCGGCACAGCATCTGCGCGGGTGCGAGCGCGTCGGCACCTGGCGGGGGCGTGGCTCCGCTGTAGCAGTCGTCGCCCACCCGGTTGTAGTGCAGCACGTGGGCGCGGCCGCTGACCGGGTCCTTGATCTGTGCCAGCCGGGACGGCGTCCCGTTATAGATGTTCTGCAAGGAAGCGGGCTTGCGCGAATCGACTGCCAAGGCCTGGGACTCGAGCTTGCCGTCTGCGCCGAAGGTGAAGATGTCACCACCGCCTTGCAGGGTCACCTTGCCGGCGGAGTCCACGGCGAGTACGCCGTCCTCGCCGTCAGGCGCGGTGTAGCCGCCCACGCTCTTCTTCGTCCAGGTGTGCTTCGCGCCGGTGGCGTCGGTTAGCACGATCGTCTGGTCGGTAACCTTGGCCTCGGTATAGCTGGAGCCGTCGCCATCGAGATCGGCGGAGAGCGTCCAGCCCAGCGGGAGCGTCGGCAGATCCGCGGTGTAGAGCCACGCCGGGGGGACGATCTGCGAGGGCACGGTGATGCCGTCCGTGGTCCGGACGAACAGTTTCATCTTCGCTGCGCCGGTGGCTTCGGCGTTCTCCACCTTGATCGGCACGCGCTGCCCGGCGGTCAGCGCGACGCCGGTCGCTTGGGTCCAGTTCAGATCGCTCGCGTTGTTGACCTCGTAGACCTTGGCGCCGTTGATCCACACGGTGCCGCCGTCGTCATGCACCCCGGCGAACTGGTAGGTCCCGGAGACCGGGGCCTGGAAGAACCCCTCCCAGCGCACGACGAACCAGTCCGCGGGCAACGCCGGCGCAAACGGCGAGTCCGTGCCCCAGTCGACGTCGACCTGCGGCTCGGTCCGGGTCAGCACCGGCTGCTGCGCGTCGTTGATGATCCCGTTGTGCGACAGGTCGGCGAAGTAGGACGCCTTGAGACCCTTGCTTTCGACCTGCTGCGAGTTGTAGGTGAAGCTCAGCCCCGCATTGCCGCCGACCGTCGCGAACGACGGAGCGGCCTCCCCCGTGGTGACGTTGCCGTTGGCCAGGTTCACCATGACGGGACCGGCCTCGTCCGTCGGGGACGGGCCGTGGTCGCCGATCCGCTGATCGATCTTGAGGTGACCGATCCACGTCGGGGTGATCGTGGTGGCACCGCTGTACGTCATCACCTGCCAGGTGTAGGCGACGCCGTCCTGCAGGACTCCGGCGGGGATGGTCCATGTGGGAGTGGTGAGACACCCGGACTCGACGACAACACCCGACTTGGCGTCGGCGCCGGTAGCGACGCGGAAGCAGTACTTGACCTGCTCGCCGTCGGGGTCGGTGACCGGGTTGACCGACAGGGTCGGGGTCAGCGACGTCGACACCGCACCGTCCGCCGGGGCGACCAGGGTGGTCGCCGGAGCCGGAGAGCCCGTGTCGACGGTGAGAGTGGCGTTGAGGTTCTTGTACGTCCAGGTGCCGGCGTTCTCCGCGCCGACCATCATGAAGAAGACGTTGCCGTCGCGGGCGTTGACGCGGTCGCGGATGAAGCCGGTCATGCCTTCGCCGACGAAGCTGCCGACGTCGCCGACCAGGGCGCTGGTCATGTAGCCGCCGACGCCGTTGAAGTTGAACGCTGACGCGTGGTACAGGTTCGCGTTCCACGTCTTCAGCGACCCGACCACGCTCGTGTTGCGGGTCAGGTCCATCCGCGCGCCGACCACGGTCTTGCCGAACAGCGGCGAGTAGTCCATGTGGAAGACGCTGCGGTTGTAGGTGTCGCCGTTGGCCTGGCTGTTGCCGATCCGCAGACCGCAGGCGTCGCAGTTCGTGCCGTCGGAGCGGTAGGAGTGCGACTCGGTGACCCCGTAGGTGAAGGTCGGGTCGACCGACACCGGGTACACGCGCTGGGGGTCACGCAGCCAGTTCGGGTCGACCGCGACGGTCAGCCACCAGTCCGAACCGGCCTTGTCCAAGGTGTACACGCCGCCGGTCATCGCCGGTGCGGTCTCGCCGTTGCCCGCGGAATCCCACGTCTCGATCGGCGGGAGCACGATCTTCGCCGCACCGGTCTTGTCGGCCAGGGTGACCGCGCCGTTCTTCTCCAGTTTCGGGGTCAGGTCACCGGTGGTGAGCTTGAACTTCCACGACGACCGCCCGTCGGCCGGCAGCCGCTTGAGCTTGATCGTCTCCTTCACCGCGCCCGGCGTGACTTCGTAGTCCAGGTCCGTGCCGGCGGCGACCTCCGGGTAGGTGACCGAGTCACCCTTCACCGCGGCCGTGGTCGGGGCGGCCTGGTCCAGGGCCAGGCCGGCGGTGTGGCCGCCGGACTCGACCTGCAGCACAGCGGCGTCGTTGGCCTTCGTGGCCAGGGACGGGCTCAGGGGGTGGTTGTCGGCGTCGGCGCGCTTGGTCGCCGGGTCCGTCTCGAGGGTGGTCTGGACCGGTTGCCACTGACCGTGCTCGTCCTGGACGTTCATCGGATGGTTCGACTGCCGCACCGAGTGCGTGCCGTCGGCGTTGACGTACTCGGTGGTGAACATCGTCCGCGACACCGGCGTTGAGCGCTGCGGGTCGAAGTGCGTGCCCGATCCCCCGTCCAACCGGCTTTGCGCCGCGAAATCCGCCTTCGACGGCGCCTGCGGCACCACCGGCGTGGGCGCGGCCGAAGGCAGCAGGCCGACGTCGCGCGGGTCGATCGGCTTGGGTGCCTCGGTCAGACGCGGCGGTGCCGCGATGGCTTCGGCGCTGCCGAGCAGCAGGGTCATCGTCAGGACGAGCACGAGTGCCCTGACCCAGCGGACCAGATGGACAGGACGCGACAAACGCAGCACGCCAGTTCCTCCCCCGGCGACCCCGGCATTCCGCCGTGGTCGCCCCCATTGGCCCCGCGGGACTCAGCTGCCGCTGCGGGGTCGTGCCTGGCTCGCCGCGCACGTGGTGCCCGGTTCGCCCGGGGTCGGGAAGTCCTCGTCCCTCACCCGCAGCAGACATCGGCCAGAGTTCACAGCTGTTACACAGGTTCAGTGAGACGACGATCACAGTTGCCAATCATTCACCGATCCAGTAAATGACCAGGTCACCGCCTTGCAAGAGCCGAAAAGCCGCCGGTTACGATGCCTGCCGGTCCCGCCTTCGCCGGGCCACAGCCACCCGTTCCGGCAGGAGATCCATGACCCAGCCAGCGCTCGCCGACGCCCCCAGCCCGGACGTCACCGCGCCGATTCCGCGCATCACGGCACCGGTCCGCAGCCGCGCGTCGTGGCGGCCGCGCGTCGTGGCGTGGTGGTTGTTCGCGGCCGTTCCGGTTGGCCTGGCTCTGCTGGCCGCGGTGCGCGCGCCGCGGATGCACGTGCTGCTCGACTACTGGCACGTGTTCGCCAAGATCACCGACGACAACGGCAACCTCCTGCTCGGACAGGTGTTCACCTATCACCTCGATCAGCCGTTCGTGGTGCCGTCTTTGCTGTTCTACGTGGATGCGGCGTGGTTCGGCGGCGACAACCGCGTCCTGACGGTCCTGACCATCGCCCTGCTCGCCGTCGTGGTGCTGTCGCTGCGGTCGATGCTGCCGCGGCAGCTTTCACCGACAGCCCGCGGCGCCTTGACCGCGGCCATGACGTGGCTGCTGTTCAGTTCTCACGCGACCGAATTGTGGTTGCAGAGCACGAACGGCATCAGCTGGGTTCCCGCGATCACGTTCTGCGCGATCGCGATTGCTTGCGCCCACCGCGGCAGCCTCGCGCTTGCATCCGGCGCCGCAGTTCTCGGGTGCCTCAGCTTCGGTGCGGCGTTGCCGATCTGGTTCGTGATCGCCTTCATCCTGTGGCTGCGCAAGGAATCCCGGCTCCGCGTCGTGATCCCGGCCGCGGTGGGCATTGTCATCATCGGCGCGTGGTGGCTGACCAAACCCGCGGGAACCCAGTCGGGTGCGACCGACGCTTTCGACCCGGACGGGCGTCTGTCGGTCATCACCGCAGCCGTCGGTGGATTGTGGTCGGTCGACGTCGCCGTCGTCGCGGTGATCGCCGGCGGACTCACGATAGCCCTGCTTACCTTGCTGTTCAGCCGAACGCTCACCAACCGCCGTCAGAGGACGGTGGACGACGACGCGGGCTGGCTCGGCTTGACGCTCTACGCGTTCGCCCTGGCGCTGATGCTCGCACTGGGACGGACCACCACCAACGTCCCCGGCGGCAACGTCGGACTCATCAGCCGCTACGTCCTCGTCGCCGCGCTGGCCACTATCGCCCTGGTCGTGCTGACCACTGTGCACCGTCCACAGTGGTCACGACGCTATCTCGCGGTCGGTGTCGTCGCGCTGTCCCTGGTCACGCACGCGATCGGCGGCGGCAAAGCCGACCAGGTCCGCCGCAGCTACGCTCCGCTCAATCTTGCCGCGGTCGCCCTCCGCGTCGACGCCCCGGCGGCGCTGGACGCACTCCACATCCAGCGCGGCGCAGTGCCCGCAGCCCGAGCGCTGCGAGCGTATCCGTTCACCGATGCCTTCACCCTCGGCTGCCACGGGCCCGAACTCGGCAGCCACCTCGATCTCACGACCGCACAACCGCTGACTGCCAACGGCCCCGGCACCGCCCACGGGGCACTCGACACTCCAGCCACCGGCGCCGGGACCATCAGCACCGGTTGGGCCGTCATCAACGGAACGCAGCCGGACTGCATCCTCGTCGCCGACGAGACCGGCACGGTTACCGGCGGAGGCATCACTGGCCTGCCCCTCACCGCTGGGCAAGCCACAACAGCCTCAGCCGGCGCGACAGCCTGGCAAGCAACTGCGGGCGCCACGAACGGAGCTCTCACAGTGCTCGCCGCCCAGGGCGGACGCCTCTACCGAATCAGCTGACCAGAGGTCAGCGATCAAGCCACGGAGCCAGCAGCTTCTCCAGGTCAGCGTCCGACAGCGCCCGCGGCCCACCGTGGAACTCATGCCACCGCGACGCGTCACACGCCGCCGTGTACTCCACCTCGAACGCACGCATCAGCACGTACATGAACGTCACCGAACTGAACCGCTCACCCAGCAACGTCCGCGCCTCACGAGCCACCTCGGTGGCACCGCGACCGCACACATCCCCGAGCCGAAGCTCGTCCGCAGCCGGATCCAACAGGCTGGGGGCATACATCACGACAAACTCTCCATCACAGAAACGAAACTCAACCTTCGGCAGCGAGCTGACCGCAAGCAGCCGCGATCTCCTGGCCGCGCGTGTCACGCACCGTGCAGGCTACGCCCCCGGCATTCACCAGCCGCACGAACTCCCGCTCCACCGGCTTCGGCGACGCGTCCCACTTCGAACCCGGCGTCGGGTTCAACGGAATCACGTTCACATGCACCAGCTGACCCAAGTGCTTGCGCAGCCGCTTCGCCAGCAACTCCGCCCGCCACGGCTGGTCATTGATGTCCCGGATCAACGCGTACTCAATGGACACCCGACGACCGGATGTGTCCGCGTAGTACCGGGCGGCAGAGAGCACCTCGTCGACCGACCAGCGCTCGTTCACCGGCACCAGCGTGTCCCGCAGCTCGTCATCCGGCGTGTGCAACGACACCGCCAGCCGCACCTGCATCTTCTCGTCCGCCAGCTTCCGGATCGCCGGCGCCAGACCCACGGTCGACACCGTCACCGAACGCTGCCCGATCCCCAGCCCACCCGGCGCCGGATCCGTGATCCGCCGCACCGCGGCCACCACACGCTTGTAGTTCGCCAGCGGCTCACCCATGCCCATGAAAACGATGTTCGACAGCCGGCCGGGACCACCGGGCATCGCCCCGTCGCGCATGACCGCCGCCGCCGAACGGACCTGGTCCACGATCTCCGCCGTCGACAGGTTCCGGTCCAAGCCGCCCTGGCCGGTCGCGCAGAAGGGGCACGCCATGCCGCAGCCGGCCTGGCTCGAGATGCACAGCGTGGCGCGGTCCGGGTAGCGCATCAGGACGCTCTCCAGCAGCGTGCCGTCGTGGGCTCGCCAGAGCGTCTTGCGCGTCGCGCCCTTGTCGGCCTCCAGCGCGCGGACCTCGGTCAGCAGCGTCGGCATCAGCTCCTCGACCAAGCGAGAGCGCGACGCCGCCGGGATGTCGGTCATCTCCGCCGGGTCGACCGTCAGGCGCGAGAAGTAGTGGTTCGACAGCTGCTTCGCGCGGAACGGCTTCTCCCCCAGCTCGGCCACCGCGGCCGCGCGGTCGGCCACCGAAAGGTCGGCGAGGTGGCGCGGCGGCAGGCCGCGCTTGGGGGCGTCGAAGACGAGCGGAAGGGCAGTCATAACCCACCCAGTGTCCCACGCGGCATCCGGCACCACCCAGGCCACCCGGACGGCTGTTCCCCAGGTCACGGCCGAGCGGAAACCCGGCTGCGGGCCCCGGCGGGTTCTGGGAGGCTCGCCGGGTGAAGATCCTGTTCGCGACCGCGCCCGGCTACGGGCTGACGCTCCCGCTCATCCCCCTGGTCTGGGCCGCGCGGGCCGCCGGGCACGAGGTCCTGCTCGCGACGTCGGCCGAGATGGTCGACGCCGGCGCGCGGGCCGGGCTGCCGACCTTCGACGTCTTCCCGGAGCGGGACGTCTGGACCGACCTGATGGACACCGTCGCCGGCAAACCCGAGGACGAGTTCCCCGAGGAGTACCGGCTGGCCAGGCGGGCGGGCAACCCGTTCGCGTTGTTCACCGTGACCATGACCGAGGGCACGATCGAGGCCGGCCGGCTGTTCGGCGCCGATCTGGTCGTCCACACCTCCGACCACCCCGCCGGGATGCTCGCGGCCGAGGCCCTCGCCGTGCCGGCGCTGGAGGTCGGCAACCGGATCTCGTGGTCGGTGCGCGACGCCAGCTGGCGGGCGGAACACCACGTCTTCGGCGAGGACGACGTCAGCGCCTTGATGCGGAAGAAGCTCGGGATCGGCGACGCGAAACCGCACCTGCTCGCCAGGGTCGACCCGCGCGCGCCCAGCATGGGCGGGCTGGCCGCCGGCGAGGAGCACCCCGACGAGCGCGACGGCGTCCCGTGGTGGCCGATGCGGTTCGTGCCCTACAACGGCGGCGCCGTCGTCCCGGACTGGGCGCTGCGCCGCCCGGAGCGCCCGCGGATCGCCGTCACGCTGGGCACGGTGGTGCCGGTGATGTCCGGGGTCAGCAGCCTGGCCGTCGTGCTGGAGGCGCTCGGCGCGCTGGACGTCGAGGTCGTGCTCGCCGCCGGGACCGCGGACCTGACCGAGCTCGGCGAGCTGCCGGCGAACGTGCGCTCGGTCGGTTACCTCGCGCTGTCGGCGTTCCTGCCGTCCTGCTCGGCGATCGTGCACCACGGCGGGTCGGGCACCACGGCCGCGCCGCTGTTCTACGGGGTCCCGCAGCTCGTGCTGCCGTCCTTCGCGGACAACCCGCTCTCCGCGCAGCGCGTCGCCGACCGGGGCGTCGGCCTCACCCACGATCCGGCCACGGTGGACGCCACCACGGTGCGGGCGCTCGTGGAACGGCTGCTCACCGAGGACGGCTTCCGGACGGCGGCCCGTGAGGTCGCCGCGGAGATGGCCGGCCAGCCCGGCCCCGCCGACGTCCTGGCGCGCGCGGTCGCCGCACTGGGCTGACTCGGGTGGGTGAACACACCTGAACGGACCGCCCTAATCTGACCGGGATTCACAGCGAACCGGACGGGCCGTTCGTGAGTCCAAGGACGGACGAAAGAGGTGAGCCCGTGCGGAGCCGTTCCTTCCGGTGCAGTGTCCTGGCCGTTTCGGTGGTGCTGAGCGCCGCCGCCTGCACGACGTCGACGGCCGGTCAGCCCCAGGCGGTGCCGACCGTGACGGCGGCCGCCCCCGCGGGGGACCGGATCGACGTCGGGACCATGCACGTCACGCTCCCGCAGGGCGCGAAGTACACCGCGCACAGCCAGGACGGCCTGCTCGACGGCTGCCTCACCGAAGGCACCGTGGTCTGCGAAGCGCGGCTGCTGGACCTGCGCGAAGCCACTTCGGACCCCAATGCGCCCATCAACCTGCCGAGCGCGAAGCGGCCCTTCGGCTGGTACACCGGCACCGACGTGCCGACGTGCATCACCGCCGCGTCGCCGCCCGGGGAGGCCTCGGTGGCGACGGGCAGCAACCTCGTCGAGTCCGGGTTCAAGCCGGTCGGGACCAAGAACGCGGAGTACGGCGCGTGGCAGGTCAGCTGCGAGGACACGACGCAGAACAACAAGGTCCGCATGTGGTGGCTGCCGACGAGCAAGATCCTCGTCGTCGAGTACGGGTCCTTCGAAGGCTGGGACGCCAAGATGGACACGCTGCTCTCCGGCGCCACGTTCTCCTAGCCGGCGACGTCCAGCGCCGCGCGGATGATCGCGTCGGTGTCGATGCCGTGGTAGCGGTAGACCTCCTCCAGGGACCCGGACTGGCCGAAGCCGGTGACCCCCAGGGTCGCCGACGGGACGCGGTTGATCCCGGCGAGGAAGGCCAGCGTGTGCGGGTGCCCGTCGAGGACCGTGACCAGCGGGCAGGCCCGCGAAGCCGGGAAGACCTGGTCGAGGATCCAGCTGTCGCCGCTCCCCTGCCCGGCCCGCGCGCGTGTCGCCTCGAACAGCAGGCCCGGGCTCGTCACGCAGACGACGTCCGCCTCGACGCCGACCTGCGCGAGCCGCTCGGCCGCCGCGAGGGTGTCCGGCAGCAGCGCGCCCATCGCCGCGAGCGTGACGACCGGCGCGGAAGCCCGGCGCAGCAGGTACGCGCCCGCCACGACCTGGCGGCGACGGCGTTCGCGCGCGGCCGGGTCGGCCGGGACGTCGGCGAGCGTCTGGTCGACCGGACGCGTGGAGAGCCGGAAGTACGACGACGTGCCGCCCGGCTTGCCCAGCCGGCCCAGCGCGGCCAGCAGCGTCCACTCGGTGTCGATCGCGAACGCCGGTTCGTAGCTGACGCAGCCGGGCTGCTCGATGCCGATCGACGGCGTGGTGATCGACTGGTGCGCGCCGCCTTCCGGGGCCAGCGTGACGCCGGACGGCGTGCCGATGAGGATCGACTGGCCGCCCGCGTAGATGCCGAACGACCACGGCTCGAGCGCGCGCTCGACGAACGGGTCGTACATCACGCCGATCGGCAGCAGCGGCTCGCCCCAGCGGCTCCAGGTGGCGCCCAGCTCACCCAGCAATCCGACCAGGTTCGTCTCGGCGATGCCCAGCTCTACGTGCTGGCCGGTGGGCTTCTCCCGCCAGTGCATGATCGTCTCGGGGTCGTCCTCGAACCAGTCGCGGCGCTCGATCGCCGACCAGACGCCGACCTTGTTGACCCAGCCGCCGAGGTTGGTCGTCGAGCTGACGTCGGGGCTGACCGTCACGACACGCTTCGCCGCTTCGGGCGCTTCGCGCGTCAGGTCGAGCAGGACGCGTCCCAGCGCCGCCTGCGTCGTCGCGGTCCCGGACGGCGTTCGGCCGATGTCGGCCGGCAGCTCCACCGAAGGCACGGCAGGGACGTCCGGCCGGCGAAGGCGTGAAGCGACTTCGGTGCACAACGCGGCTTCGGACGACTCGTCCGCGAAGCCCTGCCACGGCGCTGAAAGATCCGTACCCAGCGAAGCCGCGAGTTCTTCCATCTGCGCCACGGTCAGCAGGGACGAGTGGTTCTGCGGGTGTCCCTGCGTCGGCAGGCCACGGCCCTTGACGGTGTAGGCGAAGATCACCGTCGGGCGGCTGTCCGAAATGGACGCGAAGACCTCGTCGAGCGAGCCGAGGTCGTGCCCGCCGAGGTTGCGGATCGCGGCCAGCAGCGTCTCGTCGTCCAGCGACGAAACCAGTTCCGCCACCTTGGCGTCGCCCGCCGGCAGCCGGTCACGCAGCTGCGCGGCGTCACAGCGCAGCAGCCGCTGGTACTCGGGGTTCGGCATCCCGTCGATCCGCGCACGCAGCTCCGCGCCACCGGGCCGGGTGAACAGGTCTTCCAGCAGCCGCCCGTACTTCAGCGTCAGCACCTGCCAGCCGGCCGCGTCGAACATGCCCTGCAGCCGCCCGGCCGCGATGTTCGGCACGACGCGGTCCAGCGACTGGCGGTTGAGGTCGACGATCCAGACGATCTCGCCCAGCTCGGCCACGGCCGGGTCGAGGATGGCCTCCCAGATCGCGCCCTCGTCCAGCTCGGCGTCGCCGACCAGGGAGTACTGCCGGCCGGTGCCCGCGTCACGCCCCCGCGTCGTCAGGTAGCGGCGGGCCAGCGCGCCCCAGATCGGGGCGGTGGCGCCGATGCCGACCGAGCCGGTCGAGTAGTCCACCGGGTCGGGGTCCTTGGCGCGGCTCGGGTAGCTCTGCAGCCCGCCGAACTCGCGCAGTGTCGGCAGCCAGGCCTCGTCCAGCTCGCCGAGCAGGTAGTTGATCGCGTGGAGCACCGGCGACGCGTGCGGCTTCACCGAGACGCGGTCCTCGGGGCGCAGGTGCCGGAACCACAGGGACGTCATGATCGAGACCAGCGACGCGCACGACGCCTGGTGCCCGCCGACCTTGAGCCCGGACGGGTTGGGCCGCACCCGGTTGGCCTGGTGCACGATCGCGGTGGCGAGCCACAGCACCCGCCGTTCGATCGCGGCGAGCTCGGCCGAGCCGGTCGCCGGAGCGGTCGGGGAGGTCTGGGTCATCGTCGACACCTTTCGTGCAGGAAGCGTCACCAGGACAGCACTGGCAGACGCATCGCACAACCGATGCCGCGCGGACTGCGCAGAATGCACGCCGCCGGGGGACGGCTCAGGTCTCCGGCTGGGCAGAATGCACGCGCTCCAGCAGCGGCTTCAGCCGGTACGGGACGAGCTCCCGCATGACGAGCGAGATGTTCGTCCGCTCGACACCCGGCGAGGCGAGGATGTGCCCGGCGATCCGGTAGAGGTCGTCCGCGTCTACGGCGACGACCTGCACCATCAGGTCGCTCGCCCCGGTCAGCCCGCAGACCTCGGTCACCTCGGGGATCACGGCGAGGGCGTCGGCGATCTCGGCCAGGCGCCGCTGGTCGACCTGCGCGTTGACGAACGCGCGCAGCGGGTAGCCCAGCCGCGCCGGGTCGATGCGGCGCTCGAACGACTCCAGCACGCCGCGCTGTTCCAGCCGCGCGAGCCGGGCCTGCACCGTGTTGCGGGACAGGCCCAGCCGCTCGGCCAGCGCGACCGCCGTCGACCGCGGGTCCGCGCCCAGGGCCAGCAGGAGCCGCGCGTCGATCTCGTCGATGGTGTCGGGCACGCCGCCGATCTTCGCAGGCCGTCGTGAGCGGTGTCACGAGCAGGCGGTTGCCATCCGACTGTTTCCGATATATCGTGAACGTGTCGCAACAGTTCGAGAAAGGAACACGACATGCGTAGGCAACGACACCCCTTCACCCAGGAACATCCCTTCGCCCGTGAACGCGGGCGCACTCCCTTCGGTGGCTTCGGCGATTTCCCCCCGGGCTTCGGCCCTGGTGGCGGACGCGGCCGAGGCCACGGTCCGGGCCGGCGAGGCCACGGTGGCCGTCGCAGCCGGCGCGGTGACGTCCGCGCCGCGATCCTGGCGCTGCTCGCCGAGCAGCCCCGGCACGGCTACGAGATCATCCGCGAGATCGGCGAGCGCTCCGGCGGCTTCTGGCGACCGAGCCCCGGCTCGGTCTACCCGACGCTGCAGCTGCTGGCCGACGAAGGCCTGGTCATCGGCAAGGACGAGCACGGCAAGAAGCTCTTCGAGCTGACCGACGCCGGCCGCACCGCCGCCGAACAGCAGGACAGCACCCCGCCGTGGGAGCAGATCGCGCAGGACGTCGACCCGTCCGAGGTCGGGCTGGCCAAGGCGGGCAAGAACCTCGCCGCCGCCGTCGTGCAGATCATGCGCGCGGGCTCCGAGAGCCAGCAGGCCCGTGCGGCCGAGGTGCTCAACGACGCCCGGCGCTCGCTCTACGGCATCCTCGGCGAGGACGAGGACGAATCCTCGGCTCCGTCCGAAGAGACCGCGGAGTGACCAGGCAGGACGAGGCCGGTGGGCTTGACCCGCGTGTGCACGCGGTAGCCCACCGGCAGCGTCAGGTCGGTCTCGCGATTCCCGTTACGCTGCAAGGACTTCGCGATCGCCTGTTCGGCGATCGGTTTGCTGAACTCGATCTTCAGCACGGCTTCGAGGTCCCCGGCGGTCGCGAAACGCCACTCGGTGGCGACCCGGCGGCACGCGAACCCGGCGCGGGCGAAGAACCGTTCGACCGCGACCGGGTCGTAGTGCGGTAGGTCGGCGCGCATCCAGCCGCCGTAGGGCTCGCTGGTCGCGTCGAGGTCGACGATGAGCACCACCCCGCCCGGCCGCAGCACCCGCTCGGCCTCCGCCAGCCCGGGCTCGCACCCGGGCCCGAAGAAGTACGCGGTGCGCGCGTGCACGACGTCGACGCTCGCGCTGCGGACCGGCAGCCGCTGGGCCCGGCCCAGCCGGACATCCACGTTCTCCAGGTCCTTCACCCGCTTCAGCGCGTCCCGCACCAGCGGCTCGTGCGGCTCGATCCCGAGCACCGACCGGGCGTCCCGCGCGAACCACGGCAGGTGGTAGCCGTCACCGCAGCCGACGTCCAGCACGTCCCGGCCGGCCCAGTCGTACTCCCCGCGCAGCGCGCGCCAGATCTCGCCGCCGCTGTCCTGCGCCCGGTTCTCCAGCTCGTAATCGGCCTGGTAGTACCAGATGTTCGGGCTCGGCACGACCTCCGCGCGCCGGGACGAGAACCGCACCGCTGCTCCTTCCGGGGCCTACTTCGCCGGCAGTGATCCTCCGGCGACGAATTCTTGGCGGAAACCTTACGGATCACGCCTAGAATTCGGTGGGTCTCGGGAGGAGCACTACATGGCATTCGGCCCGCCCAGTACGCCGTCCCCGGTCCCGGCCGGAATTCCGTGCTGGATCGAACTCGCCTGCCGCGAGCAGGCCGTCGTGGAGAGATTCTACGGCGATCTCTTCGGCTGGATGTACGCCACTCAACGGGATCCCGCGACGTCCGACGGACGTTACGCGATCGCGACGCTCAACGAGCTCCCGGTCGGCGGGCTGTACCGCGCCGCCCAGGGCGCGCCGTTGGGCTGGATGCCGCACATCTCCGTGCCGCACACCGCGAGCGCGGCCGAATGGGTGGAACACCTCGGCGGCCGCCTGACGCTCGGCCCGATGCCGATCCCGCAGCGCGGAACGATCTTGCACGCCTACGACGCGTGCGGCGCGCCGGTGGTGTTCTGGGAGGTCCCGCCGGACTGGGAGTTCGTCACCGGGATCCCCAACACCTTCAGCGGCGCGGACCTCAACACCCACGACGGCGTCGCGGCGGATCACTTCTACACCAAGCTGTTCAACTACTCGAGTCACCAGATCGGCGACGGTGAATCGCTCGACTACGCCGAATGGCTCATCGAGCACCAGCCCGTCCTGTACCGCTACGTGATGGGCTCGGAGTACACCCTCGACACCCCGCCGCACTGGCTCGTGTACTTCGACATCGACCCGGCGCGCGGTGTGGACGCCGTCGCGGGCGAAGCGCTCATGCACGGTGGCACCGTCGTGATCCAGCCCTACGACACCCCGTTCGGCCGGATGGCGATCCTCGCCGACCCGGAGGGCGCGGTGTTCGCCGTGATCGACCACTCGCGCATCGCCGAAGGCTGGGGCCGCGCCGAAGTCGACGACCCCTACGACGACTGACGCCCGAGCAAAGCCAGCACCACCACGAGCGCGTAGCCGCCCGCCACCAGCCACATCCCGGTGGCGGGCAGCAGCGCGCCGACGAGCGCGACCCCGATCGCGCCGCCGGTCTGGCGGGACGCGTTGAGCACGCCGGCGGCGAGACCGGCCTTGTCCGGCAAGGAGTTCACGGCCAGCGACGTCATCGCGGGCATCGCCAGCGAGCAGCAGCCGAAGACCACCGAGACCAGGACGAACGCCACGAGCGCCCGGTCCGCGGGCAGCAGCGCGAAGCCCGCCGACCCGGCCAGCCCGGCCAGCGCGCCCGCGATCATCGGCACGCGCGGGCCGAGCCGCCCGGTGAGGCGTCCGCTGAAGAACGCGTTGAGCCCCACCGCCATCGTCAGCGGCACCATCGCGAGACCGGCCGCGAGCGCACCCAGTGACCAGGCCCGTTGCAGGTACAGCGCGAGCGCGAAGAGCGTGCCGTAGAGGCAGAAGTTGAACAGGCCGCCGATGCCGGTCGCCACCGCGAAGTTCCGGATCTTCAGCACACCCAGCGGCAGCACGGGATCGGGCACCCGCCGTTCGACGGTCACGAACACCGCGCCGGCCACCACTCCCCCGGCGATCAGCGCGAGCGTCGCCGGCGCCGTCCACCCCGCGTGCCCCGACTCGATGAACCCCGCGACGAGGCACGCCAGCGCCGCCGTCCCGGTCAGCTGCCCGGCCAGATCCAGCCGGGTCGACGCGTGCCGCGGCGGCTCGGCGACCGCCCGGCGCGTCAGGACGATCGCGACGATGCCCACCGGGACGTTGACCGCGAACACCAGCCGCCAGTCGGCGAGGCCGACGGCCAGCCCGCCGAGCACCGGCCCGGCGGCGAGGCCGACGCCGCTCATCCCGCCCCACACGCCGAGCGCGCGGGCCCGCTCCCGCGGGTCCGGGAACTGGTGGACGATCAACGCCAGCGAAGAAGGCAGCAGCGCGGCCGCGCCCGCGCCCTGCACGGCCCGCGCGGCGATCAGCCAGGCGGCCGAGCCCGCGAGCGCGCAGGCGATGCTCGCGAGCACGAAGACCGCGACCCCGACCTCGAAGACGCGTCGTGACCCCCACCGGTCGCCGGCGGCGCCCCAGGTGAGCAGGAACGCGGCGAGCGTGACGGTGTAGGCGTCGACCACCCACTGCAGCGCGGCGGTCGACGGCTCGCCGAAGTCGGCGCCGATCGCCGGGAGCGCGAGGTTCACGATGGTCGCGTCGAGGGTGATCATCAGGAAGCCCAGGCAGACGGCGGTGAGCGCGAGCTTGGCCGGGGCGCGGGTTTCGGTGGGCACGCCCCGAGTCAAACCCCCGGACACTTCGGTGGTCCACGAACCATCGCCTACGTCTGGTAGGCGGAACCTCCCACCGCAGGTCTACCGTGCCGTCATGGAACTACGGCAGCTCCGGTACTTCCTGGCGGTCGCGGAGGAGCTCCACTTCGGCAGGGCGGCCGAGCGGCTGCACATCGCGAGCCCGTCGCTGTCGCAGCAGATCAAGAAGCTCGAACGGGACCTGGGCGCGGCTCTGTTCGTCCGCGACCGGCGGCACGTCGAGCTGACCCGGGCGGGAGCGGCGCTGGTCGGCGACGCGCGGCAGATCCTGGAGCTGGCCGACGCGGCCGGGCGCCGGGTCAGCGGCACCGCGCGGACGAAGCTGCGCCTCGGGCACGTGAGCTGGCTGCCGGCCGAGCTGACGCAGCTGCTCGGCGACGTCGTCCGGCTCGACGAGTGGGTGCTGCCGTCGCACACTCAGGTCGTCCGGGTCGCCGAAGGAACCCTGGATCTGGCGCTGGCCTGGGTGGACACCGGGCGTCTTTCGTCCCTCGACCTGGTCGCGCACCTGGTGCGGATCGAGACACTGCCCGCAATCCTGCCGGGTGACCACCGTTCGGCACGGGCCGAGGTGGTGCCCGCGCCGGCGGTGTCCGTGCTGGTGGATTCGGACCAGTCGTCGTGGCTGGCGTGGAACGAGTTCGCGCTGGACTACGCGGCGGCGAGCGGCGCCCGCGTCGTGCACATCGACGACGGCGGCGTCACCGGGCAGGCGTTCTTCGACCACGTGACGCGGCTGCGGGTACCGGTGCTGCAGTCGCCGAAACGGCACACGGCGCCGTTCCCGCCGAGCCTGGTGCGGCGCCCGATCGGCACCCCGGGCCCGGGCTGGACGTGGTCACTCGTGCACCGGCGCGACGACGACCGGCCGGAGGTCGCCCAGGTCGTCGAGCGGGTGCTGGGCCTGCGGGCGACGATGCGCTGGGACGAGCCGGGCGCCTGGTTGCCGGCGACCGACCCGCACCGCGCGTCAGCCCAGCGGCACGAACGCCGAGAGCAGCAGCCAGGACACCACGGCTGAAGGCAGCAGCGAGTCGAGGCGGTCCATGATCCCGCCGTGCCCGGGCAGCAGCGTGCCCATGTCCTTGACACCGAGGTCGCGCTTGATCAGCGACTCGACGAGGTCGCCGAGGGTCGCGGTCAGCACGATCGCGACGCCGAAGATCACGCCCTGCCAGACGTGGCCGTCGAGCAGCAGGCTGAGCGTCAGCACGCCGGCCACGACGCCGCCGACCACCGAACCCGCGAAGCCTTCCCAGGTCTTCTTCGGGCTGATGCTGGGCGCCATCGGGTGCTTCCCGCCGAGCACGCCGGCGATGTAGCCACCGGTGTCCGAGGCGACCACGCCGATCAGGAAGGTCAGGACGCGCCCGACGCCGTCCGAAGGCGGCACGAGCATCGCCGCGAACGCGCCGAACAGCGGCAGGTAGGCGGCGGCGAACGCCGACGCGCTGATGTCGCGCAGGTAGCCCTTCGCGCCGCCGGGCAGCCGCCAGAGCAGGCAGGCGAGCACGGTGAGGACGAACGCCGTAAGCGCGCCTTCCCGGCCGAACGGCCAGGCCAGCCAGATCATCGCCTGCCCGCCGACCAGCACCGGGATCACGGCGATCCGGGTGTCGGCGACCCGGCGCAGCACGCCGGCGAACTCGAAGGTCCCGACCGCGATGGCGACCGCGATGATCCCGATGAAGATGAAGCGCACGGTGAGCAGGGAAACGATGATCGCGGCCCCGAGCAGCAACCCGACCCCGATGGCCGCGGGCAGGTTCCGGCCGGCCTTGGAGCCCTTCTTGGCTTCGGGCGCCGCAGCGGCTTCAGCCGACGCAGCGGTCCCAGCCTCGGCAGCACCGTTCGGCCGCGCCGACCCCCGGGAGGCGGCAGCGCCCGACCCGGCTCCGGCCGAATCCGCGGATTCCGGTGCGGCAGTACCGTTCGGCCGGGCCGAGTCCGGCGAAGCCGGCCCGGCTTCCGCCCCAAGCTCGTTCGGCTCGCCCGATACTGCTCCGGCAGTCCCGGCCGGCTGGGCCGATCCCGGCGCCGCCGAGCCGTTCGGCTGAGCCGATGCCGCCCCGGCCGGCTGAGCCGATCCTGCCCCGGCAGCCCCGGCCGGCTGGGCCGATCCCGGCGCCGCCGAGCCGTTCGGCTGAGCCGATGCCGCGCCGGCAGACCCGGCCGGCTGAGCCGATCCTGCCCCGGCAGACCCGGCCGGCTGAGCCGATCCCGGCACGGCCGAGTCGTTCGGCTGAGCCGATGCCGCCCCGGCGGTCCCGACTGGTCGCACCGATTCCGGCGAAGCCGCTCCGGCCGGCACACCATTGCCGGCCGGCTGGGCCGATGCCGGCTCGCCGGGCGTGGCCGGCTCCGGCGTCCCGGGACCGGCGACCGGTTCTTCGCCGGTGCCGTCCACCCGGTCCTCGCGTTCCTCGCTCACCTGTGCCATCAGACCTCGAGCAGCTCGGCTTCCTTGTGCTTGACCAGCTCGTCGACCTTGTGCGAGTACGTGTCGGTGAGGTTCTGCAGTTCCTTCTCGGCGCGCACGACCTCGTCCTCGCCCGCTTCGCCGTCCTTGCCGATGCGGTCGAGCTCTTCCTTGGCCTTGCGGCGGATGCTGCGGATGGTCACCCGCGCGTCCTCGCCCTTGCCCTTGGCGACCTTGACCATCTCCTTGCGCCGCTCCTCGGTGAGCTGCGGGATGACGATCCGGATGACCTGGCCGTCGTTGCTCGGGTTGACCCCGAGGTCGGACTCGCGGATGGCCTTCTCGATGGCGTTGAGCTGGGTCTGGTCGTAGGGCTTGATCAGCGCCATCCGGGCTTCCGGCACGTTCACGCTGGCCAGCTGGTTCAGCGGCGTCGGCGCGCCGTAGTACTCGACCACGATCCGCGAGAACATCGACGAAGTGGCCCGGCCGGTGCGCACCGACGTCAAGTCGTCCTTGGCGACGGACACCGCTTTTTCCATCTTCTCCTCGGCATCGAGGAGGGTCTCGTCGATCACGGCTACTCCCGTTGTTGTGATGGTGTGGCGCCTGGCTGATCCCAGCAGGTCTAGGCAGGTACCCCGTCGGCGGGGGTACAGACCAGGGTCCCGATTCTTTCACCACTCACCGCGCGGGCGATGTTCCCCTCGGTGAGCAGGTTGAACACGATGATCGGCATGTTGTTGTCCATGCAGAGGCTGAACGCCGTCGCGTCGGCGACCTTGAGGTCCCGCTCCAGCACCTCGCGGTGGGTGATCTCGCGGAACATCTCGGCGGTCGGGTCGCTCTTCGGGTCCGCGGTGTAGACGCCGTCGACGGCCTTCGCCATCAGCACGGCTTCGCAGCCCAGCTCGAGCGCCCGCTGCGCGGCCGCCGTGTCGGTGGAGAAGTACGGCATGCCGACCCCGGCGCCGAAGATCACGACGCGGCCCTTCTCCAGGTGCCGCTCGGCGCGGCGCGGGATGTAGGGCTCGGCGACCTGGCCCATCGTGATCGCCGTCTGGACGCGGGTGGGCAGGCCTTCCTTCTCCAGGAAGTCCTGCAGCGCCAGGCAGTTCATCACGGTGCCCAGCATCGCCATGTAGTCGGCGCGGTCGCGGTCCATGCCGCGCTGCGACAGCTCGGCGCCGCGGAAGTAGTTGCCGCCGCCGATCACGACGGCGACCTGGACGCCGGTGCGGGCGACGTCGGCGATCTGCTGCGCGACCGAGTGGACGACATCCGGATCGACGCCGATCGAACCGCCACCGAACATCTCGCCGCCCAGTTTCAGCAGCACCCGCCGGTAGCCACCTTCGACCCGGTCACCCATCTATGTCGCCTCCTAGGCCGTTCGGCCCTCGAAAAATCTTCTTCTGGACCCGACAGTGCCCCGTCCCCGATGGACGGAGACGGGGCACTGGGGATGAAACCTACGCCCGGACCTGGCCTCAGGCCTGGCCGACCTCGAAGCGGGCGAACTTCGTGATCGTCACGCCGGCCGCGTCGAGCAGGGCCTTGACGGTCTTCTTGTTGTCCTTGACCGACGGCTGCTCGAGCAGGACGTTGTCCTTGTAGTACGCGTTGACCTTGCCTTCGACGATCTTCGCCATCGCCTGCTCCGGCTTGCCCTCTTCACGGGCGGTCTTCTCCGCGATGGAGCGCTCGTTCTCGACGATCTCGGCGGGCACCTCGTCGCGGGTCAGGTACTTCGCGCGCAGCGCGGCGACCTGCATGGCGGCGCCGCGGGCGGCCTCGGTGTCGTCACCGGTGAACTCGATGAGCACACCGACGGCCGGCGGCAGGTCCGAGCCGCGGCGGTGCAGGTAGTTCGTGGTCTGGCCCTCGAAGGACACGACGCGGCGCAGCTCGAGCTTCTCGCCGATGCGGGCGGACAGCTCCTGCACGACCTCGTTGACCGTCTTGCCGTCCAGCTCGGCGCCCTTGAGGGCGTCCACGTCGCTGGTCTTGAGGGTCTTCGCGACCTCGACGATCTTCGCGGCGAGCGCCTGGAACTCGGCGTTCTTCGCGACGAAGTCGGTCTCGGAGTCGAGCTCGATCAGGACGCCGCCTTCGCCGGCGACGAGGCCTTCGGCGGTGGCGCGCTCGGCGCGCTTGCCGACGTCCTTGGCGCCCTTGATCCGGAGGAACTCGACGGCCTTGTCGAAGTCGCCGTCGTTCTCCTCCATCGCCTTCTTGCAGTCCATGAAGCCGGCGCCGGTCATCTCGCGCAGGCGCTTCACGTCAGCGGCGGTGTAGTTCGCCATTCTGCTAAATCCGTCCTTTTCAGGTACGTGAAATCCTTGGGGGGAGCGACGTCCGTGCGGCCGGGCCGGGATCCGGCCCGGCCGCACGGACAGCGGTGGTTCAGGAGGAGGCGGTCGCCTGCTCGGCCTCGGCGGGGGCCTCGGCCGGCGTTTCGACCGGAGCGTCGACGGCCGCGGCCGCCTCGGTCGCGTCGGCGGCGGCGGTCTCGGAGCCGGCGAGCAGCTCCTTCTCCCACTCGGCCAGCGGCTCGTCGGTGGCGACACCCGGCTCCGGCTTGGAGTCGGCCGAAGCACCGTTGCGGCTGGACCGCTGCATGAGACCGGCGGCCGCGGCCTCGGCGACGACCTTGGTCAGCAGCGCGGCCGACCGGATGGCGTCGTCGTTGCCCGGGATCGGGTAGTCGACCTCGTCCGGGTCGCAGTTGGTGTCCAGGATCGCGACGACCGGGATGTTCAGCTTGCGAGCCTCGCCGACGGCGATGTGCTCCTTCTTGGTGTCGACGATCCACACGATGCTCGGCACCTTGGCCATGTCGCGGATACCGCCGAGGGTCTTCTCGAGCTTGTCCTTCTCGCGGGTCAGCGTCAGGATCTCGCGCTTGGTGAGACCCTCGAAGCCGCCGGTCTGCTCCCGCGACTCGAGCTCCTTCAGGCGGAGAAGACGCTTGTGCACGGTCTGGAAGTTGGTCAGCATGCCGCCGAGCCAGCGCTGGTTCACGTAGGGCATGCCCACGCGCGAGGCTTCGGCCGCGATGGCTTCCTGAGCCTGCTTCTTGGTGCCGACGAACATGATCGTGCCGCCGTGCGCGACGGTTTCCTTGATGAACTCGTACGCACGGTCGATGTACGTCAGCGTCTGCTGCAGGTCGATGATGTAGATGCCGTTGCGCTCGGTGAAGATGTAGCGCTTCATCTTCGGGTTCCACCGACGGGTCTGGTGCCCGAAGTGGACGCCGCTGTCGAGCAGCTGCTTCATGGTGACGACGGCCATTGCCGGAATCAACCTCTTCTGTGTCGTGCGCGCCGGAGCCCTGGGACCCTGCCGCGCTACTCGGTTTTGTCGCTCACGGCCGGGAGGCCGCTCGCCCTGGTGCTCGTGCCGGTGTCCGGACCCTGAAGCGAAGGACTTCAGGGACCGCCGAACACCGTGCGACTCGCCCCGGTAGGTATGCCAAAACCGGGGGAACGCGCACGTGCACGCGAAGTCAGCCCGCTCACGCGGACCGCGGAAAAGATTCTACCCCCTGCCACCAGCCCCTCCCCCACCGGCGGCCACCGCCGGGCCGGGTTGTCCACAGCGGGGTGAGTTGTCCACAGATTCGGGCATCACGCCCCAAGAGGCCCGAGGGTGCCGCAGGCTGGACAGGTGGAGTTGATCAGTCGGTTCAGACGGGTGGTTCCGGGTCGTGGCGCAGGGTTGTTCACCCTGGTCACGGCGGCTTTCGCGGGCGCTTTCGCGAGCGCCGCGGTACTGGCGGCCGGGCCGCTCGGCCCGGCCCCCGCCAGGCCGAGCGTGGCCGGCGCGACCTCCGCGAGCGCCGGTGAGTTCGCGGCGGCGACCGGCGTCGGCTCAGTGGACGTCGCAGGGCGTGCGAGGCCGGCCGCCCCTGACTCAGCCGAGGCCGCGGAACCCGCGGAGGCGGCCGGCCCCGGCCTCGCAGACGCGGCGGCGGGGACGACGAGCCTGCCCCTCGCGAATCCTGCGGCCAACGCGCCGAAGGTGACCCGATTGGCTCTCGCAGGTGTTGCAGCCAACGCGCCGGAGGC
The DNA here is from genome assembly GCF_036104975.1 of Amycolatopsis sp. NBC_00355. Classification (GTDB taxonomy): domain Bacteria; phylum Actinomycetota; class Actinomycetes; order Mycobacteriales; family Pseudonocardiaceae; genus Amycolatopsis. The sequence goes on along the minus strand of NZ_CP107982.1, from coordinate 8,890,897 downwards.
GAGCCCCTCAGCTCTCGCGAATCATGCGGCCAACGCGCCGGAGGTGACTCGATTGGCTCTCGCAGGTGTTGCAGCCAACGCGCCGGAGGCGAGCCCCTCAGCTCTCGCGAATCATGCGGCCAACGCGCCGGAGGTGACTCGCTCGGCCCTCACGGATGCTGCGGCCAACGCACCGAAGGCGAGCCGCTCGGCCCTCGCAGGTGTTGCAGCCAACTCGCCGGAGGCGAGCTCCTCAGCTCTCGCGAATGCTGCAGCCAACGCACCGAAGACGACCCGCTCAGCTCTCGCAGATGCTGCAGCCAACTCGCCGGAGGCGAGCCCCTCAGCTCTCGCAGATGCTGCAGCCAACGCGCCGGAGGCGAGCTGCTCGGCTCTCGCGGATGCTGCGGCAACTGTCCCGGCGGCGGCCCGCCCAGTCTTCGCGGATGCCGCGACACTCGTAGTGAGTGCGCCGGACTCCCGCCTCCTGGCCGCGTGGGCATCCGCACCTGGGGCGACCAGCCGGCCCTCGGCCGAGCCATGGCGTGCCGAGCAGGACACACCCACGCCGAAAGCCGTCGGCTCGACCGGCCCAGCGCGCGCCGCCGCGGCCGTCGCGGATCGGGGCGCTGTTCAGACATGGCTGCCAGCGCCGGCACAACCTTGGGCAGCCGAGTGGGAACCACCCGGCCCGGTGAGTTCGCCGTGGCCCGTGTCCGGGCAGGATTTCCCCGCGGCAGGCGATCCGTGGGCCGTGCCTCAGCCGCGGCTGTCTTGGCCACTGTCACCCGATCCGGTAATTACCCAGTACTTCGACGCGCCCGAAATGCCCTATGGTCCCGGCCACCGCGGGGTCGACCTGGCCGCAGTGCCCGGGCAGGAGGTCCTGGCGGCCGACGCCGGTGTGGTCGTGTTCGCCGGGCTCGTGGCCGGCAGGCCGGTGATTTCCGTCGACCACGATGGTGGGCTGCGCACCACCTACGAGCCCGTCGCAGCGAAGGTGACCGCCGGTGACCAGGTGTTTCGCGGGCAGGTGCTCGGCACCGTCCTCGCCGGGCACCCCGGCTGCGCGATCGCCGCCTGTCTCCACTGGGGCGTGCGCCGGGGTGACGAGTACGTCGATCCCCTGTCGCTGACCGGCGAGGTGGGCGAGTACCGGCTCAAGCCGTGGGGAGGGGATCCGTGATCAGCTGCCGGTCTGCTCGACCAGCTTGGCGCGCAGCCGCATGACGGCGCGGGTGTGCAGCTGGCTGACCCGCGACTCGGTGACGCCGAGGACCTTCCCGATCTCGGCGAGGGTCAGGCTCTCGAAGTAGTAGAGGCTGACCACGATCTTGTCGCGCTCGGACAGCTGACCGATCGCCTGCGCCAGCTGACGCCGGTTGTCCTGGTCGACGAGGACCGCGACCGGGTCGACCGCGTCGTCGTCGGGGATGGTGTCGACCAGGGATCCGCTGTCCTTGCCCGCGGCCACCAGGTCCTCCAGCGCGACGACGCTGGTGAGCTGCAGCTGGCCGTAGAAGTCGCGCAGGTCGTCGAGGCCGATGCCGAGTTCGGTGGCCAGCTCCGCGTCGGTCGGGGTGCGGTGCAGGCGGGCTCCCAGGCGCTCCATCGCACGCTCGGCTTCCTTCGCCTTGCTCCGGACGGCGCGCGGGACCCAGTCCTGCGAGCGGAGATCGTCGAGGATCGCGCCGCGGATGCGCTGCATCGCGTAGGTCTCGAACCGCAGGCCGCGTTCGGGGTCGAACTTCTCGATCGCGTCGACGAGCCCGAAGATGCCGGACTGCACGAGGTCACCGACGTCGACGTGGGTGGGCAGACCGGTGCCGACCCGGCCCGCGACGTACTTGACCAGCGGCGCGTAGTGCAGCACGAGCCGATCGCGCGACGCCTGGTCCGGGCTGTCGGCGAACTGCTGCCACAGCGCCGCGATGCCGGCGTCGACGTCGTAGGCGGCCCGGGATTCCGCGGGCACGACGGCGTCACCGCGAGTGTTCACTCCGGTGGCGTCGGTGACGTGCGGTCCTGCGGTCATTGCACCGTCGTTCTCGGCATGCGGCTCAGTATCGTCTCCGTGCTCGTGCGGATGCGCGTGCGCCGCCGGGCCCGCTGGTGACGACCCCGGCGAGGCTCCCCGGGGCGCTTCAAGCCCTGGGATGCGCTCGGTCATGGATCGCTTTCAACCGGTCGACGGTCACATGAGTGTAGAGCTGCGTCGTGGCAAGCGTAGCGTGACCAAGCAGTTCCTGAACGCTCCTGAGATCGGCACCCCCTTCCAGCAGATGCGTCGCCGCCGAATGACGCAGTCCGTGCGGGCCCATGTCCTGCGCTCCGGGCACCGCCGCGACGGCGTCGTGGACCACGCGGCGGACCGCGCGCGGGTCGACGCGTTTCCCCCGGACGCCGAGGAAAAGCGCGGGCTCGACGCCCCCACCGGCGCTTTCGCCGACGATCTTCGGGCGCCCCTCCTCGATCCAGTCGCCCAGCGCCTCGGCCGCGGGGACGCCGAACGGGACCACCCGCTCCTTGCTGCCCTTGCCGAGCACGGTCACGACACGCCGTGGGAAATCGGCGCCGCCGAGGTCCAGGCCGCACAACTCGGACACCCGGATGCCCGTGGCGTAGAGCAGCTCGACGATCGCGCGATCACGCAGGGCGATCGGATCACGTTCCGCCGCGCCGGCCGCCGACGCCCGCATGACCTCCCCCGCCTGACCGGCCCGCAGCACCCCCGGCAGGGTGCGGTGCGCCCGCGGCGCGGCGAGCCGGCCTCCGGGGTCGGTAGCCAGGACCTCCGTCCGGTGGGCCCAGGCCGTGAACGTCCGGGCCGAGGCCGCCCGCCGGGCGAGCGTGGTGCGGCCGGCGCCGCCGGTCTGCTGCGCCGCGAGCCACGCCCGCAGCCGGGCGAGGTCCAGATCCGCCAGCCCGCCGCCGGCCTCGACGACGAACCCCAGGAGCGACACTGCGTCACCGACGTACGCGCGGACGGTGTGTGCGGAGAGGCCTCGCTCGAGCCCGAGATGCCGTTCGTAACCGGTCACCACGGCCTGGACCGGCTCGGGCAAGGTGGCCCGGAGCCCGCGCAGGTCCGGCCGGCGGGATCGGGATGGCGGCGGCATGGATGTCACGCTGCGCGAACATCCGCCGCCGGTCAAGGATCGCCACGCGGACCCACCGGTCCGGCCGAACATATTCGACGATTTCGCCGGGAATCCGTGGTGCTCACGCGCTTTCCCTCCGCCGTCGCCAGCCCGCCTCGCCGCGGACGGCGAATCCGTCGATCTCCAGTTCCGGCAGCAAGGCCCGCACGGTCCGCAGCGGAACACCGGACTCGGCCGCGATCTCGGTGTCTGACCGGTCCGCGCGCACGGCGAGCGCCTCGTACGCGCGCAGGGCGTCCGGGCCCAGCCGGTCGGTGCGGCGCTTCGGCCGGGCCGCGACACCGGCTTCCACGACACCGAAGCGCCCCACGGTCTCGAGGATTTCGTCGACCGTCGTGACCAGCGTGGCCCGGGCGTCCCGGATCAGCTCGTGGCAGCCGACCGACATGGCCGACGAGATCGGCCCCGGCAAGGCCATCACCACCTTGCCCAGTGCCCCGGCGGTGCTCGCGGTGTTGCGGGCGCCGCTGCGCCGTCCGGCTTCGACCACCAGGGTTCCTTCGGTGAGGGCGGCGATGAGCCGGTTGCGGACCAGGAACCGGTGCCGCGCCGGCGGGGTGCCGGGCGGGTACTCGCTGACCACCGCGCCGCCACTGCGGGCGATGCGGTCGAGCAGCGCGACGTGCCCCGCGGGATAGCCGGCGTCGAGAGAGCAGCCCAGCACCGCGACGGTGACCCCGGCCGCGGCGAGCGTGGCGTGGTGGGCCACGCCGTCGATGCCGTAGGCCGCCCCGGAAAAGACCGGCACCCCGCGCGTGGCGAGCCCGTGGCACAGCTCGGCGGCGTAGTGCTTGCCGTAATTGGTCGCGGCCCGCGCGCCGACCACGGCCACGGCACGATCGGCCGCGGTGCCGAGCGGGATGTCCCCGGTGACCCAGAGAGCCAGTGGTGGCACGGCATCCGTGACACCTCGCTGGGCGGCGAGATCGAGGGAGAGCAGTGGCCAGGCCGGCCATTCGTCGTCCTCGGGCACGACCAGCCGGGCCCCGGCGGCCGCGGCCCGCTCGAAGTCCTGGTCGACGAGGTCGTACGACCGCCGTGCTTCGGTGGCCTTCAGCACCTGGGGCGGACAGTCACCCCGCCGCACGCGAGCGGCGGCCTCCACCGGCCCGTGGTGGGCGACGAAGGCCACCACCGCGGGCGCCGGTGGCTCGGCGACCCGCAGCAGGTAGGCGCGGGCTCGGCGCAGTTTGTCAGGGCCTTCACCGGGCGTGGCCGCGGAGCCGGCCGGTTCGGCGCCGGGCTGGGGCTCACCGGGCAGACGTCCGGCGGGCGCGCGTTCATGAGTGCTCACGCCGCGACCCGCTCTCGGAAGGCCAAGGCCGCGCCGACTTGTTCGGGGCCGGGGCGGGGCTCGGCGTCCAGGTCGGCCAGGGTCCAGGCGATGCGGAGGCAGCGGTCCGCGCCCCGGCCGCTCAGGATTCCCCGGTCCATGGCCCGGTCCAGGAGGACCGTCGACTCCGGCGGCAGGGCGAACTCGCGCCGCAAAGCCGGCCCGGGGACCTCCGAGTTCGCCCGCCAGCCGTGGTCGTGCCAGCGGTGGGCCGCGCGGGCGCGGGCTTCCAGTACTCGGGCGCGGACCGTTTCCGAGGACTCCGCCGTGCCCGTGTCGTGCGCGCTGATCGCGCTCAGCGGGCGCAAGGCGACCCGGAGGTCCACCCGATCCAGCAACGGGCCCGACAGGCGGCCGAGGTAGCGGCGGCGGGCCGTCGGAGAACAGACGCAGTCCGCGTCCTTCGGCGGCGCGCACGCGCACGGGTTCGACGCCAGCACCAGCTGGAACCGCGCGGGGTAGGTGATCGAGCCCTTGACGCGGGCGATGCGGACTTCGCCCTCCTCCAGGACCGTCCGCAGGGATTCCAGGCGCTGGCCGCCGAACTCGCAGACCTCGTCGAGGAACAGCACACCGCGGTGGGCGCGGCTGATCGCGCCGGGCGACGCGAGCCCGCTGCCGCCGCCGATCATGGCCGCCACCGTGATCGAGTGGTGGGGCGCGACGAACGGCGGCACCGTGACCAGCGGCGAGGACTTCGACAGCGAACCGTCGACCGAATGGACCGCGGTGACTTCCAGCGACTCGTCGGGCGACAACGGCGGAAGCAGGCCGGGCAGCCGCTTCGCCAGCATCGTCTTGCCCACGCCCGGCGGCCCGGTGAGCAGGAGGTGGTGCCCGCCCGCCGCGGCGACCTCCAGGGCCCACCGCGCCTCCGGCTGGCCGACGACGTCGGCGAGGTCCGGGACCTGCGGTGGCGCCGCCGGGGCGGGTGGTTCCGGGGAGACCAGGACGGTTTCGCCCTTCAGCCAGCCCACCAGGTCACGCAGGTGGGTCGCGCCCGCGACCTCGATGCCGTCGACCAGGGCCGCTTCGACGAGGGAATCCGCCGGGACGACGGCTCGCTCGTAGCCGGCCGCACGGGCCGCCAGCAGGCCCGGGAGAACGCCGCGGATCGCGCGGACCCGGCCGTCCAGGGCGAGTTCGCCCAGCAGGACGGTGCCGAGCAAGCGCGTCGCCGGGACGGCGCCCGTGGCCGCGAGCACGGCCACCGCGATCCCGAGGTCGTAGGCCGAGCCGACCTTGGGCAGGTTCGCCGGGGACAGGCCGAGCGTCACCTTGCCGTCGGGCCAGGGCTGCCCGGAGTTGCGCACGGCGGAGCGGACGCGGTCCTTCGCCTCGCGCAGACCGGCGTCCGGCAGCCCGACGAGGGTGACGCGGCTCAGGCCGCCGCCGAGGTCGGCCTCGATCTCGATGACACGGCCGTCGATGCCCAGCAGGGCGACCGACCAGGACTTGGCGATCGGCATCAGAACGCCGCCTCGAGATGCCGCAGGCGCGGGCGGGTACCGGCTTCGGCGAGGATCGTGATGACGTCGTAGCGGACGGGACACCAGCCGATGCGGAACTCGCGCAGCCAGCGTTGCGCCGCGCGGCGGACCCGGCCGGCCTTCTCCTCGGTGACGGTCTCCGAAGGCAGGCCGAACTCGGTTCCGGAGCGGGTCTTGACTTCGCAGAAGACGACCCGGGTGCGGTCGGTGAGGACGAGGTCGAGCTCGCCCTCCCGGCAGCGCCAGTTGCGGGCGAGCAGGACCAGGCCGCGGTCCTGCAGGTGCCGGGCGGCCAGGTCCTCGCCCCAGGTGCCGAACTCGCGGCGGTGTCTCGCGAGCTGATCGGTGCCCGTCATCGTGTTTCGCCCCCCTCGCCGCGCCGCGACGGTCACCGAGGAGGTCCCGGTGATCACGGTGCGTGCGTGATCGACGTTGCCAGGGTGCTTGGCGGGAGACCAGCCCCGGATCGCCGGGTTGTGGACAACCGGGGGGATGTGGACAACCGCGCCGTCCGGAGACAGCTCGGGCCGGAAATGTCGGTGCGGCGTGCTAAGGGCACCGACTCACCCGACAACGACCAGACCCGGAGACGACAAAACCGGCGAAACCGCGCCTGGTAGCGCGGTTTCGCCGGTTACGACGGGACGTTCAGCCCGAGAACGGGCCGTCCTCGGGAAGCCGGAGGTCCGGCTTGTCGAGCTCCTCGACGTTGACGTCCTTGAAGGTGATCACTCGCACGTGCTTGACGAACCTGGCGGGGCGGTACATGTCCCAGACCCACGCGTCGGACATGCGGACCTCGAAGTACACCTCGCCGCCGCCGTCGCGGACCTGGACGTCCACCGCGTTGGCCAGGTAGAACCGCCGCTCGGTCTCCACCACGTACGAAAACTGGCCGACGATGTCGCGGTACTCGCGGTACAGCGAGAGCTCCATCTCGGTCTCGTACTTCTCGAGATCCTCTGCGCTCATGAAATCCGCGCCCCTCCTCGGGATCGTGCTCCTGCTCCGCCGGCGGAGCGTTCATTGTGACCTACGCCGGCGCTCGGGGCATGCAACGGCAGGCTGAGTTGCGGGTCCAAAGCTTCGTCGAGGACGGCGGCCAGGCGCGCGCCGGCGTCCTTTTCCATGGCTTTCTCCAAGGCCGCGTAGGTCAGGACGACCGGGCGCTCGGGACGCATCCCGTGCGCGATCGCCGCCGTGGCGACGTTCGTGTACGACCACCGGTGGACGTCGCTGGGCCCGTGTTCGCGCAGCGCCGCCAGGTGGTCGGACGTGCTGTAACCCTTGTGCACATCGAAACCGTAGTGCGGCAGGTCGTCGTGGTGCCCGGCCATGATGCGGTCCCGGGTCACCTTCGCCAGCACCGACGCGGCCGCGATGCAGGCCACCGTCCGGTCGCCTTTGATCACCGCGGCGTTCGGCGCGGTGAGGCCCGGGACGCGGAACCCGTCGGTGAGGATGTAGCCCGGCGACACGCGCAACGCCGCCGCGGCGCGGCGCATGCCTTCGAGGTTCATCACCCGGATGCCGTAGAGGTCGACCTCGGCGGTCGGGATGACGATCACCGAGTAGTCGACGGCCCGGGCGAGGACCAGGTCGTAGACCCGGTCCCGCGCCTTGGCCGTCATCAGTTTGGAGTCCGTCAGCTCGGTGAGCTTCGCCGCGTCGCCCTGTTTGAGCACGCAGGCCGCGACCACCAGGGGCCCCGCGCACGCTCCGGCTCCGGCTTCGTCCACACCGGCGACCGGGCCGAGGCCACGGCGGTCGAGTGCGCCCTGCAGACCCCAGAAGAGGTCGCCGCGCACCACGGCCCGCGGCGGCCGGATCGGCTCGGCCGCGGTGAGGGGAACGGGAAGTGTCAAGGCTGCATCACCCGTCTGCCGGCACGGTCCGGGTGGCTAGCTTTTCCGCCCGGCCGTCCGGCGCAGTCCGGACTTGAGCTTGCGCCCGAGGAACAACGCCGGCCAAGCCGCCGCGACCCCGGCGCCGAGCGGGAGACCGCTCTGCCACGCCGGCGCGCCGAGCGCCACCGGCTGGGCCGATTCCTGCGGGTTGTGGTCGGTGATACCGCCCCACCGGCCCGGCGGCAGGACGATGATCCGCGCCTTGCCGATGATGTTGTCCACCGGGACCGCGCCGTTCACGCCGCCGCCGCCCTGGAACCGCGAGTCGTCGGAGTTGTTGCGGTTGTCGCCCATGACCCAGACCATGCCCGCCGGAACCTTGACGGGCTCGAAGGTCTTCTCGTTCTGGTTGGACGGGTCTTCCCAGTGGACGTACGGCTCGTCGAGCGCCTTGCCGTCCACGATCACGCGGCCCTGCGGGTCGCAGCACTGGACGGTCTGGCCGCCGACCGCGATCACCCGCTTGACGAAGTCGCGCTCGTCCGGCGGGGCGAACCCGACCAGCGAGCCGAGGCCGCGGAGACCGCGGACCACGATGTTGCTCGACTCCTGCGGCGGGATCTCGTTGTTGATCCACGCCTGCGGGCCCTTGAACACGACCACGTCGCCCGGACCGGGCTCGGTGAAGTCGTAGGTGACCCGGTCGACGAGGATCCGGTCACCGGTGCATCCGGGGCACCCGTGGAGAGTGGCCTCCATCGATCCCGAGGGGATCATGAAGACCTTCGCCAGGAATGTCTGGATCAGGATCGTGAGCACCAGGGCGATCACGAGCAGGATCGGCAGTTCCTTCCAGAACGACCGTTTCTTGGCGGGCTTGGCTCGCCTGCGGCGGGCGCCCCCGCGCTCCTCGGAACGGGACAGCCGGGGCTGTTCCTCCTCGGAGCGATCGGGGTCATCCTGAGAAGCGTTCTGGGACACGGGTTCGACCACGTCGTCAGGCTACCGGTAACCGGGTTGTGACTCAGTTAGCCGAGGCCGTCTCGCGGTTCTCGCGGCGCTCCTTGATCTTGGCCTTCTTGCCGCGCAGGTCGCGCAGGTAGTACAGCTTCGCGCGCCGCACGTCGCCGCGCTTGTGGACCTCGACCTCGGCCACGTTCGGCGAGTGCACCGGGAAGGTGCGCTCGACGCCGACACCGAAGGAGACCTTGCGAACGGTGAAGGTCTCCCGGATGCCCGCGCCCTGACGGCGGATCACGACGCCCTGGAAGACCTGGTTGCGCTCACGGTTGCCCTCGATGACGCGGACGTGCACCTTGAGCGTGTCGCCCGGGCGGAAGGCCGGGATGTCGGAACGCAGCGACTGCTTGTCCAGCGCGTCCAGGGTGTTCATCGGTGGTCCGTCCTCGTCTTCGTATGGCTTGCGTACACATCCCCGGGCGCGCAACTGCCAAGCTGCGGGCGACCCAGGGGGCTGAGGCGAGCTGGTGGACGAGCAGGTCCACTCACGCCAACCTGTCAAGTATTACAGACGCGGCCACGAGTCGGACAACCGGCCTACGCCTGCTCGGGATCCAAGCCCTCAAGGACCCCGCGATCGTGCTTGCCGAGGCTGCCTTCCGGCAGCGCGGCGAGAAGATCGGGGCGGCGGCGGGCGGTGCGCTCCAGGGCCTGGTCACGCCGCCAGCGGTCGATCAGGGCGTGGTTCCCGGACCGCAGCACGTCGGGCACGGCCAGCTCCCGCCACACCTCGGGCCGGGTGTAGCTGGGCCCTTCGAGCAGGCCGTCGGAGAACGAGTCCTCGGCGGCCGAGCGGACGTTGCCGAGCACCCCGGGCAGCAGCCGGACGACGGCCTCGACCATGACGAGCACCGCCGCTTCGCCGCCGACCAGGACGTAGTCGCCGATCGACACCTCGTCGACCGGCATCCGGCGGGCAGCGTCGTCGACGACGCGCTGGTCGATGCCCTCGTAGCGGCCGCACGCGAAGACCAGGTGATTCTCCTCGGCGTACGCGTGCGCGAGCTCCTGGGTGAACGGCCGGCCGGCCGGCGTCGGCACGACCAGCCGGGTCTCCGGACGGCAGACGTCGTCCAGCGCCGGACCCCAGATCTGCGGCTTCATGACCATGCCGGGGCCGCCGCCGTACGGCGCGTCGTCGACCGCGCGGTGGACGTCGTGGGTCCATTCGCGCAGGTCGTGCACGCCGACCTCGATGAGGCCGCGGTCGATGGCCCGGCCCAGCAGCGCGGCGCGCAGCGGGTCGAGGTATTCGGGGAAGATCGTGACGACGTCGATCCGCATCTCAGGCGTCCAGCAGCCCTTCCGGCGGGTCGAGCACGACCCGGCCGCCGGCGATGTCCACGGTCGGGACGATCGCCAGGACGAACGGCACCAGCACCTCGCGGCCGTCGACGTCCAGTTCCAGCAGCTCGCCCGCGGGCGAGTGGACGACCTCGACGACCGTGCCGACGGGCGTGCCGTCGAGCAGCTCGGCCCGCAGGCCGGCCAGCTCGTGGTCGTAGAACTCGTCGGGGTCGCCGGTGGGCGGCAGCGCGTCGGTGTCGACGAGCAGGAGCGCGCCCCGCAGCGTCTCGGCGACGTCGCGGGTCAGGACCTCCTCGAAACGCACCAGCAGCCGCCCGCTGTGTTCGCGGGCGGCTGCGATGGTGAGTTCCCTTTTGCTGCCGTCGCGCAGCTTCGTCGTGACGGCCGCACCGACCTTGAACCGCTCTTCCGGCGAATCCGTGCGCACGTCCACCGCGAGTTCCCCGCGGATTCCGTGCGCCTTGGCGATGCGGCCTGCTACGACGTCCATCCGACCGTTCTCCGTGCCCGGATCAGCGGTCGGTGTCGACGACGTCCACGCGGACGCCGCGGCCACCGATGCCGCCCATGACGGTGCGCAAGGCGGTCGCGGTGCGTCCGCCCCGGCCGATCACCTTGCCGAGGTCGTCGGGGTGCACGTGCACCTCGAGCGTGCGGCCACGACGTGTGGTCAGCAGCTCGACCCGGACCTCGTCCGGGTTGTCGACGATCCCGCGCACCAGGTGCTCGAGGGAATCAGCCAGAAAGCTCACTCGGCCTTCTCACCCTCGGTGGCTTCGGCCTTCTCGGCCTCGGCCTTCTTGGGGGCGGACTTCTTCTTCGGCGTGGTGGCCTCGGTGGTGGGCTCCTCGCCGGCCGCGGCCAGGGCCGCGTTGAACAGGTCCTGCTTGGACGGCTTCGGCTCGGCCACCTTCAGGGTGCCCTCGGCGCCCGGCAGGCCCTTGAACTTCTGCCAGTCACCGGTGATCTCGAGGAGACGCTGGACCGGCTCGGTCGGCAGCGCGCCGACACCCAGCCAGTACTGGGCGCGCTCGGAGACGACCTCGATGAGGCTCGGCTCCTCCTTCGGGTGGTACTTGCCGATCGTCTCGATGGCCTTGCCATCCCGGCGGGTGCGCGCGTCGGCGACGATGATGCGGTAGTACGGCGCACGGATCTTGCCGAGGCGCTGCAGCTTGATCTTGACGGCCACGGGTGTGGGTACTCCTCAAATCTCTCTGGTGCTGGGGTGGGCGCACGCGGTCCGAGTGGGGACACGGACGCGGGCACCCGAAGGTCACAGCTTTCGCGCGGTGAGAGGGTCCGGCGGAAGCAGGCAGTGCACCATTCTGCCAGATGGGGTCCGAGGCCCGTGAAAGCGGCCCTGGAAGAAGCCCCTCGAAGCGGCTTCAGAAAGAGGCGACCCCGAGTGCGCCGAGCAGGATGGTGAGCGCCGGCAGGAAGTTGTTCACCTGGTGCGCGACGATGCTCGCCGGCAGCCGACCGGTGACGAGCCGCGCCAGCCCGATCGGCACCGCGATGACCAGCAGCAACGTGGTCCGCAACGGCTCGAGGTGACTGGCCGCGAACACCGCCGTGCACAGCAGGAACGCGGCGAAGCGGCCCCAGCGCTCGCTGCGCCACTGCAGCCGCTCGGCGGCGCCCCAGAGCAGGCCGCGGTAGATGATCTCTTCGCAGATCGGGCCGAGCAGCCAGAGGTAGACGAACATCACGACCGCCGCCGACACCGACATCCGGCGATCCTCGACGAGCGCGCTGATCGCGGACGTCGCGTTGGCGTCGCCGACCAGCTGGGTCCAGAGGTACGCGGCGACGGTCGTGAAAACGAGGCCGATGCAGCCGTACTTGAACCCGACCCGCACGTCCGACCAGCGCCACTGCAATCGCAGGTCGGCGAAGGGCCCGTTGCCGCGCACGTAGGTGACCAGCACCGCGACGCCGGCCGCGATCATCGTCGGCAGCATGGTGCCCAGCAGCACGACGCGGATCGGCAGCGGACCGGGGCCGGTGTCCCCGACCAGCACGGACACGAACGCGGCCGACGCGAGCAGCACGACCTCGACGAGCAGGAACGCCCCGAAGCCCCAGCGGTGAGTGGGCGCAGGCTCCAGGAACGCCGCGGCGGCGGGCTCCGGCGGGTCTTCGGGGGGCGGCAGCGCGTCCGGAAGGGGTTCCCGAGGCTGGGAAGTGGTCACGCCTGCCCTCCGCGGTCGCTCGGCTCCTGCCCCGAGCCTAGCGGCCGGAATGTGATCGCACAGTATCCGTCCAACTACTGTCCACGATCTTCGCAAGCCCTCAGTGCGCGACGAACAGGAGCACGGCGGGCGGCAGGTTGTTGGCCGCGTGCGCGATCACCCCGGCGCTCACCCGGCCGGACAGGTGCCGGGCCAGTCCGATCGCGATGCCCTGGCCGAACAGCGCGATCGTGCGGGTCGGCTCGCCGTGCAGCTGGGCGAACACGAGCGCGGTGAGCACGAGCACCGCCCAGGAAGGGATCCGGTGGAACGACAACGCCTTCCAGAGCGTGCCGCGGACCAGCAGCTCCTCGGTGAGCGGCGCGCCGGCGATGACGATCACCGCGGCCAGCACGAGCCAGACCGTGTCGCCGTCGAAGGTGTCGGCGAGGTCGGTGAGCGGGCTGTCGGAGACGTCGTCGGCGCCGTAGACCGCGATCAGCACCAGGTTGAGCAGGTAGCCGACGACCAGTGCGAGCGCGCCGCAGGCGAGGCCGATCCGGACGTCGCGCCAGGTCGGCGTGAGCCCGAAGTCGGTGCGCAGCCCGTGGCCCCAGAGCCAGGAGCCGACGGCCGGGCCGAGACCGAGCAGCAGGTTGGGCACGAAGGCCAGCAGCAGGAGCGGGCCGATGTCACGCAGCTCGAGCGGGTCGAATCCGCCGACGTTGCGGTTGACCCCCGCGGCGATGGCGAGGTTGATCAGGTAGTAGCCGGCGATCCCGGCGAAGAACGCCACGAAACACCAGTGCGCCCCCAGTACGCGCCGTGCGCCGTCGTCGTCCGTCACGCGCCCAACGCTAAAGTGCCGGTCCCGCAAGGAAAACAGCGGGGGTCTACCCGTAGACGACGCCGCCGAGCACGATGTGCGCCGGATGCCGCAGGACGCCGAGGTCGTCACGCGGGTCGCTCGGGTAGACGAGCAGGTCGGCGGGCGCGCCGTCGGTGATGCCGGGGTGACCGAGCCAGTCGCGGGCGGCCCAGGACCCGCTCGCGAGGGCCTGCTCGCGAGTCATCCCCGCGCGGTGGAGGGCTTCGATCTCGTCGACGAGCCGGCCGTGCTCGACGAGGCCGCCGGCGTCGCTCCCGGCGAAGACGCGCACCCCCGCTTCGATCGCCGTGGCGACCATCTCGCCGACACCGGCGTGCAGGGCGCGCATGTGGGCCGCGTACGCCGGGTACTTGCCCGCCTTGTCCGCGATGCCCGGGAAGTTCTCGATGTTGATCAGGGTGGGCACCAGCGCGACGTCGCCAGCCGCCAGCTCCGCGAGCTGGCCGGCGCTCAGGCCGGTGCCGTGCTCCAGGCAGTCGATGCCGGCCGCGATCAGCCCGGGCAGCGCGGCTTCGCCGAACACGTGCGCGGTGACGCGGGCGCCGTGGTCGTGCGCGACCTTCACGGCTTCGGCCAGGACGTCGTCCGGCCACAGCGGCGCGAGGTCGCCCTCGCCGCGGTCGATCCAGTCCCCCACCAGCTTGACCCAGCCGTCGCCGTCCTTCGCCTGCTCGGCGACGGCGGCGGGCAGCTGCGACGGGTCGTCCAGCTCGATGCCGAGACCCGGGATGTAGCGCTTGGTCAGGGCGAGGTGCTGCCCGGCGCGGATGATCGTCGGCAGGTCGGCGCGCCGCTGCAGCGGCCGGACGTCGATCGGCAGGCCGCAGTCGCGGATCAGCAGCGTGCCCGCGTCGCGGTCGGTGAGCGCCTGCTCGGCCGCCTCGTCGAGCGAGACGGGCCCGTGGACGCCGATGCCGGGGTGGCAGTGCGCGTCGACCAGCCCGGGCAGCAGGAAGACGTCACGGCCCAGCGTCTCGGCGCCGGGCACCGGCTCGAACGAGATCCGACCGCCGGTGATCCAGAGTTCCCCGGACTCGCCGCCGGGCAGGATCACCCCGGCGGCGTGGAGCGCGGTGCTCAATTGTCCTTGGGGTTCTTCGGCAGCTTGAACTTCGACGGGTCGAAGCCGGGGGCGTCGTTCAGGCCGCCGAGCTTGGACAGGTCGGGCATCCCACCGGGCATCTGACCACCCGGAGGCAGCATCGGCATGCCGCCGGGGAAGCCGCCGCGGACCTTGGGCTGCGTCGGGCCGCGACCCTTCTTGCCCTTCTTGCCCTTGCGTGACTTGGAGCCGCCGCCCCCGCCGCCGAAGCCGAACCGGCCGGCCATCTGGGCCATCATCTTGCGGGCCTCGAAGAACCGGTTGACCAGGTCGTTGACCTCGCGGACGGAGACGCCGGAGCCGTTGGCGATGCGCAGCCGGCGCGAGCCGTTGATCATCTTCGGGTCGTCGCGCTCGGCCGGGGTCATGCCGCGGATGATCGCCTGCAGCTTGTCCAGGTGCTTGTCGTCGACCTGGGCGAGCTGGTCCTTCATCTGGCCGGCGCCGGGCAGCATGCCCAGCAGGTTGCCGATCGGGCCCATCTTGCGGACCGCGAGCATCTGCTCGAGGAAGTCCTCCAGCGTCAGCTGGCCGCTGGAGAGCTTCGCGGCGGCCTTCTCGGCCTGGTCATGGTCGAAAGCCTGCTCGGCCTGCTCGATCAGGGTCAGCATGTCGCCCATGCCGAGGATCCGCGACGCCATCCGGTCCGGGTGGAAGGTGTCGAAGTCCTCGAGCTTCTCGCCGTTGGAGGCGAAGAGGATCGGCTGGCCGGTGACCTCGCGGACGGACAGCGCGGCACCACCGCGGGCGTCACCGTCGAGCTTGGTGAGCACGACGCCGGAGAAGCCGACTCCGTCGCGGAAGGCCTCGGCCGTGGTGACGGCGTCCTGGCCGATCATCGCGTCGACGACGAACAGGGTCTCGTCCGGCTGCACGGCGTCGCGGATGTCCGCGGCCTGCTTCATCAGCTCCTCGTCGACGCCGAGGCGGCCCGCGGTGTCGACGACGACGACGTCGTACTGCGCGTGCTTCGCCTCGGCGATGGCGCGGCGGGCGACGTCGACCGGGTCGCCGACGCCGTTGCCGGGCTCGGGCGCGAAGGTCGTGACGCCGGCGCGCTCGCCGACCACCTGCAGCTGGGTGACGGCGTTGGGGCGCTGGAGGTCACAGGCGACGAGCAGCGGCGCGTGGCCCTGCTTCTTCAGCCACAGCGCGAGCTTGCCGGCCAGCGTCGTCTTACCGGCGCCCTGGAGGCCGGCGAGCATGATCACCGTGGGCGGGGTCTTCGCCAGGTTGAGCCGCCGGGTCTCGCCGCCGAGGATCCCGACGAGCTCCTCGTTGACGATCTTGACGACCTGCTGCGCGGGGTTGAGCGCCTGGGAGACCTCGGCGCCCTTCGCCCGTTCCTTGATCTTCGCGATGAAGGTCTTGACCACGCCGAGGGCGACGTCGGCCTCCAGCAGCGCGATGCGGATCTCGCGCGCGGTGGCGTCGATGTCGGCGTCGGACAGCCGGCCCTTGCGCGTGAGCGTCTGAAGGGCGGCGGTGAGCCGATCGGACAGGGTGTCGAACACGGGTGTGCACGCTCCAGCTGGGTCGAGAGTGGCGCGCCGGACCGGGCCGGCCTCTCCAGGGTAGTCGCTGCGGCTTCCCGGCCTCGCGGGTACGCGAAAGTCGCGCACGCAGTTAGTACACATAGGTGTACCAACTTGCGCGCGAGAACTTCTTAAATTCGGCTTTAACTTCCGAAATTCACTGGTGAGCCCGACCAGATTCAGTAAACATATGCGTATGACCTCCGCGACCAGAGCCCGTCCGTCGCTCGCCGAACCGACGTCCGACACCGACGAACCGGTCCCGCTGCGGCGGATCGCCGGTCTGTTCCGCCCGCACCGCGGCCCCCTCGCCGCGCTGTTCGCGCTGATCGTCCTGCAGGCCGGACTCGGTGTCGTCTCGCCGTTCCTCTTGCGCGAGATCCTCGACGACGCCCTCCCGCACCGGGACACGCTGCTGATCAGCGCCCTGGCGGCGGGGATGATCGTCTGCGCGGTCGGCAGCGGCTCGCTCGGCGTCGCGACCACCGGGCTGTCCAACACCATCGGCCAGCGCGTGATGAACGAGCTGCGCGTGTCGGTCTACGGCCACCTGCAGCGGATGTCGCTCGGCTTCTTCACCCGGACGAAGAGCGGCGAAGTGCTCTCGCGGGTCTTCAACGACATCGGCGGCGTCGACAACGTCATCACCACGACCGCCGGGTCCGTGGTGCAGAACGCCACGACGACGATCGCCATCACGGTGGCGCTGATCGTGCTCGACTGGCAGCTCGCCCTGCTGTCGCTGATCGTCGTCCCGCTGTTCCTGCTGTTCACGCTGCGGCTGGGCAAGCGGCGGCGGACGCTGGCCCGCGGCCGGACCCGGCGGATGGCGCGGCTGACCACGATGGTCGAGGAGTCCCTCTCGGTCACCGGCGTGCTGCTCGCGAAGACGATGGGCAACGAGCGGGAGATGCGGGAGCGCTTCGGCGCCGAGTCGCGGGAGATCGCGTCGCTGGAGCGGGCCGCCGCGCTGGCCGGACGCTGGCAGATCGCGTCCCGGGCGATGAGCCTGACGGTGATCCCGGCCCTGGTCTACTGGATCGCCGGGCTGGCGCTCGCGAACGGCGCGTCACCGATCTCGCTGGGCACGGTCGTGGCGTTCACCAGCATGCTCAACCGACTGGTCACCCCGGCCAGCGCGATGCAGACGATCGGGCAGAACGTGGCGACGTCGAAGGCCCTCTTCGGCCGGATCTTCGAGGTGCTCGACCTGCGGGTGGAGATCAGCGACAAGCCGGACGCGGGCCCGCTTTCCGTGCGCCGCGGCGACGTCTCGATGCGCGGTGTCTCCTTCCGCTACGACGAGAGCGGACCGCTCACGCTCGAGGACATCGACCTCGACGTCCCGGCGGGGACGACCACGGCGCTCGTCGGCTCGACCGGCTCGGGCAAGACGACGCTCGCGTACCTCGTGGCGCGGCTCTACGAGGTGACGTCCGGTTCGGTGGAGATCGACGGCACCGACGTCCGCGACGTCACCCTGGCCTCGCTCGCCGCGGGCGTCGGGATGGTGTCGCAGGAGACCTACCTGTTCCACGACACCGTGCGGGAAAACCTGCGCTTCGCGAAGCCGGACGCGACCGACGACGAGATCGAGGCGGCCGCGAAGGCCGCGCACATCCACGACACGCTCGCCGGGCTGCCCGAGGGCTACGACACGGTCGTCGGGCAGCGCGGCTACCGCTTCTCCGGCGGCGAGAAGCAGCGGATGGCGATCGCGCGGATCCTGCTGCGCAACCCGCCGGTGCTGATCCTCGACGAGGCGACCAGCGCGCTCGACAACCGCACGGAGCGGTCGGTGCAGGCCGAGCTGGACCGCCTCGCCGCGGGGCGCACGACGCTGACGATCGCGCACCGGCTGTCCACAGTGGAGCACGCGGACCAGATCGTCGTGCTGCACGAAGGCCGGATCGTCGAACGCGGGACGCACGAAGAGCTGCTGGCGCTCGACGGGCGTTATGCCCGGCTGGTGCGCAGAACCGCCTAATGTGAGGCCCATGCAGCCCGATTCCGACGTCGCTTCGCCGGTCAGCGCGGACCCCGAGCTGGCCGAACTCGCGCGGCAGGTGCGCGAAGGCGTCGGGCGGCTGAACTGGCGGATGCGCGCCGAATCCGACCCGAGCGGCCCGGGCCCGGCGGTTTTGGCGGTGCTGAGCCGGCTCTACCGGGCGGGCACGCACACGCCGTCGGAGCTGGCCGCGGCGGAACGGCTGCAGCCGCAGTCGCTGACCCGCATCCTCGCCTGGGTGACCGGACGCGAACTGGTGACGCGCACCCCCGACCCCGACGACGGCCGCCGGTCGCTGATCCGCATCACCCCGGCCGGGCTGGCGGTGCTGCGGGAGTACAGCGTCCAGCGGGAACGCTGGCTGGCGACGGCTTTGGAGTCGACGCTGTCGCCGACCGAGCGGCAATTGCTGAAGCTCGCGTCGGAGCTGCTGACGCGGGTGGCGGACGCCTGAAGGCTGCCGCGGAGACCCTCGCTCCTCCGCGGCAGCCATCAAGACTCCCCTCGATCACCCCGCCTCCCCGCGGCGTGACGCGGGTTCCGGGAACGGACCGCTCCTCCGTCGGCCCGCCCCGGAACCCCGGTGTCTGGACGGCACACCTCCCCAGGGGCCGTCCTGACCCCCTCACCAGCGGTTCCGGCATCCGCTGGCACGACGAAGTCTGCCGCGCCCCGGCGGCCACCAGCAGTGGGAGAACCCTCAATTACCCGTGGGTAGTACTACTCAGGACGTCTTCGAGCGGCTGCGCGACGCGGCACGCTTCGCCGTCGTACGCGCCTTCGCCGCGCGAGCCGCGGCAGCCTTGGCCTTCGTGACGGCCGCGTTGCGCGCGTCCTCGGCTTCGGCCGCGCTCTCCTGCAGCGCCGCCAGCAGCCGCGTGACGCCCTCGGACTGCTCGGCCGCCGTCGGCTGGACGACCTCTGCGCCGTCGATCTTCGACCGGATCAACGCGTCGAGGGCCTCGCGGTAACGGTCGGGGTAGCGGCCCGGGTCGAACTCGCCGGTCAGCTCCTCGACGAGGGTCACCGCGCGGCGCAGCTCGCCGGGGCGGATGTCGACGTCGGCGTGGCGGAACGGGAAGTCCGGGGCCCTGAGCTCATTGGGCCACAGCATCGTCTCCAGGAGGAGCACCTGGTCGCGCACCCGCAGCGCGCCGAGCACCTCACGCCGGCGCAGCGCGACGGTGACCAGCGCGATCCGGCCGGACTGCTGCAGGGCCTCGCTGAACAGCACGTACGGCTTCGTCCCGGCCGGCTCGGGCTCGAGGAAGTAGGTCTTCGCGAACCAGATCGGGTCGACGTCGGCCTGCTGCGCGAAGCCGCGGATGTCGATCGTGCGGCCGGGCATCGGCAGCGACGCGAGTTCGTGGTCCGACAGCAGCACGACGTCACCGCCGGGGACCGGGTAGCCGCGGACCATCTCCTCGGGCGGCACCTCTTCGCCGTCGACCTCGCAGACCCGCTTCACCCGGACGCGGCCGCCGTCGGCGCCGTGCACCTGGTGCAGCGGGATCTCGTGCTCCTCGGTCGCGCTGTACGCCTTCACCGGAATGGCGTAACTGCCGAACCCGATCGTGCCCGTCCACACCGCGCGCATGCGAGTCACCTCCGCTGCTCCAGGCTAGGCGGGCGGGCTTGCGGGAAGACAGCTACAAACGGGTGTCGGGCGCGACGGATTCGCTCACGCATTCGAACGACGGCGTGACCTCGTCGAGCGCCTCGGCCGCGCAGCGGGCCGCGATGGCCGCCTCGCGCAGCACCTCGGTGACCACCTCGACGTCCAGCGGCGGGGCCGCGGCGAGCGCGTCCGAACCGGTCTCGACGCGGCGGGCGAGCCCGGCGAGCGCGTGGGAGATGGCCTCCTGGCCGGCGACCAGCTGGGCGACGACGTCGATGAGCTCGGTCGTGGTGGCGCCCGGGCCGCCGCAGCGCAGGCCCGCGGCGAGGTCCTCGGCACACGACCGGAGGTGGGAGGCGACGACCGTCGGCGGCAGCGTCAACCGCGGCGAGTCCTGCATCACGCACCCCCTCAGGCCGGTCCGAGCAGCCATAGTGCCACCGCACTCGGCGTCACCGGACACGACACACCGCCGCTCGCATATTTGACCGCTCGTTCTCGAAAGCGCTAGGGTTTTGATCATGTCCCGGGTCAAGGAGTTCGACGTCGACGAAGCCTGCGACGCCGCGCTCGCGCTCTTCCGGCGTCAGGGCTACGAAGCGACGTCGGTCAGTGATCTCGTCGCACACCTCGGCGTCGCGAAGGCGAGCCTGTACGCGACTTTCGGCACGAAGCACGAATTGTACGTCGCCGCCTTGAAGCGCTATGCGGAACGGACGGACGCGCAGGTCGTGGCCAGCCTGTCGCAGCCCGGTTCCGGAGTGGACGCGGTGCGCGGACTGCTGAAGAGCTACGTCGCCGACATCGCGGGCGAAGCCGGGCCCATCGGCTGTTTCGTCGTCAACGCGGCCATCGAGCTCCTCCCCCGTGACCCGGCGGTCGCGCGACTGGTGGAACGCAGCTGGGACACCCTCGAGGTCGCGCTCACCATGGCACTGGAACGAGCGAAGGCGCAGGGCGAGCTACCCGAGGGCAGCGACCCGGCAACCCTCGCCCGGTTCCTGCTCACCGTCCTCCAGGGCCTGCGGGTCCTGGGCAAGGGCACGGACGCGGCGGGCCGGCTGAACGCGGCCGTCTCGCAGGCGATGCGCATCCTCATTCGAGAATGATCAGACCAGAAAGAAGGCAGGCATGGGGGCACGGTTCGCGGGCAAGATCGTCTTGGTGACGGGCGGCAGTTCGGGCATCGGACGGGCGACGGCCAAGGCGTTCGCCGAAGAAGGCGCGACGGTGGTCGTCGCGGGGCGCGACGAGCAGCGGCTCGCCTCGGCGGTCGAGGAAATCGGCGGCCCGGCGAGCGCGGTCGTCGCGGACGTCACCGACTCCGCGGACGTCGCGCGCATGGTCGAGACGGTCGTCGCGCGCCACGGCGGCCTGGACGTCGCGTTCAACAACGCCGGCGTCCTCGGCGCCCCCGCGGCGGCCGGGGACCTGCGTGAAGACGTCTTCGACGCCGTCATCGGCACCAACCTCACCGGCACCTGGCTCTGCATGAAGCACGAGATCGCGCACATGCGGGCGCACGGCGGCGGCGCGATCGTCAACATGGCGTCGAACATCGGCTCGCACGGCCGGATCCCGGGCATGGCGGCCTACGCCGCGTCGAAGGCCGCGGTGAGCGTGCTGACCCGCACCGCGGCGCGCGACCACATCGCCGACGGCGTCCGCATCAACGCCGTCAGCCCGGGGCCGACCGACACCGGGATGTCGCTGCGGCCCGGCGAGACGGACGCCGGCCGCGCCGTGCGGCTCAAGGCCGCGATTCCGCTGGGCCGGGTGGGTGCCACCGCCGAAGTGGCCGCAGCGGTGCTGTGGCTGGCTTCGGCCGAGGCCGGGTTCACGGTCGGCCACGACCTGGTGGTCGACGGCGGCGCCACCGCCTGAGCGGCCCCACCCGGGCCCGCGTCGTTTCAGGATTCACGGTTGCGCATGGTGACGTTCCCCTTTCGTGCCGGGATGGACGGTGTGCGGACGGGATTCAGGACTCGCGGTTGCGCACGACGGCTCTCCTCTCGGGCGGGACGGACGGCGGGCTCGGCGTCAGGACTCGCGGTTGCGCACAGCGGCTCTCCCTTCGATCGCCGTGACGGACGACAGCGGGGTTCAGGACTCGCGGTTGCGCACGACAGCTCTCCCTTCCGGCGCGGTGACGAACAGACACGGGACTCAGGACTCGCGGTTACGCACAGCGGCTCTCCTTTCCTGCGCGGTGACGGACAGGCACGGGTTTCAGGACTCGCGGTTGCGCACGACGGCTCTCCTCTCGCGCGGCACGGACTACGGGCGGAGGGTCAGGATTCGCGGTTGCGCATGAGGGCGGCCTCCCTTCACTGGTCCGATCGTGTGGCACCCATCGATCGCGGCCGCCCGGTGTGATGGGGTGGACGCTGATCGTCGGATCACCCACGGGAGTTGCACCGCCTTGAGTATGGACGGCGCCCATCCGGCCCAGCCCCGCGCAGGCCGTGATCGAGGTGTGCTCCATCCGGCCCAATGGACCCTCTGGCGGCAACGCGGGTCGCTGATCCTCTACGTCTTCCTGGTCGAGTCGGTGGCCGTCGTCGCCACCGTCTGGACCGCCGTGAGCGTGCCCGTACGGCTCTGGGATCTGGTCGTCTTCGCGATCCTCGGCGTCCTCGGCGTGCTGCAGGCCGAGATGGGCCGGCAGATCGAGCGCGTCCGGCGGCTGGTGTCCGACACCCCGCACATCAACCTGACGTCGGTCTGGACGTTCGCCGGCGTCCTGCTCCTGCCGCCCGCGCTCGGCGCCGCCCTGGTCGTCGTCCTGTACGTGCACCTGGCGACGCGCAGCCTCACGCGGATGAAGCGCGTCCCGCCGTTCCGGACGGCGCTGAACGCGACGCTGGTCGTCATCACCTGCTACTCGGCCGAGTTCGCGCTGAACCGGCTCGGCGTGCCAAATATGTACGCGGCGCTGACGTCGGGCTGGCGCGGCGTCACGGCGATCACGCTGGCCGCGGTGACGTACTTCGTGTTCGCCGCGATCACGATCGTCCCGGCGCTGACGATCACCAAGCGCTCGGTGAAGGCGTTCTTCGGCGGCCTCGGCGACAACCTCCTCGAGGTCGCGACGCTCTGCCTCGGCCTGCTCACGGCGTTGACGCTGGCGACGCTGCCCGCGCTGGCGATCGCGATCGTGCCGCCGCTGCTGGTGCTGCACCGGGCGGTGCTGATCAAGCAGCTCGAAATCGCCGCGACCACCGACGAGAAGACGGGCCTGTTCAACACGACCGGCTGGCACCTGCTCGCTTCGCGCGAGCTGGCCCGGGCGCAGCGCAGCAAGCAGAGCAGCTTCGGCGTGCTGATGATCGACCTGGACCACTTCAAGCTGATCAACGACGAGCACGGGCACCTGGCGGGCGACGCGGTGCTGCGGTCGGTCGCGACGACGATCAAGAACGCCGTCCGCGACTACGACTCGGTCGGCCGCTTCGGCGGCGAGGAGTTCGTCGTCCTGCTCCCGGACATCGGCCCGGCGGCGGTGCTCGCGGTGGCCGAGCGCATCCGCGCGGCGATCGCGGCCCTCGAAGTCGAGTACGAGGACGGCAGCCACGTCCGCCTCATCGGCACGCTGTCGGCGTCGATCGGCGTAGCGACCTACCCCGACGGCGGCACGGCCGTCGAGCGCCTGCTGCAGGCCGCGGACAAGGCCCTGTACCGGGCCAAGGACGCGGGCCGCAACAAGGTCGTCGACGGCACCGCCACCGCTTAGGAAGCCGTGGGACTACCGGGGGCCAGCCGCCAGAGCTCGCCGAGGACCGTCAACAGGACCTCCTGACGCCTCTCGAGGACAGCGGGAGTCCACTCGGGACTATCGAGTACCTGTCCGGTCAGGACGAACGGCGGCCAACTCGTCTTCTCGAAGTACTTGGTCTTCTTCACTTCGAACTCGAGGTTGCCGGCTTGGGAATTCTTCCGCCTCGACAGCAGGACGAGGTTCGCCAGGCGGTGAACCCAATACAACCGCTCCCGCGGAGTGAACTCCGTAGTCCATGTGCTGTCTGCTGCGGGCGATTGGGGTAAAACGTGTTCCACGCTGATCAGCGGGGAGTGTTCGTAGCTCTTCCCGCCGTCCGATAGCGCAGAATCGAGGCGTAGCAACACGTACTGACGAATCCGTGTGACTGTGTAGATCTCGGCGTTGAGCCTCTCGACGGTCGCCGCTCGTTCGTCATTGGACAACTGGAGCGGGGACTCGTCCGCGTAGAGGTCGCGTTCCTTCTCCATCCAGTCCAGGACGCGTCCGTAACGCTCGATCCGGCGAGTGATGTCCACCCGGCGGACGAGCATGCTCGCCGCGAGTCTTTCGAGGTCGATCAGGAAGCGAAGAAGTTCTGCGGAATCGGCGGTCGGGCGACTGAAGTAGCTGATGGCCGGAGGGATCCAGTCGGTGTTGTCCAGCTGTTTCAGCCAGCCCAGCAGCCTGTTGATCGCGTCCGCATCGGGTCCTCCGGCGTAGCTCGCGCGCGTGACCGCCTCGAAGGCGTCCGAGTACGGAACCAGCACGTCGTCGATGAACTTCTTGCCATCCGGTACACGCTGCAGGACCGACGCGCGGAACTCCTTCAAAATCGACTCACGAGCCTTCGTCTTCGCGTACACCATGCGGATGTGGGAGAAGAGATCGCCGAAGTCGTTGCGACCGAGATCGTCCTCCTCATGGGCCCACTTAGTGGTGTAGGCGTCCTGGTCGACTTCCGCGATGCGGCCGATGATCTCCGCCTTAAGGATGTCCGTGTGCGTGAGATCCAAGCCGCGCTCGTTGAGCACTGAGAAGATGCGGTAGGCCGACTCGAAATCGGCAGTCGACACCACGACCAAGTACGTGTGCTGGTCGATGAACGAGACCAGCCGCTCGCGCTCCACCATCTCCAGCTCGCTCAACCGAGCCTTGAGCTGGAGCGCGTTTTCGACCAAGCGTGCCCGGCTGTCGGGTCGCACGTCCACCAAGGACGCGAGCAGAGCGTTTCCTTCTCGCTCCTGAACGTACTTCTCGAAGAACCCCTGGTCCTGGTCACGAAGACTGAGACGAGGTTGATCCGCGGTCTGCTTGATCGGGTCTCCCTTCTGGAAGATCCGGCTCTCCAGTGATGCGGCGTAGGGAGGCGAGACACAGTCGCGGAGAACACTCAGCAACACCGTGAGAGTGGTGAGACGCTGCTGCCCGTCGACCACCTCGGCCAACGCTTGCTTTTCCGCCTTGACCAGCACGATGCTGCCGAGGAAGTAGGGATCGGCTTCGGTGAGCGAGTCCTTGGCACGAGAAGCGGCGAGAAGATCGTCGAACATCTCCCCCGCCTGGTCGGTCGTCCACGCGTATGGGCGCTGATAAAGAGGGATCGTGAAGTGGTAGTCGTCGGTGAAGATGTCGCCGACGGTGTGCTCCGCTGCTTGGATTTTCGTCCCGGCCATGCGGGAGATCTCGGTGGCGAGACGCCGGCTGTTACAAGATCCACCGCAACCTTCGGGAAGCTGTGGCCAACGCCGCCCGCTCAACCTCCCAGCCCGCTCGTCGACGGCACCGCCATCGCCTGATCCACCTCCCCCGTCTCTGCCCCTGACCAGGCGACTTGTCAGATTTGCTCGGCTGAGCTAAATTTTGCTCATGCGAGCAAGAACGTTCACCGAGTCCGGCCGGCGGGCCCAGATCGTGCAGGCGGCGATCGAAGTGATCGCCGAGGAAGGCTTCGCCAAGGCGTCGTTCAGCCGGATCGCGAAGCACGCGGGCCTGTCGAGCACCGGCATGATCAGCTACCACTTCGCGGGCAAGGACGACCTGCTCGCGGTGTGTATCACCGAGATCGAACGGGTCACCGGGGCGTTCATGCAGCCGCGCATCGACGCCGCCGTCGGGCACGTCGCGCAGCTGCGCGCTTTCGTCGAAGCCAACGTCGCGCTCGTCGGGGAGCACCCCGACGCGATCCGGGCGCTGATCGATCTGGTGAAGAACGCCGGCTCGCAGAGTGACGCCGTCAACGGGCGGCTCGCGTTGTTCGAAGAGCACTTCCGTACCGGGCAGGCGGCCGGCGCCTTCGGCCGCTTCGACCCGCGGACCGCGGCACTGGCCTTGACCAGCGGCCTCGACGCCGTCGTCGCCACGGCGGCCGCGGCCGCACCCGAACCAGCCGAGCTCGCGCGCATCGGCCGTGAGCTCGCCGACCTCTACGTGCGGGCGACCGCACCCGAAACCACTGGGGAATCCGCATGATGATCGAACAGAAGTCCGAGCCCGACGCCGGCCTGCGCCGGGTGATCCGCGCCAACGTCCTGAACGTCGTTTTCGAAGTCCTCGTGCCGATGGCGCTGTTCTACGGCCTGCGCGCCGCCGGCGTGAGCCAGTGGTGGGCGCTGATAGCCGGGGTCGTGGTGGCCGCGCCGTACGTGCTGTGGACGATCGTGCGCAACCGGAAGGTCGACCTCGTCGCCCTGGTGACGCTGAGCGTCATGGTGCTGTCGGTCGTGCTGGGCCTGCTCTCCGACGACCCGCGCACCCTGGTGATCCGCGAAGGGTGGACGGCCGCGCTGGGTGGCGTGTTCGGCGCGTGGATGCTGGTCACGGTGTTCATCGGCCGGCCGGCGCAGCTGACGCTGGGCCGCACGATCGCCGAGATCAAGCGTGGTGCCGAGGGCGCGGAGGCGTGGGCGGCCCGCTGGGACACCGACGCCCGCTTCCGGCGCGGCCTGCGGATCAACACGGCCGCTTGGGGCGGCGTGCTGGTGCTCAGCGCGATCACGCACATCGTGCTCGTCTACACCCTGCCGATCGACCTGATCTCGCTGGTCACCACCGTGCAGTGGTTCGCGATGCTGGCCGCCCTGATCATCTGGCACGTCTGGTACCTCAAGAAGGAGAACCTCGATGCCTGACGTCCTGATCGCCGGTGCCGGCCCGACCGGCCTGCTGGCCGCGTTCGAACTGGAGCGTGCCGGGCTCGACGTGCTGGTCCTGGACCGCGACGCCCGCCCGACGACGCAGTCGAAGGCACTCGGCCTGCAGCCCCGGTCGGTCGAGGTGCTGGCCGACCGCGGCCTGCTCGCCGCGATCGAGCCGCACATCGAGGCCCGGCTGCCCGGCGGGCACTTCTCGGGCATCCCGATCGACTACACCGACCTGCCGACGCGCTTCCCGTACCAGCTCGGTGTCGAGCAGGTGCACGTCGCGGCGGCGATCGAGGCCCGGCTGCGCACGCCGGTGCTGCGCGACGCGGCCGTCACCGCCGTGGCGCAGGACGACAAAGGCGTCACGGTCACCGCGGGCGGCCGCGAACACCGGGCCGGCTGGCTCGTGGCGGCCGACGGCGGCCACAGCACGGTCCGGACGCTGCTGGGAGCGGCGTTCCCCGGCCGCTCGGCGCGGATCTCGCTGGTCGTCGCCGACCTCGTACTCACCCGCAAGCCCGACGATTTCGCCGACGAGTGGAGGCTGCCGTCGAAGGCCGCGGGCTTCCTGCTCCCGCTCTCCGGCGGACGCCACCGGGTGGTCGTCGTCGGCGAGGAGCAGCAGCGGCTCGGCCGCGACGAGCCCGTCACCGCCGGCGAACTGCAGCGGGCCCTGACCTCCTTGCACGGGCCGGGGTTCGAGGTGGGCGAAGTGCTCTGGGCGTCCCGGTTCGGCGACGCGTCCCGGCAGCTGGAGCGCTACCGCCACGGCCGCGTGCTGTTCGCGGGCGACGCCGCCCACATCCACCTGCCGGTCGGCGGCCAGGGGCTCAACCTGGGCCTGCAGGACGCGGTGAACCTCGGCTGGAAGCTGGCCGCGCAGGTCCGCGGCCACGCACCCGAGGGCCTGCTCGACAGCTACCACGACGAGCGGCACCCGCTGGCCACCCGCGTGCTGCTCAGCACGCGGGCGCAGGCGGTGCTCGGGGTGCCCGACCCGGACGCGGTGGCGGTCCGGGAGGTCGTCACGGGCTTGATCGCCGTCCCGGAGGCCCGCCGCGCGGTCGCGGCGGAGCTCTCGGGCCTCGGCGTGACGTACCCGGGGGTTTCCGGCCGCGCGGTCGACGTCCCGTCCACATCGGACGGTCGCGCGGTCCTGATCGGCGCGGAACTGCCGCCGGGGTGGGCGGACCGCGTCGAGACGCGAGCCGGTGCCGGGCCGCAACTCGTCCGGCCCGACGGTTACGTGGTCTGGAACGGCGGGTCCGGCTTGGAAAACGCGCTGAGCAGGTGGTTCGGCGAGCCCGCGGTCGCGCTGGTGTGACTTGCCTGAGCCGAGTGACGGCTCGGCTCAGGCAAGACCGCTCAGGACGCCGCGGCCAGCACGGCCTGCTCGACTTCGCGGCGCCAGCCCGGCTCGATGCGGCCACTGCGGGGCGTCACCGCGAACGAGTCGACCACCGCGCCGCCCAGCGTCGCCACCTTGGCCCAGCGGACCTCCGCGTCGCAGCGGCGCAACGCCCCCGCCACGCGGAACAGCAGCCCGATCCGATCGGCCGCGCGGAGTTCGAGGACCACCGTGTCCGGGCCGCTCGTCTCGTCGTCGAACCACAGCACCTTCGGCGCGACCGACGCCGCGTCGGGTGAGCCGTAGTCGCGTTCCTTCGCCGCCAGCCGCTGTGTCAGCGGCAAGGTGCCGGCGACCGCGCGAGCGAACTGCTCGCGCAGCAGCGTCACCTCCGGCAGCGAGCCGAACTTCGGTGACGCCGTGAAGACGCCTGCGCGTCCGCCGTCGTGACCGCGCAGGATCGCCGAGTGCACCTCCATCGAGTTCAGCGCCAGCACCCCCGCCGCCGGAGCCAGCAGCTCCGCGCGGGCCGGCACGGCCAGCAGCACCGTGACGACCTTGCCGTGCGTGCTGATCCGGACTTCGCCGTTGCCCGAGGCGACGGCCTGGGCGACGAGCTCGCGCTGTTCGGAGTCCATCGGCTCGGGCGCGGTGAACCCCTTGCCGCGCAACACTTCCTCGCACCCGGTGACCAGCTCGGCGTGCAGCCGGGCCTTCCAGTCCGTCCAGACGCCGGGGCCGGTGGCCAGCGAGTCGGCCTGGGTGAGCGCGTGCAGCAGTTCGACCAGGACGATGTCGCTGTCCAGGGTTTTCACCACCCGCGCCACCGTCGCCGGCTCACTGATGTCGCGCCGCGTCGCGGTGTGCGGCAGCAGCAGGTGGTGGCGGACCATCGCCGACACCGTCGCCGCGTCGCCCGCGTCCAGCCCGAGCCGGGCCGCGACCTGGGCGGAGATCTTGGCGCCCAGCTCCGAATGGTCGGCGTCGCGGCCCTTGCCGATGTCGTGCAGCAGCGCGCCGATCAGCAGCAGGTCCGGTCGCGGCACCGTGGTGGTCAGCTTGGCCGCCTCGACGCAGGTGCGCACGAGGTGCCGGTCGACCGTCCACTGGTGCACCGGCGAGCGCGGCGGCAGGTCGCGGACCGCGCCCCACTCGGGGAACAGCCGTGACCAGAGCCCGGTCCGGTCGAGCGACTCGACCGCGTCGACCAGGCCCTCCCCCGCGCCCAGCAGCTCCACCAGGGCGTTCAACGCCTCGGCGGGCCACGGCGCGCGCAGCTCGGGGGCCGACTCGGCCAGTGCTTTCAGGGTGCCGAGCGCGATCGGCTTGCCGGTGCGCGCCGAGGCCGCGGCGACCCGCAGCAGCAGCGCGGGGTCCTTCGCCGGGACGGCGTCGCGGGCCAGCGCGACCTCGTTCCCGTGCAGCACCACGCCTTCGGCGAGCGGCGTGCGCGACGGCCGCCGCCCGAACCGCGCCTTCGGCGGGTCCACAGTGGACCGCAACGCGACGTCCAGCGCGTACGCGATCGTGCGTCCCGCGCCGGACAGCTTGCGCGCCAAGGTGAACCGGTCGCCGAAGCCGAGCTCGGAGGCGACCAGGTCGGCCTCCGGCGCGGACAGGACGTCCCGCTCGCGCCGGATCTCGCGCCGCAGCTCGGTCCGGACGTCGAGCAGGAGTCCCTTGGCTTCCAGCAATTCCTCGCCCGGGCGGGCGGTGAGCTGCGCCGCGGCCAGCGCTTCCAGGACGGCGAAGTCCCGCAGCCCGCCCCGCCCGTGCTTGAGATCGGGTTCGGCGGACTGCGCGATCTCACCGCTGCGGGCCCAGCGCTGCCGCACCGACGCCGTCAGATCGGGGATCTGCTTGCGCGCGGTGCGACGCCACTGGTCCCGCGCCGCCGCGACCAGGCGGCCGGACAGCTCGGCGTCCCCGGCGAGGTGCCGGGCGTCGAGCAGGCCCATCGCCGTCCGAAGGTCCTCCGAAGCGACCTTCAGTGCTTCGCCGGGCGTGCGGACCGAGTGGTCGAGCCCGACTTTCGCGTCCCACAAGGGATACCAGAGCGCGTCCGCGACCTCGCCGACCTTGCTGTTGCCGTTGTGCACCAGCAGCAGGTCGAGATCGGAGAACGGCACCAGCTCCCGGCGGCCGAGCCCGCCCACGGCGACCAGCGCGACCCGCGGTTCCGCGGTGTCGACGCCGGCCGCCGTGGCACCCCTGCTCAGCCAGAACTCATAGAGGTCGACCAGGGCCGCCCGCAAAGCGGACGCCCCCAGCCTCCCGTGCCTGCCCTCGAGCAACCGCTCGGTGGCCTGGACCAGTTCGCCCCCGTCGGCCATCCCGGACGCCTATAGCGCGTCCGTGCCGCGCTCGCCGGTCCGTACCCGGATGACGGTCTCGACCGGCGTCACCCACACCTTGCCGTCACCGATCTTGCCGGTGTGCGCGGCCGTGGTGATGGCGTCGAGCACCTTCTCCACGTTGGTGTCGTCGGTGACGACCTCGATCTTCAGCTTCGCCACGAAGTCCACCGAGTACTCCGCGCCGCGGTAGACCTCGGTGTGGCCTTTCTGCCGGCCGTACCCCTGGACCTCGCTGACCGTCATGCCCAGCACGCCCAGCTGTTCCAGCGCGGAGCGGACATCGTCCAGCGTGAACGGCTTCACAATCGCCGTGATGAGCTTCATGCCTTGCTCTCCTCGAGTTTCGCGGCCGACGTGGTCTTGACCGGAATGGTGGACGGAGAGCCACCGCCCGACAACCCGGTGAAGTCGTACGCGCTCTCCGCGTGCTGGGCCTCGTCGATGCCGCCGACCTCGTCCTCCACGCTGACGCGGAAGCCGCCGGCCTTCTTGATCGCGAAGCCGATGATGAAGGTCAGCACGAAGGAGTACACCAGCACCGCACCCGCGGCCGCCGCCTGGCGCCCGAGCTGCGTGAAGCCACCGCCGTAGAACAGGCCGTCGGCGCCGAGCGAGTTCACGCTGGTGGTGCCGAAGAAGCCGATCAGCAGGGTGCCGACGATGCCGCCGACCAGGTGGACGCCCACGACGTCGAGCGAGTCGTCGAAGCCGAACCGGAACTTGAGCGAGACGGCCAGCGCGCAGACCGCACCGGCGATGACGCCGATCGCGATGGCCCCGATCGGGCTCACGAAACCACACGCCGGGGTGACGGCGACCAGACCGGCGACCGCGCCGGACGCGGCGCCGAGGGTGGTCGGCTTGCCGAACTTGAGCTGCTCGACCAGCAGCCAGCCGAGGACGGCGGCGGCGGTGGCGACGGTGGTGTTGGTGAAGGCGACCGCGGCGAGGTCGTTGGCGGCCAGCGCCGAACCCGCGTTGAAGCCGTACCAGCCGAACCACAGCAAGCTCGCGCCCAGCAGGACGAACGGCACGTTGTGCGGCCGGCCGGTGTCCTTCGGCCAGCCCTTGCGCTTGCCGAGCACGATCGCCAGGGCCAGACCCGCGGCACCGGCGTTGATGTGGACCGCGGTACCACCGGCGAAGTCGAGTGCCTTGAGGTTGTTGGCGATCCAGCCGCCGACGGCGTCCGCGCCGATGAAGCCGTTGAACGAGAACACCCAGTGCGCGACCGGGAAGTACACGACCGTCACCCAGATGACGACGAACAGCGTCCAGCCCCAGAACTTCGCGCGATCGGCGATGGCGCCGGAGATCAGCGCGGGAGTGATGATCGCGAACATCAGCTGGAACATCACGAAAGCCAGCACCGGCAGCGCGTCGGAGCCCGGCCACGCGACCTCGGGCGAAGTGCTGGTGGCGGCCGTCACGAAGCCGGCGAGCTTGCCGACGGTGTCGCCGAGCCCCGCGAGGTCGAAGTTACCGACGAAGCCGCCGAAGGCGTCGTTGGAGAACGACATCGAGAAGCCGTACAGGACCCACAGCACCCCCACCACGGCGAGCGCGATGAAGTTCATCATCAGCATGTTCAAGACGCTCTTCGCGCGGACCATGCCGCCGTAGAAAAAGGCCAATCCCGGTGTCATGAGCATGACCAGCGCGGCGCTGGCCAATACCCATGCGGTGTCTCCTGCGTTCAGCACATCGTCCTCCCGTGCCCTGGGTTATGCGAAGGGAGTTTTGGCGCGCGGTGTTTCACGGGACGGCTCGTCAGGTTTCACCCGCGTGAACTGTCCACGCCACGTTGTTACGTCCAGGTTTCCCGGGACCTGTGCTGAAGTGTCCGGTTGCGAAACCTCGTGGTCGAATATCCCCATGACCTCAGCCCACGGCGGGAATGACCCACTGCCACCCCAGGTCGTGGAAGCGTTGCGATGTTCGGTGTGCGGCAACCCGATCGGGCTAGCCGAACGCACGCTGCGTTGCGAAAACGGCCACTCGTTCGATCTAGCCCGACAGGGTTACGTGAACCTGTTGCACGCGCGAATCCCGGCCGGCACAGCGGACACCGCACCGATGGTCGCGGCCCGCGCGGACTTCCTCGCGTCGGGCGCTTATCTCGCCCTGGCCGACGAGCTGGCCCGGGTGTGCGCGGAGGCCGACGGCCTCGTGATCGACGCGGGCGCGGGCACGGGCTACTACTCGGCGCACGTCCTGTCGTCGGCCCCGTCGGCGACCGGCCTGGCACTGGACGTCTCGGCGGTAGCCCTCCGCCGCGCGGCGCGCGCCCACCCCCGCCTGGGCGCGGCGGTGTGGAACCTGTGGGAACCGTGGCCGGTCGGCGACGAGGTGGCGTCGGTCCTGCTGAACGTCTTCGCCCCGCGCAACGGCCCGGAGTTCCACCGGGTCCTGCGGCCGGGTGGTCTGCTGGCGGTCGCGTCCCCGGCCCCGGACCACCTCCGCGAGCTGGGCGACCTGGTCCTGACGGTCGACGACCGCAAGGAGGAGCGCCTCGACGGAACGCTCGGCGAGTACTTCGCCCGCACGGGCCGCACGGCGGTGCGCAGCACGGTGGAGCTGACCCCGGACCGGATCCGCCAGGCGGTGGAGATGGGCCCGGCAGGCCACCACCTCGACCGCGACGGCCGCCGGGAACGTCTCGAGGCGCTGAGCGAGACGCAGAAGGTCACGGTGTCGTTCTCGGTCTCCACATACCGGCGCTTGTGACGTGCTGGCGGTAGGCACGTTCGGGTGCGCGCACCATCGCCGCCGCCCGCCGGCGCTGGCCCGTCGGAGTCCGACCTCCTCACGCCGCAGCGTCCTCAGAATGCCCGAGCTCTCGCACCGCTCGCCGGCGAGCCCGGTCGGCGACCTACCCACATGCCGCGACACCCCCGGCGCCCCGTCCGCGCCGGCGAGATCGCCCCGATCGACACCGACGCTGCCCCGCGCAATGGTGGCCTGCTCGCCCCCGAGGTCGCCCCAAACGACACCGGCGGTGCCCCGCCCATCGGTGCCTGCTCGCTCCCCGAGGTCACCCCGATCTTCACCGCGCTACCCCGCCCACCCGGTGCCTACTCGCCCTCCGAGATCGCCCAACGACATCGGTTCTACCCCGCTCGTCGGGTACCTGCTCGCCCCTCGAGATCGCCCCAAACGGCACCCGTTCTACCTCACTCGTCGAGTGCCTGCTCGCCCCTCGCGATCGCCCCAAACGGCACCCGTTCTACCTCACTCGTCGAGTGCCTGCTCACCACTCGAGATCGCCCCAAACGACACCGGCTCTGCCCCGCTCGTCGGGCACCTGCTCACCCCCCGAGGTCGCCCGATCGACACGGGCGCTGCACCGCCCATCGGGTGCCTGCCCGCTCCCCATCGACGTGAACTACCCGTCCCGCCCACCTGTGCCGTGCGTTATCCGGCGCGATCTCCGCGCGCGCCCGGCGCGTCTGGAAGGGTGGAGGCGTGAAGCCCGACTGGACCGCTCCCGCGACCCTGCTCGCGGACCCCGAGTGGGTGCGGGCCCGCGTCGGCGGCGCGGCGAAGCTCTACGGCTGCGCGCGGCCGGAGGTCCTCGGCACGATCTGGTGGTACTCCCTCTCCTCGGTCCTCGTGGCGCCCGCGCTCGAAGGCCTGGTCGCGGGAACCCTCGTCGATCCGGCGCTGGCGGCCACAGAGCTGGACCTGGTCGCCGACGGCCGGTTCCTCGGCGCCCGGGCCACCCGTCCGCTGTCCGGCGGGCTGCCCGAACTCGGTGCGGCATTCGCCAAGGCGCTCGGCACCGCGATCACGACGATCGCCGCCGTCACCGGGGCCCGCGAACGCGCGCTGGGCGCTATCGCCACCGACTCGATCGGCAACCGGCTGCTGTGGACGCCGGATCCGGAACGCGCGATGGCCCTGGCCGAGCCACTGGTGGCGGCGATCGACCTCGACCTGCCGAAGCCGCGTTTCGTCCGTGTCGGCCGGACGCCCGCCGTCCGCCGCGCGTCGTGCTGCTTGATCTACGAAGTCGGCAACCCGAAGTGCGTGAGCTGCCCGCGCCAGACGCCATCGGAGCGCGAAGCACGCCTTCGCGCCGCCCTGGGCTGACCGGATCACTAGAGCACCGCGACCTCCAGTTCACGTAGCCGCTCCGGGTCCGCGATGACGTCGATGCCGGTGATCCGGTCGTCGTCGATCGTGAAGGACAGGACGACCGACAGCCGCCCGTCGCGCACCATGAGCAGGCCGGGAACGCCGTCGACGAGGGCCGGTTCGCTGGCGCGGGCCCGCGCCGAAGCCAGCAGCGCGCCGTCGCGGACGCTGGCGACCCCGCGCAGCACGACGGGCGCCGGACTCGGCCCGACGAAGCGGTCGGCGTGCAGGACGACGTCCGGGTCGAGTAGCGACAGCAACGCCTCGAAGTCGCCGCCACGCGCCGCGGCCAAGAACGCTTCGACGACCTTGCGTCGCCGAGGCATGTCCGCGTCCGCGGCGGCCCCGCCCTTGACCCGGCGACGGGCGCGGCTCGCGAGCTGCCGCGTCGCGGCCGGGGTCTTGTCGATCATCGGGGCGATGTCGTCGAACGGCACGGCGAACATGTCGTGCAGCACGAACGCGACCCGCTCGGCCGGCCCGAGCGAGTCCAGCACCACCAGCAGCGCCAGCCCGACCGAGTCGGCCAGTTCGGCCTCCTGCTCCGGGTCGCGGACGTCCGCATCCGGCTCGGGCTGCAGTTCCAGGGGCTCCTCGCGGTGGTTGCGCCGGGTGCGGAGCATGGAGAGGCATACCCGCGCGACGACGGTGGTCAGCCACGCGCCGACGTTCTCGACGTCACCGGTGTCGGTGCGATCGAACCGCAGCCAGGTCTCCTGGACGGCGTCGTCGGCCTCGCTCGCCGAGCCGAGCATCCGGTAGGCAACCGCCCGCAGCCGTGGCCGCTCGTGCTCGAACCGCTCGGTCAGTGCATCCACCGTGTCCCGTTCCTTCCACGCCAGCGTCGTAGCAGTAGACCCCGCGGCGACGACCGATGTGACACGAATACCGCGACACCCGCGGTGATCTCAGTCATCGGCATCCCCAGTCATCGGCATCTCAGTCATCGGTGCGGTCCGGCACACCGGTGGCCACCCGGCGCAGCGCTTCCGCCAGCAGCGCGGCCGCTTCGGAGAGCGGACCCGGCAGCCGGGCCAGCACCACGCGACGCCGTTCCGACGGCCCGCCCCGCACCGACACCACCCGCACCCCCGGCGGCACGGCCTCGACGAGCGAAGCCGGCAACGTCGTCAGGCCACAGCCGGCGGCGACCAGGTTGAGTTTGGCAAGCCA
This sequence comes from Amycolatopsis sp. NBC_00355, assembly GCF_036104975.1. Lineage (GTDB taxonomy): Bacteria > Actinomycetota > Actinomycetes > Mycobacteriales > Pseudonocardiaceae > Amycolatopsis. Next base: position 8,855,518 of record NZ_CP107982.1, on the reverse strand, counting down.
GTCACGAGCGGTGTGCGCGATCTCCGGCCGCTCGTCGAGCCCGGGCCACACGCCCATCAGCGTGTCCTCCCCCGCCGACGGACCCGCGATCCACCGCTGCCCACGCAGATCGGCGACGTCGACCACGTCCGCGCCGGCCAACGGGTGCCCCGCGGGCACGGCGAGGCACAGGATGCGCTCGGCGAGGGTTTTGAGCCGCAGTGCCGGGGTTTCGGCGTCCGGCGGCCGGAACGGCGGCACCGAGCCCAGCACGGCCAGGTCCACCGTGCCCGCGCGTAGCGCCCGCACCAAGACCGGCGTCGTGCCTTCCCGGGTGGTGACACGCACCGCGGGATGGGTACGCCGCAGCTCCGCGACGGCGCGCGGGACCAGGACGGCACCCGCGCTGGGGAACCACCCGAGCCGCACGCTCCCGCCGTCGGCGGGCAGCCCGGCCAGCTCGCGCCCGGCGGCATCGATCTGGTCCAGCACCGCGATCGCCCGGCGCAGCACGACGTTCCCGGCCGCGGTCAGGCGGACCCCGCCGGGACGCCGTTCCAGCACCGGCGTCCCCGCAACGCGCTCGAGCGAAGCGATCTGCCGTGACACTGCGGACTGCGTGTAGCCCAGCGCCGCCGCGGCCGCCGTGAGCGTGCCGCGTTCGGCCACCTCGCGGAACACGCGGAGGGCCACCAGGGAGACGTCACCGAAGTCCATGACGTTCACGCATACCAGGCTTGCCGATCTCTCGCTGGGCGCATGGTCCGGACGGACCTAGCGTGGAGTCATGACACGTACCGCCGTGGTGACCGGAGCCAACCAAGGCCTCGGCTTCGCCCTGACCCAAGGACTCGCCACCCGCCTCGGCCCGGACGACCTCGTCCTGCTCACCGGCCGCGACGCCGAGCGCGTGGCGGCCGCCGCCGAGCGCGTCGCCGCGAATCCCGCGACACGCAGCCGCGTGGCCGGCCGCGTCCTCGACGTCTCCGACACCGACGCAGTCGCCCGCTTCGCCACGGATCTCGGCGCGGTGGACATCGTGCTGTCCAACGCCGTCGGCCCGCTCGACCCTGGACGGCCACAAGCCGAGCAGGCGGACGTCTTCCTCGATGTCGCGAACGCCGGCGCCCACGCAGTGCTGCGCTCGTTCGGCCCGATCCTGCGCCCGGGCGGCAGGTTGCTCGTCGTCGCCAGTTCCCTGGGCACGCTCGGCCATCTGCCCGAGGCCCTGAGGCCCCGGTTCGACGGAGTGCCCCTCGACGACGTCGAGCGGGCCGTCGAGGACTGGCGGACCGCGATCCACGAAGGCCGGGCGCACGAGCTGGGCTGGCCGGAGTGGATCAACGTTCCGTCGAAGGTCGCCCAAGTCGCCGCCGTGCGCGCGGTGGCCGCGCAACGCCGAGAGCAGGACGTCGCCGAGAGCACTCTGGTCGCGGCGGTCTGCCCCGGCCTCGTCGACACGCGCGCGTCGCGCCCGTGGTTCGCCGACTTCAGCCAGGCGCAGACGCCCGACCAGGCCGCGCGAGCGGTGCTCGATCTGGTGCTCGACGACCTCGATCCGTCGACCTACGGCGAACTGGTCCGCTTCGGCACCGTCGTGCCCTGGCACAGCGGCAATCCGACCCGACACGAGGAGCTGATCGGCTAGCCCTGGGCCGCCGGCCCGGATCGCGTGCGACGACCGGTGGCGACGACCACCGCACGCCCGGTCCGGCGGCCTCAGGTCAGAGCACGCAGAACTCGTTGCCCTCCGGATCCGCCATCACGACGTGGTCCGGCTGCCCGCCCGCCTCGTGCTCCTGCAGCACCGTCGCGCCCGCCGCGATGAGGCGGGCGATCGCTTCCACGACCCGCTCCCACCGCGTCTCCCAAGGCACCTCGCGACCGCCTCCCGCCTGGATGTCCAGGTGCAGCCGGTTCTTCACGACCTTGCCTTCGGGAACCTTGAGGAAGCTCAGGCTCGGCAGGACGCCCTCCGGGTCGGCCAGGTACGCGCCGTCGTCCCACTCGTCCTCGGGAACCCCGAATTCGGTGAGCCAGGCTTCCCAGCTCGCGAACCCGGCCGGCGGTGGGCGCTCGATGTAGCCGAGGGCCACTGCCCAGAACCTCGCCAGCGCGCGGGGCGCCGCGCAATCGATCGTCAGACTCCAGCGCACCGTCACGGGCGCAGCGTAGCTGCCAACAGCGCCACCGCCCCCCTCGCAACCGCGATTCCTCGCGCCGTGACGTGGTTTTCGTCCAACGGCGCCGCAGGGTCCGACACCATGACGCTGGTGACCAGCGAACGACCATCGGCGGTCCGGGCCAGGTAGTTCAGGGTCAGCACACCGGGTTCGCTGCCGCCCTTGAACCAGACCGCAGGGAACTTGGCCTTATCGAGGCCCAGCCCGCCGTCGTTGAGTGACAGCGCGTGCCCGATCTCCGGCTGATTCTCCTTCTGCAGCCCGGAAAACGCCCGGCAGATGTCGTCCGGGGAGCCGAACCACTCGAGCTGGTCGATCTTCTCCGGCTCGGGCCAGGAGGTGAGGCCGGTGAGCGGGAGCCGTTCGAGTCCGGCGACCGCCGCGGGACGTGCCCAGCGTGGCAACGCCAGGTAGGCGTCGGCGCGGACCGGATATTGCGTCGCCTTGAGCTCGAACAATGCCTTGGTCGTCAGGAACGGGATGTTCGCCGACGGCCGCTGGTTGCCGAACGCGGTGACCTGCTGTTGCACGGCGTCGCGGCCGAGCCGGTGGATCAGGTGGTCGGCGGCCGTGTTGTCGCTGATCGAGATCATCTTGTCGGCGTACTCCGACAAGGGGAGCCGGGTACCGGCCGGCTGGTTCTGCAGTACTCCCGACGGCAGGCTCTTCCAGTCGTCGCGGATCGCGAGCTGTTCGCTCCACGACGCTTTGTGCTCCGCGACCGCGGTGCCGAGCGCGCCGAGGACGTAGAGCTTGAACGCCGAGCCCAAAGGTCGTTGCACGGTGTCCTGCACGCCGTGCACGTCACGGCAGCGCCCGTCCGGCAGGATCTCCGACGCGCCGAACGAAACGCGGCCGCCGAGCGCCGCGAGCTGTGCGTCCACCTCCGGCCACGACGACGGCACCGGGTCGTCCGGGGTCGCCCGCAGTCCGTCGATCAGCCCGGCCTGGTCGACGTGGAGGTCCAGCAGGTAGTCGTCCGCCGGGCCGTGGACCACCGCCTCGACGTGATCAGGGGCCTCGGTGACGACCCGTTCCACCTCGAGCCGGCCGAGCCCGGTCAGCGCGGCGTTGATGCCCGCCGTGCCACCCGCGGCGGTCCCCAGGACCTGCGCTATGTGCTGCTGCAGCTCGGTATCGGACACCGGGACGCGTCCGGTGGCGTCGATGACCCATGCGAGCTGGTTCCCCGCCGTGGGTACTTCGGTGGCGTGGGCGGCCGGGGCCACCAGCGGTGCGAGGACCGCGATCACGCCCGCGATTGCTGTTTTCATCGTTCCCCCTGTTCACAACTGCTCACAACTGTTCGGCCGGTTGGATCCACAGCCCGGCCACCTGACCGTCCTCTCGGTAGGTCACCTGCACGGTCCGCTCGCCGGCCTCGAAAGCCAGCGGCAGGTGGACGATCGTGTAGTCCCCCGCCGACCGCGCGTACGGCTCTCCCATCCGCTCGTAGCGTCCGACCGACCCGGCCAGCTGCGTCCAGGCGAGCCGCAGCTCGTCCTCGCCGACCGAGGCGAGCATGCGGTCGTCGAAGTCCCGGCGCACCTCGTGCCACCGGCACCCGACGAGCTCGACCACGAGCTCCTCGGCGCGGTAGACCACGTCGGGCCGCTTCAGTTCCGTCATCGACGCGCCCGTCACCGGATCGACCGGCCGGCCGAACCGCTGGAACGCGGCCTGCCGGCTGGTACCCAGCAGGTCACCGATCTCCTGCCAGGTGTGCCCGGCCGCCCTGGCCGCGTCCACGGTGTCCCGCAGTGCCGCCTCCGCGTCGCGGACTTTCCGCAACGCCGCACCGACCGCGGCCAAGGGTTCGTCCGGCACGGTGTCAAGAGTGGATTGACGACCGGGACTTGTCAAGTCATTCTTTACGTGCGTCCGCTGCCTGCGGGCAGCGCTCCGGCACGTGGCGTCGCAGTACTGGCGATTTCGTCCAGCTCCGCGACGAGGTGGCAGCGACTTGCCACACGCGGCGCATTTCATACGTTCGAGTGTAGCGCACGGAATATCAAAACGTGCTAACCTCGGCAGCACGAAATGACCGCGCTCACCACCTGGGAGGGCGTGGCCGACCGAGGGGAGGACGGTTACGGTGAGAACCGATGAGTGAACGCACCTGGGGCTTCCGGACCCGCGCACTGCACGCGGGCGGCACACCCGACCCGGCGACCGGCGCACGTGCCGTGCCGATCTACCAGACCACGAGCTTCGTCTTCGAGAACGCTGCCGACGCGGCGAACCTGTTCGCCCTGCAGAAGTACGGCAACATCTACAGCCGGATCGGGAACCCGACCGTGGCGGCGTTCGAGGAGCGGATCGCCAGCCTCGAGGGCGCGATCGGTGGTGTCGCCACCGGCAGCGGACAGGCCGCGGAATTCCTCACCTTCAGCGCGCTCGCCGAGGCGGGCGACCACATCGTTTCGGCGAGCGGTCTCTACGGCGGCACAGTCACCCAGCTCACCGGCACGCTCCGGCGGTTCGGCGTGGAGACGACGTTCGTCAGCGGCGGCATCGACGACTACGCGGCGGCGATCACCGATCGGACCCGGCTGCTCTACACCGAGGTGATCGGCAATCCGGGTGGCGGCATCGCGGACCTCGCCGCGCTGGCGGACCTGGCGCACTCCCACGACATCCCGCTGGTGGTCGACGCGACGCTGGCGACGCCGTACCTCTGCCGCCCGATGGAGCACGGCGCCGACATCGTGCTGCACTCGGCGACGAAGTTCCTCGGCGGTCACGGGACGACGCTCGGCGGGATCGTCGTCGAGTCGGGCAAGTTCGACTGGGGCAACGGGAAGTTCCCCCGGATGACCGAGACCGTCGAGAGCTACGGCGGGCTCAAGTACTGGGAGAACTTCGGCGAGTACGCCTTCTGCACGCGGCTTCGCGCGGAGCAGTTGCGGGACATCGGCGCGGTCCTCTCGCCACACTCGGCTTTCCTTCTGCTGCAGGGCGTCGAGACGCTGCCGCAGCGGATGGACGCGCACGTCGCGAATGCGCGCGTCGTCGCCGAATACCTCGATGCGGACCCACGCGTGGCGTGGGTGTCCTACGCGGGACTGCCAGCGCACCCGCATCACGACCTCGCGAAGAGGTACCTGCCCGCCGGGCCCGGGGCGGTGTTCTCGTTCGGCATCGACGGCGGCCGCGCAGCGGGCGAGAAGTTCGTCGAGTCGGTGGAGCTGCTGTCGCACTTGGCGAACGTCGGGGACGCCCGGACCCTCGTGATCCACCCGGCGTCGACGACCCACGCGCAACTGTCCGAAGACCAACTCGCGGCCGCTGGGGTAGGTCCCGACCTGATCCGGCTCTCGGTCGGCCTGGAGGACGTCGAGGACATCCTCTGGGACCTCGACCAGGCCCTGGGCAAGGCGGTGGCCGGATGACGTACACCGTCGGTGCCGTCGAGCGGCGCGCGATCCTGAAGCGGACGAAATCGGTGACGCTGGTGGGCGCGTCCGCGAACCCGTCGAGGCCGAGCTACTTCGTCGCGACCTATCTGCTCTCGTCGACGCGGTACGAGGTCAACTTCGTCAACCCGCGCCTGGACACTCTGTTCGGGAAGCCGGTGTACGCCTCGATCAAGGACGTGCCGGGCGGACCGGACCTCGTCAGCGTGTTCCGGAAACGCGACGACCTTCCCCAGGTGGCCGAGGAAGTGATCGACGCCGGCGCGCGGACACTGTGGCTGCAACTCGGGTTGTGGCACGAGCCGGTCGCCGACCGGGCTCGGGAGGCGGGGCTGGACGTCGTGATGAACCGGTGCGTGAAGATCGAGCACGCGCGGTTCGCCGGGGGCCTGCACCTGGCCGGGTTCAACACCGGCGTGATCAGCTCGAGGAGGCAGTCGGCTCCCTAGGGAAGAGCACGCCCGTTCTCGTCGTTGGCCACGGTATGACCGAGAAACTGGGGATCACCCTGTCCGGTGGCCCGACCGCGCTACTGGAGCTGGGTGGCGTCCGGCTGCTCACCGATCCGACGTTCGACCCGCCGGGTGATCACTCGATCGGCCAGCGCGTGCTGGTCAAGACCGAGGAGTCGGTGCTGACCGAGGAGGCCGTCGGCGTGGTGGACGCCGTGCTGCTGTCCCACGACCAGCACCCGGACAACCTGGACGATCGTGGTCGCGACTACCTCGAGACGGTGCCACTGACCTTGATCACGCCCAGCGGTGCCGAGCGGCTGGGCGGGACCGCGCGGGGCTTGGAGCCGTGGGAGGAGACGCAGGTCGGGCGGCTCACGGTCACCGCTGTCCCGGCGTTGCACGGGCCTGAAGGAGCGGAGCAACTCGCCGGTGACGTCACCGGGTTCGTGCTTGGCGGAGAGGGCCTGCCGACGGTGTACGTCAGCGGGGACAACGCTTCGGTGGACCTGGTGCGGGAGATCGGGTCGCGGTTCAGCGTCGACATCGCGGTGCTGTTCGCCGGGGCCGCGAGAACGAAGTTGTTCGACGGGGCTCCCCTGACGTTGACCAGCGAAAACGCCGTCGAGGCAGCGAAGGCGCTCGGCTCGGCGAAGGTCGTCCCGCTGCACTTCCGGGGTTGGCAGCACTTCAACGAGGGCCCGGACGTGCTGAGGAAGGAGTTCGAGGCGGCCGGCCTGACCGACCGGCTGGTGCTGCTCGAACCCGGGGAGCGCGCAGAGGTCTGAGACGGGCCCGTGAGAGGCTGGCGACATGGCCAAACCGACGCCGCTGCAGTTCCGGAACATCCTCGTCGCCCTCCTGGCGGCGGCGGGCTTCGTGTGGAGCATCGTGGCCGGCCTGCCGTGGTGGGTCAGCGCGATCATCGGCTGCGCGTGCGCCCTGTCCCTGGCCTCGGCCTACCTGAACCGCCCCGACGCGGGCTGACCGCGAGCCGCCGACGAGGTGCTCCGTACTTCGTCGACGACCTGCGAATTCAGGCTGGCGCACACGCCGAGAACTGCTAAAGCACCCGCGGGGCCAGTTAGCCGGGTGATGTGCGCACCGGCCCAGCTCGCCAAGTGGCTTGGTCAGCGCCATCGGCCAGGCCTGGCCGGCGCCATCCGCCGGTCCGCGAGCCGCGAGCCGCGAGCCGCGAGCCGCGAGCCGCGAGCCGGGGCGAGTCTCCGTCATCCACCTGGGCGCGTGCACTCCCCCGGCCCGCCGCCGCGACTTTCCTTCAACTTCAGCGAGTTTTGGCGAATCGGGCCTTCACGTTCGCGCGGCCCGCCTCCGTCAGGCGGCCGAACAGGCGCAGTCTGGCCAGGCCGCCGTCCGGGTAGATGTCCAGGCGGGCCTCCGTCACCTCCGGGCCGTCCGGTACGGCGAAGCGGTGGCGGGTATCCGGCTGCAGGCGGGTCTTCGGCAGCAACTCCACCCACTCGCCGTACGTGTCGCGGCCGCTGATCGAGGCCCAGCCCGGGGCGTTGCCCTTGAGGTTGCTCGTGTCCAGCTCCACGAACCGGACCGTGCCGGCGCCGGCCAGCCGGAAGGTCGCCCAGTCGTTGCCGTCGTCGCGGCGGCGGGCCGTCTCCCAGCCCTCCGCCTGGTGGGCCGCGAGGCCCGGCGAAAGCATGTTGTTCGGCGATGAATAGAACATGTTGCTGCACCCTGTCACCAGGGCGCCGTTCTCCAGAGACGCCAAGTCCAGCGCGTCCAGATCGAGCAGGTCCGGGTCCGGGATCGGGGCACCGTGGACGCGCAAGCGGGCGACGCCGCCGTCAGGGTGCTGGGTCAGGCGCACGTGCGTGTACCTGCGGGAACCGTTGACCGTGTAGAAGTTCTCCGTGTGCCCCTCCGCGGGCGCGTGGTCGACCACGGTGTCCCAGTCCGCCGTCGCGAGCTCGGCCGCACTCGGGTAGCCCGGGACCGACGCCGCTTCGACCGAGACGAACGGCGGGTAGTTGCCCTTGAAGAACGCCGTGTCGACGACTACTCCCGTGACGGTGCCCGCCAGGCCGAGCCGCAGGATTGCCTGGTCGTCGCCCGGTTCGCGGTGGCGTCGGGTCTCCCAGCCGTCGTAGACCTGGCCCTTCGGGCCGAACGTCTCGGCGCGGTGCGCCGGCGTCCACGGGTTGACCAGGTTCTCCTTCTCGGCGAACAGCTCGTCGGTCGCCCACATCACGGTCCCGCCGAAGCGGCGTGAGGCGAGGTCGGGCAGCTCTGTCCACTCAGGACGGTCAGACAACACAGCCTCCATTTCAGCAGTTCCCCCGGGTCAGCAACGCGCCGAAGGGGTCGTCGCCGGTGATTTCGGTGCCTCGCAGCCAGGTCGAGCGGACGACGCCGGCGAGCGGGCGGCGGTCGTAGGCGCTGACCGGGTTGCGGTGCTTCAGTTTCGCGACGTCGACGACAAACGCCTCGTCCGGCGCGAACACGCAGAAGTCGGCGTTATAACCCACCGCCAGGTGACCCTTGCGACGCATTCCCGCCTGCGCGGCGGGGTGCTCGGCCATCCAGCGGACGACGTCGGTGAGCGTGAACCCACGCTGCCGCGCCTGCGTCCAGATCGCCGGAAGCCCCAGCTGCAGGCTCGAAATTCCGCCCCAGGCCTGGCCGAAGTCGCCACTGTCGAAGCGTTTCAGCTCCGGCGTGCACGGCGAATGGTCGCTGACGACGCAGTCGATCACGCCGTCGGCGAGCCCCTGCCACAGCAGTTCACGGTTGGCCGCCTCGCGGATCGGCGGGCAGCACTTGAACTGCGTCGCACCGTCGCGAATCTCCTCGGCTACGAAACTCAAGTAGTGCGGGCAGGTCTCGGCGGTCAGCGCGACGCCGTCGCGGCGAGCTTCCGCGACCAGCGGCAACGCTTCCGCGGACGACAGGTGCAGGATGTGCGCCCGCGCCGAGTTCCGGCGGGCCGCCTCGATCACGTGCGTAACGGCCAGGTTCTCCGCCGCCCGCGGTCGCGAGTGCAGAAAGTCGACATAGCGACCGCCGTGCGGTTCGGGTGCCCCGTCGATCTCGTGCGCGTCTTCGGCGTGGACGATCATCAGCGCGTCGAGGGAACTCAGCTCCCGCAACGCTTCGTCGAGGCCGGCGGGGTCGAGCGGCGGGAACTCGTCGACGCCGGAGTGCAGCAGGAAGCACTTGAACCCGAAGACACCGGCCTCGTGCAGGCCACGCAGATCCGAGACGTTCCCGGGGATCGCGCCGCCCCAGAATCCGACGTCGACGTGCACCCGGCCTGCCGCCGCCTTGCGTTTGACCTCCAGCGCCGCGACGTCGACCGTCGGCGGCAGGCTGTTGAGCGGCATGTCCACGATCGTGGTCACCCCGCCCGCCGCGGCCGCGCGGGTGGCCGTTTCGAAGCCTTCCCACTCGGCGCGCCCGGGATCGTTGACGTGGACGTGCGTGTCGACCAATCCGGGCAGCAGCACGACGTCGTCGCCGAGCTCGACGACGCGGTCGCCGGCCAACGACGCGCCGCCGGGTTCGACCGCGACGATCCGTCCGCCGTCGACACCGAGGGTCACCGGAACCTCGCCCTCGGCCGTGACGGCCCGTGCCGCGCGCACCACAAGATCCATCCGAGAACCCTTCGCCGGGAGGAATGATCGCCGCCGATTTCGCAGTACGGAACGACGGTTTCGCACAACGACACTAACCACGGCCCGCGTCGCTCGTCAACGACGGACGCGCCGCGTTACGGTCATCCTCGTGCGGCTTGAAGCGGAGTTCACCAGCGAACCATTCCACGGCGAGGGTTCGCCACCCGAGCACGCGCTCGCCGCGCGCGACGCGGCCGTGGAAGCGGGGCTGGACACCGACTTCGGGCCGCTCGGCACCCTCGTCCGGGGAGACGCGAAGGCTCTTCTCGAGGCGCTACCGGCCATCACGCAGGCGGCGTTCGACGGCGGCGCCACCCAGGTCACACTGCAGGTGCGCCAGGTCGCCACGGTGGACGGCGGCGCTGCGGCCGAGGGGGAAGGTCGGCTCGGCGGGCCGACCGAGACGAAGGCCGCTTCCGCCGCCGGACAGGGCGGTACGACAGGTGCCCAAGCAGGTGAGTCGCACGCGACGGGCGGTCCGGACACGGCAGGCAGGCAAGCAGGCAAACCGCACACAGCCGACGGTCCGGCAGGCGAATCGCACGCGGCGAGCGGCCAAGCAGGTAGGCGAAACCCGACGAGCGGCCAAGCAGGTACGCCGCACACGGCCGACAGTCGAGCAGGTGGAGCAAACACGGCGAGCGGCCGAGCAGGCGGACCAATCCCGGCGAGCGGCCGAGCAGGCGGACCGAACGCGGCGGGCGGACAGGCAGGCGAACCGCACAGCGCCCCAGCCGTCGAGCTGAACGATGCACTTGCCCGGTTGATCGCCGACGTCGAGCGCGAACTCGGCGCCGAACTGGGCGATCTGGACCGTCCCGGGAAGCAGCGCGCGGTGCGGCTGCTGCGCGAACGTGGCGCCTTCGGCCTGCGGAAATCCGTCTCTTCGGTGGCCGACGCGCTGGGTGTCACGCGGTTCACCGTCTACAACTACCTCAACCGAGAAGTCGACTGACCAGCGCATTCAACAAAATGTTGACGGAACTCCGGCGCCGACGTACGGTCTGCGGGACGCCACTCACGAGGAGTTCCCCGTGCCGCTCACCCTCACCGACTTCAACACCGCCGACGCCGGCGACGTACGTCCGGCGCTGACGGCCTGCCTCGCCGTCCCCCGCTGGGCGGACGCGATTCTCGGCCACCGGCCGTACGAAAATCTCGACGCCCTGCACGCCGCCGCGGACCTGCCGTTGAGCAGTGACGAGATCCGCCAGGCCATGGCCGCCCACCCCCGGATCGGCGAAAAGCCGAAGCAGCAAGGGACCGAGGCCGACTGGTCCCGCAGCGAACAGTCCGGTGTGGACAATGCCGACGAGTTCGCCGCCGCGAATGCCGAGTACGAAGCCAAGTTCGGGCACGTCTACCTCGTCTGCGCCAGCGGGCGCAGCGGCGACGAACTGCTGAAGATCCTGCGAAGCAGGCTCGACAACGACCCGGCCACCGAACTCGGCGTCGCCGGGCAGGAATTGCTCAAGATCGCCGCGCTGCGGCTGGCCAAGGCGGTGACCGCGTGAGTCTCGTGACCACCCACGTCCTCGACACGGCGGCCGGCCGCCCGGCAACGGGAATCGCCGTCCGGTTCGAAACCGCCGAGGGCAAGCCGATCGCCGATGGGCGCACCGACGATGACGGCCGCGTCCGCGACCTCGGCCCCGACACGCTGGAGCCCGGCGTCTACCGGCTGGTCTTCGGCACCGGCGCCTACCTCGGCCCGGACGCGTTCTTCCCGGAGGTGGCCCTCACTTTCCGGATCTCCGACGGCACTGCGCACCACCACGTGCCGCTCCTGCTCAGCCCGTTCGCCTATTCGACTTACCGAGGGAGCTGAACCGTGGCCATCACCCTGGGCCCCAACCAGTACGGCAAGGCGGAGGTCCGCCTGGTGACGGTGCGCCGCGACGGCCACGTCCACCACCTGAAGGACCTCACTGTGTCGACGTCGCTGCGTGGCGAGCTGGCCGCAACGCACCTGACCGGCGACAACGCCGCGGTGCTCGCGACCGACACGCAGAAGAACACGGTGTACGCCTTCGCGAAGGAGGCGCCGGTCGGCGAGATCGAGGACTTCGGCCTCCGCTTGGCCCGCCACTTCACCGGCAGCCAGGAGAGCATCTCCGGCGCCCGGATCAAGATCGACGAGCACAGCTGGGACCGGATCAGCGTCGACGGCGCGCCGCACGGCCACGCGTTCAGCGGCGCCGGCAACGAGCGGCGCACCACCGCCGTCACGGTCCAGGGCGACCGCGCGTGGGTCGTGTCCGGCATCGACGGCCTGGTCGTGCTCAAGTCGACCGGCTCGGAGTTCCACGGCTTCCCGCGCGACGAGTACACGACCCTCGCCGAGACCGACGACCGCATCCTCGCGACCGCGGTCACCGCACGCTGGCGCTACCAGGGCGAGGGCATCGACTGGGCGGAGAGCCACCGCGAAATCCGGCGCGCGATGCTGGAGACGTTCGCGACGAAGCACAGCCTTTCGCTGCAGCAGACGCTGTACGCGATGGGCCAGTCGGTGCTCGAACGGCGGCCCGAGGTCGCGGAGGTGCGGCTGTCGCTGCCGAACAAGCACCACTTCCTGGTGGACCTGAGCCCGTTCGGGCTGAAGAACGACAACGAGGTGTTCTACGCCGCCGACCGGCCGTACGGGCTGATCGAGGGCACGATCCTGCGCGACGATGCCGAGGACCCCGGCCCCGCTTGGGACATCCACTAGCGAGCGCCTGAGGCTGCCGCCGCCCCACAAAAAGCAGCCCCCGCCCTCTCCGGGGGACCGGCCCCGCTTCCAGCGTATCGGGACCCTCCGTCGGAAAGCTCGGAACGGCCGTTCTCGTGCCGGGTTATCCACATCACGGGCGGGGTGTGGACAACCCTGCCGGGATGGCAAAACCCAGGTCGGGGCGCGGACGAGCAGGCCGGGCGTGGATCGGCTTGGCCGAGGATGCGGGCGGGATCGGCAAGACTGGCAAGGTCGGCAGGACCGGCAGGACCAGCAAGACCAGCAAGACCAGCAGGATCGGCAAGACCGGCGGGACCGGCGAGACCGGCAGGATCGGCGAGACCGGCGAAAGCGAATCCGGCGAGCGCAGGCTTGAGGCGGAGTGCCTCGAACGGCCGGGCGGTGCGGGCGAGCCAGTTGGGTTGCGGACAGCTGCCGGGCAGGCAAGGGGTTTGGACCGCACCTCGCCGCGGCGTGGGCAAGCCCCCGGCGAGGGCGTGGGCAAGCTGGTCGGGATCTAAATCCGTCGCCGAAACGTCGGCAAACAGACCGCCTGGGGACGCGCCGACCGAGCGTGAACCCAGACTGCCGGAGCGTGAACCGGACTGCCGGGGCGTGGGCGAGCCGACCGAGCGTGGATCCCCGTCTGCCGCCGGCGTGAGCGGCCGGAGTGGATAGAACGCTCTAACAAACGCGTATCCTCGGAACCGTGGCAGGGACCAAGGAACGCATCATGGCCGCCGGGGCCGAATTGTTTCGGCGCAACGGGTACAGCGGTACCGGGCTCAAGCAGATCGTCAGTGAGGCGAATGCTCCCTTCGGCTCGCTCTACCACTTCTTCCCCGGTGGGAAGGAGCAGCTCGGCACCGAGGTCGTCCGCAGCTCCGGCCTTGCCTACATCCAGCTGTTCGACCTCTTCATCGACCCCGCTCCGGACCTGATCAGCGGGATCGAGGCGTTCTTCGCCGCCGGGATCGCGACGCTTGAAGCCACCGACTTCGTCGAAGGCTGCCCGATCGCGACCGTCGCTCTCGAGGTCGCCAGCACCAACGAGCCCCTGCGGCAAGCCACCGCTGACGTCTTCACCGCCTGGATCGACGCCGGGACCGAGAAGTTCGCCAAGTTCGGGCTCGGCCGGGAGGCCGCCCGGACGCTCACCATCTCCGTCGTCAACAGCCTCGAAGGCGCCTTTGTGCTCTGCCGGGCCTTGCGGGACACCGAAGCCATGGCCGTGGCCGGTGCGACCAGCGTGGACATCGCTCGGCGGCTCCAGAGCGAGCAACTTTAGTCGGGAATCCAACAAGAATACTCAACATGGCGCTTGACCGCGCAGCATCGGACATCGAAGCTACGCAGTGCTGGTCAAGAGTGGTCTAGTCCTCCTGCCTCAACACCGTCGTTCGGTTGGAGCCGCCATGCGCCGAGTCCTTGCCGTCCTCGCCACCGCCGTCGCCGTCATCGGGATCACCGGTCACCCTGCCGATGCCCTGGAAAACGGGCTCGCGAGAACCCCGCCGATGGGGTGGAACACCTGGAACACCTTCGAGTGCAACATCAACGAGACGCTCGTCAAGCAGACCACCGACCTGATGGTCAGCTCCGGGATGCGCGACCGCGGCTACACCTACGTCAACCTCGACGACTGCTGGATGACCAAGACCCGGGACTCCGCGGGCAAGCTCGTCGCCGATCCGGCGAAGTTCCCCAGCGGTCTCAAGGCCCTCGGTGACTACATCCACGCGCGCGGGATGAAGTTCGGGATCTACGAGAGCGCCGGCACCGAGACCTGCCAGCACTACCCCGGCAGTCTCGGCCACGAGCAGACCGACGCCAACAGCTACGCGAGCTGGGGCGTCGACTACCTCAAGTACGACAACTGCGGCAGCCCCGGCGGCGAGACCCAGCAGGACTACATCCGCCGCTACTCCGCGATGCGCGACGCGCTCAAGGCCACCGGCCGCCCGATCGCCTACAGCATCTGCGAGTGGGGCAACTTCAGCCCGTCCACCTGGGCGCCGGACGTCGGCAACCTGTGGCGCACCACCGGCGACATCACCAACAACTGGGGCAGCATCGACTCGCTCTACCGCCAGAACGTCGGCCTCGCGTCAGCCGCGAAGCCCGGCGCCTGGAACGACCCCGACATGCTCGAGGTCGGCGACGGCATGGACTTCCAGGAGGACCGTGCGCACTTCACGCTCTGGGCCGCGATGGCCGCGCCGCTGATCGCCGGCGCCGACCTGCGCAGCGCCAGCGTCGCCACCTTCTCGACCTACCTCAACTCGGACGTCATCGCCGTCGACCAGGACGCGCTCGGCAAGCAGGCCACGCGGATCTCGTCCAGCGGCGGGCTGGACGTCCTGAGGAAACCCCTCCAGGACGGGGACGTGGCCGTCGTGCTGTTCAACGAGAACACCACGACCAAAACCGTCTCGACGACGGCCGCCGCGGCCGGGCTGCCCGCCGCGTCGAACTACCGGCTGACCAACCTGTGGTCGAAGGAGCTGACCACCAGCACCGGCACGATCAGCGCCGCCGTCCCGTCGCACAGCACCGTGATCTACCGTGTGAAGGCCAACGCGAGCGGCTCCAGCGTCGGCACGGCCAAGGCGCTGCAGGGCGCGTCGTCGTCGCGGTGCGCCGACATCAACGGCAACCTCACGACGCCCGGCACCAAGGTCGACATCTGGGACTGCGACGGCGGGTCCAACCAGTCCTGGACGTTCACCAGCGCCGGCGAGCTCAAGGCCAACGGCCTCTGCCTCGACGCCAGCGACGGCGCGACCGCGGCCGGGACGAAGCTGATCGTCTGGACCTGCCACGGCGGCGCGAACCAGCAGTTCAAGCTCAACGCCGACGGCTCGGTCACCGGCACGCAGTCCGGCCTGTGCGTCGACGTCACCGGCGGCGACAAGCCCGCCGGCAACGTCAACGGCTCTCAGCTCGAACTGTGGGGCTGCAACGACGACGCCAACCAGAACTGGGCCCTCAAGTAACTCAGGTCCCCGTGAGGTGTTCGGGCCGCACCGGGACGCGCGTGAGCGCGAGCCCGGTCGCGGCCCGGATCGCCGCCACGATCGCCGGGGTCGACGAGATCGTCGGCGGCTCGCCCACGCCGCGCAGGCCGTACGGCGCGTGCGGGTCCGGGCGTTCCAGGACGTCGATGCTCATCGGCGGCATGTCCAGGACCGTCGGGATCAGGTAGTCGGTGAAGGAGGGGTTCCGGATCTTCCCGCCGGAGGTCTGGATCTCCTCCATCACCGCGAGCCCGAGTCCCTGCGCCGAACCGCCCTGGATCTGGCCGAGGACGGCCTGCGGGTTGAGCGCCTTGCCGACGTCCTGGGCGCAGTCCAGCGCGACCACCTTGACCAGGCCCAGCTCGACGTCGACGTCGACGACGGCCCGGTGCGCAGCGAACGCGTACTGCACGTGGGCGGTGCCCTGCCCGGTTTCCGGATCCAGCGCGGTGGTCGGCCGGTGCCGCCACTCCACCGTCTCGTCGTAGACGTCGTCGCCGAGGACGTCCACCAGGTCGGCGAGCACCTGGCCGTCCGCCGCGACGAGTTTGCCGCCGACGACGCGAGCCTTCCGGCCGAAGCGGGCAAGCAGCCGCGACTGGACCGCCACGCACGCGGCCTGCACCGCGCCGCCGGTCACGTACGTCTGGCGGGACGCCGACGTCGAGCCGCCGTTGCCGATCGAGGTGTCCATCGGCAGCACCGTCACCTGCTCGACGCCCAGCTCGGTCCGGACGATCTGCTGCATGATCGTCACCAGGCCCTGGCCGACCTCGCAGGCCGCGGTGTGCACGGTCGCCGCGGGCTCGCCGCCGACGAGCTGCAGCCGCACGCGGGCCGTCGAGTAGTCGTCGAAGCCTTCGGAGAAGCAGACGTTCTTGATGCCGACCGCGTACCCGACGCCGCGGACGACACCTTCGCCGTGGGTCGTGTTGGAGACGCCGCCCGGCATGTGCCGCAGGTCGAACGGCCTTTCGGGAGGCATCGGCTTGGCGCGCACCAGATCGAGGAGCTCGGCGACCGGCGCGGCCGAGTCGACGGCCTGACCGGTCGGCATCAGCGCGCCTTCGCTCATCGCGTTGCGGACGCGGATCTCCACCGGGTCCAGGCCGCAGGCGTCAGCGAGCTTGTCCATCTGCGACTCGTAACCGAACGCCGCCTGCACCGCGCCGAAACCGCGCATCGCGCCGCACGGCGGGTTGTTCGTGTAGGTGCCCCAGCAGTCGATCGTCACACTGTCCACTGTGTACGGTCCGACGCCGAGCGTGGCGGCGTTCGCGACCACCGCTCCGGTCGAGGACGCGTAGGCGCCGCCGTCCAGGAACAACCGCGTCCGGACGTACACGAGACGTCCGTCGTGGGTGGCGCCGTGCTCGTAGTACATCTTCGCCGGGTGGCGGTGGACGTGACCGTAGAAGGACTCTTCGCGGTTGTAGACCATCTTCACCGGCTTGCCGGTGTGCAGCGCGAGGAGGCACGCGTGGACCTGGATCGACAGGTCCTCACGCCCGCCGAACGCTCCCCCGACGCCGCCGAGGGTCAGCCGCACCTTCTCGACCGGCAGGCCCAGGGCGGCGACGATCTGCTGCTGGTCGACGTGCAGCCACTGCGTCGCGACGTACAGGTCGACGCCACCTTCGGTGTCCGGCACGGCCAGCCCGGACTCCGGGCCGAGGAACGCCTGGTCCTGCATGCCGACCTCGTAGACGCCGGACACGACGACGTCCGCGGCCACGTCCTGCGGCCCGCGCCGGATCCTGACGTGCCGCACGACGTTGCCGCCCTCGTGCAGCGAAGCGCCTTCGCCCGCGACGGCGGCTTCGGAGTCCGTCACCGGAGAAAGCTCTTCGTAGGAAACGACGATCCGCTTCATCGCGCGACGCGCGGTCTCCGGGTGGTCGGCGGCGACGAGCGCGACCGGCTCCCCCTGGTACCGCACGACGTCGACCGCGAGCACCGGCTGGTCGCTGTGCTCCAGTCCGTAGCGGTTGACGCCGGGGACGTCCTCGTGGGTCAGCACCGCGTAGACCCCGGGCACCTTCAGGGCGTCGGTGATGTCGATCCCGGTGATCCGCGCGTACGGGTGCGGGCTGCGCAGGGTCACGCCCCACACCATGTCCTCGTGCCACAGGTCGGACGAGTACGCGAACTCACCGCGCACCTTCACCGTGCCGTCGGGGCGCCGCGGTGAGGTCCCGACGCCGTTGACCGTCTGCGTGGTGACGGAAACAGTCATCGGTCCTCCCGCAGCCTGGCGCTCGCGGCGGTCAGCTCCGACGCGATCTCGGACTCGTCCGCCTCGCGCAGCGCAGCGTCCTCGACGACGGCCTTGCCGCCGACGAACAGCCGCCGCACCGGCGGTGTCGTGCCCAGGACCAGCGCCGCGACCGGGTCGGTGATGCCCGCGTAGTTGAGACCGGTCAGGTCCCAGACGGCCAGATCGGCGAGCTTGCCGGGCTCGATCGAGCCGAGGTCGTCCGCCCGGCCGAGGCAGCGGGCGCCGCCCATCGTGCCCATCCACAACGCTTCCCGCGTGGTCAGCCCGCGCGGGCCGCCGCGCTGCCGCGCCTGCAGCAACGCCTGGTGCAGCTCTTCGCCGAGCCCGCCGGACTCGCTGGACGCGGCCCCGTCGACGCCGAGGCCGACCGCCACGCCCGCGTCGAGCAGGTCGCGGACCGGGGCGATGCCGGTGCCGAGCCGGCCGTTGGACGTCGCGCAGTGCGCCGAACCGGTGCCGGTCGCGCCGAACCGCCGGATCGCGTCGGGCGCGAGGTGGACGGTGTGCGCGAGCCAGACGTCCTCGGCGAGCCAGCCGAGCTTGTCGGCGTACTCCGCGGGTGTGCAGCCGACCTCGGCGAGGCACTGCTGCTCCTCGTCGAGGGTCTCCGCGAGGTGGGTGTGCAGCCGGACGCCCTTGCCGCGAGCCAGTTCGGCCGCGCCGGACATCAGCCGTTCGGTGACCGAGAACGGCGAGCACGGCCCGACGGCGATCTGCAGGTGCGCCTCCGCCGAGTCGTCGTGGAAGCGGCCGATCGCCGCTTCGGTGCCGCTCAGGGCGTCCTCGGTCGTCTCGACCAGGTTGTCCGGCGGGAGCCCGCCGTCGGACTCGCCGCGGTCCATCGAGCCGCGCACCACGTGCAGCCGGACGCCGATCCGCTGCCGGGCCGACGCCAGCGCCGCCACCTGGTCGCCGCCGTCGCGCGGGAAGACGTAGTGGTGGTCGGCGACGGTCGTGCAGCCGGTCAGCGCCAGCCGCGCCAGCCCCGCCGTCGCGGCGGCGTGCGTGATCTCCGCGTCGAGCCGGCCCCAGACCGGGTAGAGCGCGACCAGCCACTGGAAGAGCGTGTGGTCGGCGGCCATCCCGCGGGTCGCCCACTGGTAGAGGTGGTGGTGGGTGTTGATCAGGCCGGGCGTGACCAGGCAGCCCGACGCGTCGACGCGCTCGTCGAACTCGCCCGTATAGACGCCTTCACCGACGTCGGCGATCCGGTCGTTGTCGACGACGACGTACCCGTTCGCGTACTCCTCGCCGCTGACCGTGGCGACCGCCCCGCCGGTGATGAGGGTCCTCACGCGACGCCACCCTTCGCCACGGCGCGCACGGCGTCGAGGATCTTTTCGTAGCCGGTGCAGCGGCAGAGGTTGCCGGCCAGCGCTTCGCGGATCTCCTCGTCGCTCGGATCCGGGACGCGGTTCAGCAGGTCGTGTGCGGCGACGACCAGGCCGGGCGTGCAGAAGCCGCACTGGACCGCACCCTGGTCCACAAAGGACTGCTGGATCGGGTCGAGGACGTCGCCCTCGGCCAGGCCCTCGACCGTGCGCACCACGCGGCCCTCGGCCTGCCCGGCCGCGACCAGGCAGGCGCACACCGGGACGCTGTCGAGGTAGACCGTGCAGGACCCGCATTCGCCCTGCTCACAGGCGTTCTTCGAGCCCGGCAGGCCGAGCCGCTCCCGCAGCACGTAGAGCAGGCTTTCGCCCTCCCAGACGTCGTCGGCCTGCCGTTTCTCGCCGTTGATCGTGACATTCAGGCGCAAACCCGCTCCCCCGTCCGATAGTCGTCCCAAGCCCACGTCAACGTACGCCGCGCGAGCACCGACAGCGCGTGCTTGCGGTATGCGGCGCTCCCGCGGACGTCGTCGATCGGCGACGTCGCCTCGGCCACCAGCTCGCCGAAACGGCGCTTCAAGGAGTCCGGCAACGCGTCCGACGAGCCCCACGGAAGCTCGGCGGCCAGGAACTCCTCGGCGGTTTTCGCGCGGCGTGGCGTGGGCGCGGCGGACCCGAGGGCCGCGCCGACCGCGCCGACCTCGCCGACCTCGCCGTTTCGCAAGACGAGCGCGAAGGAGCAGACCGCGATGACCATGGCGTTGCGTGTGCCGACCTTGGCGAACTGCTGCGGCCCGGCGTGCGCGGGCAGGTGGACGGCCGTGATCAGCTCGTCCGGCTCCAGGCTGTGGCGCTTCACGCCGACGTAGAACTCTTCCGCCGGGAGAACCCGGGTGCCCCGCACCGAGGCGACCTCGACCCGCGCGTCCAGGGCCAGCAGGACCGGGTGGGTGTCGCCGGCTGGTGAGGCCGCGCCGAGGTTGCCGCCGACCGTGCCGCGGTTGCGGATCTGCGGCGAGCCGACCGTGCGCGACGCCATGGCCAGCGCGGGGACGAGTTCACCCACTTCAGCGATGACGCGGGAGTACGGGACACCGGCGCCGAGCCGGACCGTGCCGTCCGATGTGGACCACGTCGTCAGCTCGCCGATCCGGGTCAGGTCGAGCAGGGCGTCCGGGCGCCGGTGGTCGAAGTTCAGCTCGACCATGACGTCCGTGCCCCCGGCGATCGGCACGGCGTCGGGACGCTCGGCCTTGAACGCCAGGGCCTCGGCCAGCGTCGCGGGACGCAGGAACTCCACACTTGCTCCTTCGTCGGTGAGGGCGGTAGACCAGTAGACGCCCAACCGGGCGGGGGCGGCAACGGCACGGACCATGAAACGCACACGAGCGGAACCCCGCGCGTTTGTGCTTTCCTACAAGCCTGATGACGACCGTGAAGACTCTGCTGGACCTGCCGGGGTTGCGCCTGCGCCCGCGGGCCGCCGCCGACCTGCTCGACCGGCCGGTGACGCGCATCTACGTCACGGAGCTGCCCGACCCCGGACGGTACTTGTCGGCGGGCGAGCTGGTGCTTTCGGGCTTGCTCTGGTGGCGTGAACCGGGTGACGCCGAGCCGTTCGTGGCCGCGCTGGCCCGCTCCGGCGCGGCGGCGCTGGCCGCGTCCGGCGCCGACTCCGACGGCATCCCGGACGACGTCGTCGACGCCTGCGAACGGCACCGGATCCCGCTCCTCGAAGTCCCGGTCGACCTGTCGTTCTCGGTGGTCACCGAGCAGGTGGTGCTGGCCCTGGCCGCCGCGTCCGACAGCTCCCGCAAACGTTTGCTGGCCGCCGCGGACGCGCCGGTCGAGACCCTGCTGGACCGCGCGTCGGCCGAGCTCGGGCTGCCCTGCTGGGTGCTCTCGACGCTGGGCCGGGTGATCGCCGGGACGGCGCCGCTGCCGATGCCGGTCGAAGACGTCGTCCAGCGGTTCGCGGCGAAACAGGACACGGCGGGGCCGCTGACGCTGACGCCGGTGGAGGGCCGGAACGCCGTGCCGTGGCTGATCGCCGTCGGCGGGCCGCTGAGCACCGCGCAGACCGAGCTGACCGAGGAGCTGGCGGGGCTCGTCGGCGTCACCCGGGCGCGGGCGAAGCCGCCTGAAGCCGAGTTGACCGGCGACGTGCGCGTCGTCGCGCTTCGGACCGAAGGCAGCGACGAGAGTCAGGACGTCCTGCGGGAACTGCTGCCGGCCGCGACGCTCATCGAGCCCGGCGATGAGACGACGTACGCCGTGACCACGCAGTGGCCGGCCGACGCCGCCACGGCTCTGTCCACAGTGGAACCGTTGCTGGCGGCGCACCGGATCGTCTGCGGGGTGAGCGACGCCGGGCCGCTGGGCGAAGCGCGCGAGGTCGCGGCCTACGCACTGGCCGCGGCTTCTCGCCGCCCGGGGCGAGTCGTCGTGGTGCCGGGTGCGGAAATCGGCGTCCACCAGCTGCTGCTCGCCGGAACACCCGACGGGCTGCGGGCCGCGCTGCGGCGGCGGGTCCTCGGGCCGCTGCTGGACTACGACGCCGAGCAGCACACGGACCTGGTGCACACGGTGCGGGTGTTCCTCGAGTGCTCGGGATCGCCGACCCGGGCGGCGAAGGCGCTGCACGTGCACGTCAACACCCTGCGCTACCGCATCGGCCGCGCCGGCGAGCTGCTCGGCGCGGACCTGACCGAGTTCACCGACCAGCTCGACGTCTACCTGGCGTTGCGCACGGGAGAACCCACGGGATGAGCGACGAAATCACGTCGGCGCGGCAGGCGGGGCACGACCCCCGCGTGCTGGCCTTCGGGCGGCTCCAAGGCGCGGCGAACCGGCTCGAATACCTGCTCGGACGCGCGCTGGAGAAGGAATGCGGGATCACCCACCTGATGTACGAAGTGCTGCTGATCGTCGGACGCGCGGGTGACGACGGCCGGACGATGCGCTCGATCGCCCAGGAGCAGGTGCTCACCACCGGCGGCGCGACCCGGCTGGTCGACCGGATGGAGGCCCTCGGCCTGGTGACCCGCACGGCCGCCCCGCACGACCGGCGGGGCCGGCTGGTCCGCCTGACCGAGCTGGGTGAGCGGACGACGGTGCGCGCGAGCCGGGTGCACGTGGCGAACATCGAGCGGCACTTCTTTTCGCCGTTGCCGGAAGAACATCGGGAGCGCTTCGCCGACGATCTGCGCCGGTTGAGCCACGCGGCCCGGGACGCCCTGCCGAAGCTGCGCTGAGCGGCTACCGGGAGACTCGGGACCATGGGCAAGCAGAAGCGCCGGGCGGCGGCCTCCGCCGAGGACACCCCGGCGCCCCGGACGGCCGAGGAGTTCGGCGACGTCCTGCTCGCCGCGGCCTACGACGTCGCGCGGGGCATCCCGGGCGCGGCCAAGGCGTGCGCGAAGAGGCTCGCGAACGGCTTCGAACCGCCACCGGAACTCGCGCGGGGCGCGGATCTCGCCGGCCGGCGGGCGATCACCCGGGTCTGCCGGAACGGCTGGCTGCCCGAGGACCTCGACCAGGCGGCCCGGCGGCGGGTCGACGAGTTCGCCGTCCCGTACGTGCTCGACACGCTCGCCGGTTACGCCGGGCAGTTCGCGACCCTGCACCCCGGTTGGCGGGAGCAGCTCGACGACGTCGGCGCCGCCGGCTGGTGGTCGACCTCCGAGCCGCACTTCACGCAGTGGGCGGCGAAGCACATCCTGACCCCCGCCGAAGCGGTGACGACTGTCGTCGAAGCCCTCGGGCTGCTGGTCTCGATGCCGGCGCTGAATCCCGTTCTGCCCGCGCCGGGGACGCCCTACCGGCCGACGGCTCACCACACCGTCGACGAGAAGCAGCTGGGCCGGGTCCGCGCGTTGCTGGCCAAGGCCGAGTCGAGCTCGTTCCCGGAGGAGGCCGAGGCGCTGTCCGCGAAGGCGCAGGAGCTGATGACCCGGTACGCGCTCGACCGCGTGCTGGTCGAGACTTCGGTGCCCGACATCCCGGCCTCGCGCCGGCTTTGGCTCGACACGCCGTACCTCGACGCCAAGTCGCTGCTGGTCCACGTGGTCGCGACGGCGAACCGCTGCCAGGCCGTCTTCGACCCGCGCTGGGGGTTCGTCACCGTCGTCGGCGACGAGAACGATCTGGACGCCGTCGCGCTGCTGACGACGTCGCTGCTGGTCCAGGCGACGCGCGCGATGATCGCCGATCCGGCGGGGCGGTCACGGGCGTTCCGGCAGTCGTTCCTGGTCTCCTACGCGACGCGGATCGGCGAGCGGCTCGGGAAGGCGGCTGAGGCGACGCTCGCGGACTCGCCCGACGCGGACCGGCTGCTGCCGGTGCTGGCGTCCCACGAGGTGAAGGTGAAGGCGGCGTTCACGCAGCTCTTCCCGGAGGTGGTGGGCAAGTCGGTGACGGTCCGCGACCTCGACGGCTGGGACGCGGGACGGTCGGCCGCCGATCGCGCCCGGCTGCACGGCTCGTGAGTGTTCAGGGCGGTTAGAACCGCCCTGAACACTCACGACCCTCAGGCGAGCCGGAGCGCGTACTTCTCCAGCTCCGGCCGCCCGAACGGCAGCTCGCCTTCGTCCAGCGCACCGCAGTCCAGGCCGCGCAGCAGGTACACCGCCAGGGCCTGGGCCGTCGCCGGTTCGTCCAGGACTCCCCCGGACGTCTTTTCCGCGTACGCGCGCAGGCGCTCGACCGCCGCCGGGAAACCCTCGCGGTAGAACGTGTACGTCGCCGCGAAGCGCGTCGGCAGCTGGTGGGCGTGCAGGTCCCAGCCCTGGTAGAAGCCGCGTTCCAAGGATCTGCGGACCAGGCGAAGGTGCTCGGCCCACGCCGAAGGGAGCGCGTCGCCGATCGGGAGGCGGTTGGTCGAGCCGTCCGAGAGCCGGACGCCGGTGCCGGCCGCCGAGACCTGCATCAGCTGCTTGGCCAGGTCCGCCGCCGGGTGCTCCATGCTCTGGTATGCCGCCGCGATGCCGAGCCCGGCGCTGTAGTCGTACGTGCCGTAGTGCAGGCCCGAACACCGGCCGGCCGCGGCGTGCACGATGCGGGCGACCGCCAGCGTGCCGTCGGCGTCCACAATGGACTGGGCCGTTTCGATCTGGACCTCGAAGCGCAAGGACCGCTCCGGCAGGTCGTACGCGGATTCCAGGCGGGACAACACCTCCGCGGCCACCGAGACCTGATCGACCGCGGTCACCTTCGGCAGCGTGACGACGAATCCGGGCGGCAGCGGCCCGTTCTCCAGCAGGCTGCCCAGGAACAGGTCCAGGGTGCGGATCCCACGCCGGCGGGTCGCGGCTTCGAAGCTCTTGAACCGGATGCCCACGAACGGCGTGCCGCCCGTGGTCGCGAGGGTCTGGCCGACCGCCCGCGCGGCCGCGTCCTCGACATCGTCCGGGACGCGGCCGAAGCCGTCCTCGAAGTCGATCCGCAGGTCCTCGATCGGCTCGGTGAGCAGCTTGGCGCGGACGCGCTCGTAGACGTCGGCGTCCAGGCCCAGCAGGTCTTCGTGCTCGACGAAGACCCGCATGGCCTGCTTGCCCCAGTCCGCGACCAGCCGCGTCCGGTACGACGACGCCGGGACGTACACCGTGTGCACCGGCTGGCGCCCCGGCAGCTCCCCCGGGTACAACGCCGCGACGCGCGCGTCGGCCTCGGCCAGGCGCGCGTCGGCGGCGTCGTAGACGTCCTGGGACAGCCGCACTACTTGATCCGCTCGTACGCGGGCAGCGTCAGGAAGTCCGGGAAGCCGTCGGCCAGCGCGACCTGCTCGAACAGCTCGACGGCCGGCTCCAGCTGCTCCGGCTTGATCTCCGCGGCCAGCTCGCCGCGGACCTCGGCCAGCACGCCGCGCACCAGCTCGGACGTCACGACGTCGCCGGTGTCCAACGTGGTCCCGTTCTTGACCCACTGCCAGACCTGCGAACGCGAGATCTCCGCCGTCGCCGCGTCTTCCATCAGGTTGTGGATCGCCGCCGCGCCGTTGCCGGACAGCCAGGACGCGATGTAGCGGATGCCGACGTCCACGGCCGCGCGCAGGCCGGCCGCCGTCGCACCACCCGGCGTCGAGGCGACGTCGAGCAGCTGGTCGGCGGTGGCAGAGAGATCCCAGTCCTCGTCGCGCCTGCGCTCCAGCTGGTTCGGCCGGTCGCCGAGGACCTTGTCGAACTCCTCGCGGCAGATGTCGACCATGCCCGGGTGCGCCACCCAGGAGCCGTCGAAGCCGTCGCCGGCCTCGCGGCTCTTGTCCGCGCGGACCTTGTCGAGCGCGGCCTTGGTGACGTCCGGGTCGTTGCGGTTCGGGATGAACGCGGCCATGCCGCCGATCGCGAACGCGCCGCGCTTGTGGCAGGTGCGCACGAGAAGCTCGGTGTAGGCGCGCATGAACGGCGCGGTCATGGTGACGGAGTTGCGGTCCGGCAGCACGAACTTCTCCCCCGCGTCGCGGAAGTACTTGATCATGCTGAACAGGTAGTCCCAGCGGCCCGCGTTGAGACCCGAGGCGTGCTCGCGCAGCTCGTAGAGGATCTCCTCCATCTCGAACGCGGCCGGGATGGTCTCGATCAGCACGGTCGCGCGGACGGTGCCGTGCTCGATGCCCAGCGACTTCTCGGCGTGGGTGAAGACGTCGTTCCAGAGCCGCGCTTCGAGGTGGCTCTCCATCTTCGGGAGGTAGTAGTACGGGCCCTTGCCGCGGCTGAGCGACTCCTTCGCGTTGTGGAAGAAGTGCAGGCCGAAGTCGACCAGCGCGCCGACGGCCTGGCGCCCGCCGAAGGACAGGCCGCGCTCGTCGAGGTGCCAGCCGCGCGGGCGGACCACGATCGTCGCGTGCTCGACGTCGTCCTTCAGCGCGTAGCTCTTGCCGCCGCTTTCCAGCGTGATGTCCTCGCGGACGGCGTCGTACAGGTTGACCTGGCCGGACACGACGTTCGCCCAGTGCGGGGTGTTCGCGTCTTCGAGGTCGGCCAGCCACACCTTCGCGCCGGAGTTGAGCGCGTTGATGGTCATCTTGCGGTCGGTCGGCCCGGTGATCTCGACGCGGCGGTCGCGCAGCGCGGCCGGCGCCTCGGCGACCTTCCAGTCGCCCTCGCGGATCTCCTTGGTCTCCGGCAGGAAATCCAGCTTGCCGGTGGTGCGGGCCTCCTCGCGACGCTTGCCACGCGCCTGCAGCAGCTCGTCGCGGCGGCCGGCGAAGGCGTCGTGCAGGCCGGCGAGGAAGGCGAGCGCCTCCGGCGTCAGGATCTCGTCGCCACGCTCGACCGGGTCGCCCAGCACCTGGACTTCAGAAGACATGCGGAACACCTCGAGGGTTCGGATCTTTGGATAACGGCCCTACGGTTTTCTACCAGCCGGACTATAGTTTCTGCATAGCGGAAGCTCAACGCAGACGTAAGGAGGACCACCGGTGGCAGCGGAGAAGAACGGGCGCGATGGCGGCGTCCAGTCCCTGCAGCGTGCCTTCGAGCTGCTGGAACACCTCGCGGACACCGGCGGTGAGGCCAGCCTGTCCGAGCTCGCGACGCTGTCCGGGCTGCCGATGCCGACGATCCACCGGCTCATCCGCACCCTGGTCGACCTGGGGTACGTCCGGCAGAACACCAACCGCCGGTACGCGCTGGGCGCGCGGCTGATCCGGCTCGGCGAGAACGCGAGCATGCAGTTCGGCGCCTGGGCGCGGCCGCTGCTGGCGGAGCTGGTCGAGGAGGTCGGCGAGACGGCGAACCTGGCGGTCCTGGAGCGCGACGAGGTCGTGTACGTGGCCCAGGTGCCCTCGAAGCACTCGATGCGCATGTTCACCGAGGTCGGCCGGCGGCTGCTGCCGCACGGCACCGGCGTCGGCAAGGCGATGCTGGCGCACCTGCCCGCGGCCGACGTCCGCTCGTTGCTGGAGCGGACGGGCATGCCGGCCTACACCGAGCACACGTTCACCGACGCGGACGCGCTGGCCGTCGAGCTGTCTCGGATCGCTTCGCAGGGGTACGCGCTCGACGAGGCGGAGCAGGAGCTCGGGGTTCGCTGTGTCGCGGTGGCGGTGCCGGGCGCGCCGGTGCCCGCGGCCGTGTCGGTGTCCGGTCCGTCCGGCCGGCTGACCGCCGAGGCGGTGGCGCACATCGCCCCGGCGGTGCAGCGGGTGGCGGACGCGCTGGGCGCGAGCCTGTCCCAGGCCACGGTCACCGTGTGAGCTCGCCCGCCAGCAGGTCCATCAACAGCCCGTCGTGCCAGGTGCCGTCCGGGGCGCGCTCGTACTGGCGCAGCAAGCCCACCGGGCGGAAACCCAGCTTCGTGTAGACCCCGATCGCCGTCGCGTTCGACGCCGCGGGGTCGATGGTCAGGCGATGGTGGCCGCTTTCGAGCAGGTGGCGGCCCAGCGCGCGGATCGCGTCCGTACCGACGCCGCGGCCGTGGAAGTCCGGGTGCACGGAGATGTCGATCCCGGCGTGGTGGTATTGCGGGTCCAGCTCCTCGCAGCTCTGGATGATCCCGACGACCAGGCCGTCCAGTTCGATCACGTAGCAGGTGTAGCCGGCTTCGACCTCGTACAGGCCGTCGACCTCGTGGGCCGCGTCGCCCCACCAGCGGGCGACCTCCGGGGTGGCGAGGATTTCGCGGACGCGGGCGCGGTCTTTTGCCGAAATGGTACGCAAAAGTACCCGCGCACCGTGGATGATGGGCATGCTTCGGTCCTCTCTCGTGGTGAATGACGGCTTTGGGACGTCTGTCACGAGGAGGGGCACGAGCGGAAGCGCGTCAACCGGGCATACCCGGATTCTGCGTCGGCGCGCACCCGCCCGTCATCCGATTTTCCGCGGAAGGACGGCATGGACTCCCATACCGGCGGCGCGCTCGCCTGGCTCGCTCAGGGCGCCGCTTCGAATCTGCTCGACCGGCTCGTCGATCGCGCGCTCGCCGGGCCGCCGCTGCCGCCCGCCTGGCCGCCACGCCCGGGCGGCTCGGTGCCGGGGACGGTCGAGATCTCCGTGCGGCACCAGCTGACGATCCGGACCCGCACGCCGGTGATCCTCACCCTGCAGGAAGACGGCAGCCGCACGGGCACGGTCTTCTCGGTCATGCTCGGCCACACGACCCGCGTGAACCTGCCGGGCGGCGACTACTTCGGCGCGGCGATGATCGTCGACCCGTCGGCGCGCAAGCGATCCGGTCAGACGCTGCAGGGCATCGGCTGGTCCCGGCTGACGGTCACCGCCCGCAAGACGTCGCCCCTCGTGATCCCGGCCCACCACCCGACGGCGCCGATGCTGCTGCAGCTGGGGCTGCGCAAGGCGGACGGCACGCCGCTGTTCCGGCTGCCGCCGTCACGGCTTTAGCCGTAGCAAGCGGCGGTCTCGTGGCTTGTCACTCGCCCGGCTGCTGGAGAAGTGGGGCTGCGCAAGCCGGACGGCACCAGCGCGTTTCTGCCGCCGCCGCCTGACGCCGCGGGCCCCGAGTCCGGCGAGGCCGGACCCTTTACCACCGGTCGACCGGCCTGCCCATCGTCTAGCCGAGCAGGGCGTCCACGAAGGCGCCCGGCTCGAAGGGCGCCAGGTCGTCCGGCCCCTCGCCCAGCCCGACCAGCTTGACCGGGACGCCCAGCTCGCGCTGGACCTGGAACACGATGCCGCCCTTGGCCGTGCCGTCCAGCTTGGTCAGCACGATGCCCGTGACGTCGATGACCTCGGCGAACACCCGCGCCTGCATCAGGCCGTTCTGGCCCGTGGTCGCGTCCAGGACCAGCAGGACCTCGTCGACCTTCGCCTGCTTCTCGACGACGCGCTTGACCTTGCCCAGCTCGTCCATCAGACCGGTCTTGGTGTGCAGGCGGCCCGCCGTGTCGATCAGGACCGCGTCCACGCCCGTGTCCACGCCGCGCTTCACCGCGTCGAACGCGACCGCAGCCGGGTCCGCGCCTTCCTTGCCGCGCACGACCTCCGCGCCGACGCGTTCGGCCCACGTCTGCAGCTGGTCGGCCGCCGCCGCGCGGAACGTGTCCGCCGCGCCCAGCACCACCGTGGCGCCCTGGGCGACGAGCACCCGCGCGAGCTTGCCCGTGGTGGTCGTCTTGCCCGTGCCGTTGACGCCCGCGACCAGCACCACCGCGGGCTGCTTCCGCCCGTCGACGGTGTGCGGCAGCGCGCGCACCGCGCGGTGGCCGTCGGTGGACAGCTCCGCCGTCAGCACCTCGTGCAGCACCTCGCGGGCCTCGGCCGAGTTCCGCACCGCGCGCCGGGACAGCTCGTCGCGCAGCCGCTCGACGATGTGGTTCGTGGTCGCCGCGCCCAGGTCGGCCATCAGCAGCGTGTCCTCGACGTCCTGCCAGGAGTCTTCGTCGAGGTCGCCGGCGCCGAGCAGGCCCAGCAGGCTCTGCCCGAACATCGACCGGGACTTCGTGAGCCGCCCGCGCAGCCGCTCCAGCCGGCCGGCCGCGGGGTCGATCTCCTCGGTGACGGCCGCCGGCTCGACGACTTCGGTGTCCGGCAGCGTGGCGTCCGGCAGCGTGGCGTCCGGCAGCGTGGCGTCCGGCAGTGTGACGTCGCGGACCGTGCGCTGGGCCGAGTCGCGCGGGACCGCGGCGTCGTCGCCGACGGCGGGCTGGCCGTCGGTCTCCGGGCGGTCCTCGACGGGGTGCTCGGCCGGCTCCCCGACCTCGGGAGCCTCGCCGCCGGGCGCGAGCGCGATGCCCCCGCTGGCCGCGTAGCTGCCGCCCTTCGGTTTCGCCTCGAACTCACGCTGGGCGTCCAGGCTGATGCGGCGCTTGCGCGCGATCAGCAGGCCGGTCACCAGCAAGGCGACCAGCACGACGACGGCGAGGACTACGAACAGGAACCAGGAGCTCGACACCGCACCATCCTTTCATTCGCCGCCGATCACCGCGGACCCGCCGTCCACGCAGGCAATTCGTAACGACGTACATCCCGATTGGGCCAAGACTTCACGAGGTGGGTTGCGTCACAGGCAACGCTGCACTAAACCCCTCCGGATGGGGAAACGCGTCAGTCACGGCTTCCGGGTGATCGGGTTGATTTCCGGCACGTCGGTCGACGGCATCGACGTCGCCGCGGCCGACCTGCACGCCGAAGAGGACACCGTGGTGCTGACGCCGCTCGGCGAGCTCGACGTCCCCTACCCCGAGCCGCTGCGCGAGGGTCTGCTCGCCGCGCTGCCGCCGAACCCGTGCACCGCCGGCGAGCTGACGCGGCTCGACACCGGCGTCGGCCAGGCGTTCGCCGACGCCGCTCTGCGCGGGGCCGTCGAGCTGGCCGGCGGCACCGCCGACATCGTCGCCTCGCTGGGCCAGACGGTGTTCCACTGGGTGGAGGACGGCAACGTCCGCGGCACCCTGCAGCTCGGCCAGCCCGCGTGGATCGCCGAACGCACCGGGCTGCCGGTGCTCGCCGACCTTCGCGCCCGGGACGTCGCCGCGGGCGGCCACGGCGCGCCCCTGGCCAGCACCTTCGACCAGCTCTGGCTGCGCGGCCTGGCCGAGGACGCCGGCCGCCCGGTCGCCGCGCTCAACCTGGGCGGGATCGCGAACATCACCGTCGTCACCGCGGGCGCACCGGCGATCGCCTACGACACCGGGCCCGCCAACGCGCTGCTCGACCTCGCCGCCCACCGCGTCACCGGCAGCCGCAGCGACCTCGACGGGCGGCTCGCGCTGAGCGGTTCGGTGCGCGCCGATCTGCTCGTACGGCTGCTCGCCGACCCGTACTTCGCCGCCCCGGCGCCGAAGTCCACCGGCAAGGAGTACTTCAACGCGGCCTACCTCGACGCCGCCCTCGACGGCCTGCCGCCGGTCACCGCAGCCGACCTGCTCGCGACGCTCACCGAACTCACCGCCGTCTCCGTCGCCGAACAGTGCCACCACCACGGCGTGACGACGGTGATCGCGTCCGGCGGCGGCGTCGCCAACCCGGCCGTGATGACGGCGCTGGCCCGGAACCTGCCGTCCGCCGTGCTCAAGACCAGCGACGACCTCGGCCTGCCGGGCGCCGGCAAAGAGGCGTACCTGACGGCGCTGCTGGGCTGGCTCACCTGGTGCGGCGTGCCCGGTACGGTGCCGTCGGCGACCGGTGCGCGGGGACCGCGTCTGCTCGGCGCGCTCGTCCCGGGTGCCGGGCCCTTGACCCTTCCTGCCCCGCTGGGGGGCGCCGTGACGCGGTTGCGCGTCGCGGAGAAGGCCGGATGAGGAGTAGGAGAAGTCCATGCGGGGTGTCGATCTGGCCATCATCGTGGTCTATCTGGCGGCGATGCCGCTGATAGGCGTACTGGTCGGGCGGAAGCAACGGTCGGCCGCCGACTACTTCGTCGGCGAGCGCAGCCTGCCGTGGGGCGCGGTGATGCTGTCCGTGGTGGCCACCGAGACGTCGACGCTGACCGTGATCAGCACGCCGGGCCTGGTGTTCGGCAACGCGTTCCTGTTCCTGCAGCTGGCCTTCGGGTACATCATCGGCCGGGTCATCGCCGCGTTCGTGCTGCTGCCGCGGTACTTCCGCGGCAACCTCGTGAGCGCGTACGCCTTCCTGGGCAAGCGGTTCGGTTCGGGGCTGCAGGGCACCGCGTCGGTGACGTTCGTGGTCACGAGGCTGCTCGCCGAGGGCGTCCGGCTGTTCGCCGGCGCGATCCCGATCAAGGTGATCCTGGGGCACTACAACATCCACCTGGACTACTGGGTGATCGTGGTGATCCTGACCGCGCTGACCCTGATCTACGCCTACATCGGCGGGATCAAGGCGGTCGTCTGGGTCGACGTCATCCAGCTGACCCTGTACCTGGGCGGCGCCGCGGTGGCGGCGATCGTGCTGCTGAACAAGCTGCCGGGCGACTGGACGGCCCAGGCGTCGGCGGACGGCAAGTTCATGCTCGTCGACTTCACGAAGAACCTGCTGACCAGCCCGTACGCCTTCGTGACGGCGGTGCTCGGCGGCGCGGCGCTGTCGATGGCCTCGCACGGCGCGGACCAGCTGATCGCGCAGCGGCTGATGGCCACGCGCAGCCTGCGCGACGGCCAGAAGGCGCTGATCGGCAGTGGCATCATCGTGACGATCCAGTTCGCGCTGTTCCTGCTGGTCGGGGCGATGCTGTGGGTGTTCAACGGCCGCAAGTCGGTCGCGCAGCTCGGCCTGCAGAGCCCGGACGACGTGTTCTCGAAGTTCATCATCGACGACCTGCCGGTCGGCGTTTCGGGCCTGCTCATCGCCGGTGTGCTCGCGTCGACCATGGGCGCGCTCGCGTCGGCGCTCAACGCGCTCTCGACGTCGACGGTGGCCGACCTCTACCAGCGCTTCACCAAGAAGGCGCCCGAAGACTCGAAGCTGCTCAAGCACGGTCGCATGTGGACCCTGATCTGGGCCGTCGTGTTCGCCGTGTTCGCGTCGCTGTTCTCCACCACGAAGAACTCGGTGATCGAACTCGGCCTGGCGATCACCGGCTACACCTACGGCGCGCTGCTCGGGGCGTTCCTGCTCGGCCTGCTGATCAAGAAGGCCCGGCAGGTGGACGCGATCGTCGCGTTCGTCGCGACGGTCCTGGTGATGGCGTTCGTGATCCTCGGCCTGAAGTTCAGCGCGAAGACCGGCGGCCTGATCGGCGTCGACTTCAGCAAGGCGGCCGGGGACCGCGTCGCGCTCGCTTATCCCTGGTACACGCTGCTGGGCGTGGTGATCACGCTGGTCGTCGGCGGGTTGCTCTCACTGCGGCACCGCACGCCCGACCCGAAGGCGGCCGAGGCGAACGCCGTGGGCGAAGACAAGCGAGAAGTCACTTCCGCCTGATTCTTCTGAACCGGTTCCGGCGGGCGTCCGTGTTGGTCAACGGGAGCCCGCCGGGAAGCGGCGGGAGGATACGAAGGTGGGAACATGAAAAGGATTTTGGTTGCGCTCGCGGTCGGCTCGCTGGCACTCGGCGGCGCGGCGACGGCTTCGGCCGCCACCGCGACCCCGAAGGTCCCGGTGGCGATCCAGGTCCCGGACGGCAACCGGCCGCTCGCCACGTACTCCGGTGACGGCGTCCAGATCTACGGCTGCACGAACGGCGCCTGGGCGCTGATCCAGCCCGCGGCCGTGCTGTCGAAACACGGTCAGCCGGTGGCCATCCACAGCAAGGGTCCGGTATGGACATCCACTGTGGACGGAAGCACGGTCGGCGCGGCCGCGGTGGCGAACTCGCCGCGTGACGGCGCGATCCCGGAGCTGCTCCTCAAGGCGAACCTCAACAGCGGCACCGGGGTGTTCGGCAAGGTCACCTACATCCAGCGCCTGAACACCCGCGGCGGCGTCGCGCCGGCCGGGGCGTGCACGGACGGCGCACAGACCGCGGTCCACTACACGGCCGACTACGCCTTCTGGGTGGCCCAGTAAGACAACGCGGCCCCCTGTTCCCGCTCCACCGTAAACGCGGTGCGGGGACAGGGGGTTTCGCATGGGGTTCTTCATCGGTATCGGCGTGGTCCTGGCCGTGCTGCTCGTCATCGGCCTGGTCGTGGACCGGCTCGACCGCAAGCGCGGCGGCAAGGGCGGCATGCTCCGGCCCAGCGGGCGCCGGCCGCGGCTGGACGACGCCGGCAGCGTCGGCAACGACCTGAGCACCTACGAGCCGCGTGTCCGCGGCGAAGACCGGCCCGCGCCGCGCGAAGACGACCTGCGCTGAGCGCTAGCCGACCGCGACCGGTTCGTCGTCGGCCGTGCGCAGGCGCTGCGAGATCACCTTCGTGATGCCGTCGCCCTGCATGCTCACGCCGTAGAGCGCGTCGGCGATTTCCATCGTCGGCTTCTGGTGGGTGATGATGATCAGCTGGGACGAGTCGCGCAGCTGCTCCAGCAGCCCGATGAGCCGGCGCATGTTGGTGTCGTCCAGCGCCGCCTCGACCTCGTCCATGACGTAGAAGGGTGAGGGCCGCGCGCGGAAGATCGCGACCAGCATGCCCACCGCGACCAGCGACTTCTCGCCGCCCGAGAGCAGCGACAGCCGCTTGACCTTCTTGCCCGGCGGGCGCGCTTCGACGTCGACGCCGGTGGCGAGCAGGTCGTCCGGCTGGGTGAGGACCATCCGGCCCTCGCCGCCCGGGAACAGCACGCTGAACACCGTCTCGAACTCGCGGGCGACGTCCGCGTACGCGCCGGCGAAGACCTCGAGGATCTTCTCGTCGACCTGCTTGATCACCGCTTCGAGGTCCTTGCGGGTGTCCTTGAGGTCCTCGAGCTGCGTGGAGAGGAACTTGTACCGCTCCTCCAGCGCCGCGAACTCCTCCAGGGCGAGCGGGTTCACCTTGCCCAGCAGGGAAAGGTCCTTCTCGGCGCGCTTGGCGCGACGGGCCTGGGTGTCGCGGTCGAACGGCATCGGCGGCGGTGCGGTGACGTCCTCGCCGCGGTCCTTGGCCGCCTCGTACTCGGCCATCTCGCCCGCGCTCGGCGGCACCGGGACGTCCGGGCCGTACTCCTGGACCAGGTCGGTGAGGCCGATGCCGAAGTCCTCGGCGATCTTGGCTTCCAGGGTCTCCAGCCGCAGCCGCTGCTCGGCGCGCTGGACCTCGTCGCGGTGGACGGCGTCGGTCAGCTTCTCCAGCTCGCCGGTGAGCTCGCGGACCTTGGCGCGGACGCCGGTCAGCGCGGATTCGCGGCTCTGACGCCGGGACTGGACCTGGTCGCGTTCGGTGGCCGCGCGCTGGACCGAGCGCTCGATGCGCTCGAGCGCGATCTCACCGCCGTTGACGACGGCGTCGGCGATCCGCGCGCCGTGCTTGCGGGCCGCGGCCGCGCGCTCGGCTCGTTCCCGGGCCTGCTGCTCGGCGTGCGCGGCGCGGCGGAGGCCTTCGGCCCGGCCCGCGATGCTGCGCGCCCGCTCCTCGGCGGTGCGCTGCGCGAGCCGCGCCTCCATCTCCTCCTGCCGGACGACGGCCAGCTCTTCGACGGCCTGGTCGCGCTCGGCGGTGTCCGGGTCGTCCTCGACGGGCTGCTCGGCGACGGCGGCGAGCCGTTCCTCCAGCTCGGCGAGCTGCGCGAGAGCCTGGATGCGGCTGTGTTCGACCTTCGCGCGCTGCCCGGTGAGGCGTTCGACCTCGGCCTGGGCGGCGCGGGCGGCCTGCTGCAGCCGGTTGAGCCGCTCCGAGGAGCGGGCCTTGCGCACCTTGGCGTCGCCGAGGGCGTCCTTGGCCTGGGAGACCTCTTCACGGCGCGCCTGCTGCTCGGCGCGGGCGCCTTCCAGCTCGGCCGCGTACTGCTCCAGCTGGCGTTCGGCCGTGCGCAACCGCACCCCGGCCTCGTCGACGGCGGCCTGGACCTCGATCACGCTCTCCCGGGCGCCGGAGCCGCCGATCGCCCAGCGGGCGCCGAAGACGTCACCCTCGGCGGTGACCGCGCGGACGTCCGGGTGCGCGGCGACCAGGTGCCGGGCCGACTCGAGGTCGCGGACCAGGGCGAGCTTGTCGAGCGCCTGCTCGACGGCGGGCCGCAGCTGGGCCGGCGCGGAGACGACCTCGCGGGCCCAGCGCGCGCCGTCCGGCAGCGCGGGCCACGCGTAGGTGTCCACAGTGGACTCGGGCGCGCCGAGCACGATGCCGGCGCGGCCGTTGTCCGTGTCCTTCAAGTACTTCAGCGCGCGCAGGGCGTCTTCGCCGCCGTTGACGGCGACCGCGTCGGCCACCGGGCCGAGCGCCGCGGCCAGCGCGACCTCGTGGCCGGGCTCGACGGTCAGCAGCGCGGCGACCGAGCCGAGCAGGCCCGGCAGCTCGTGGGACGCGCCGAGCAGCGCGCCCGCGCCGTCCTTGCGCTTGAGCCCCATGGACAGCGCCTCGACGCGGGCCTTCTCCGACGCGATCTCGCGCTCGGCGGTGCGTTCGGCCTTGACCAGCTCTTCGACGCGCGCCTTGGCGGCGTTGTTGGCCTCGACCGCGCGGTCGTGGTGGGCCATCAGCCCGGAGTCGTCGGACTCCTCGACACCGCCCTCGGCCTTGGCCTCTTCGAGTTCCTCGACGGCGAGTTCGGCGCGCTCGGCGGACTCTTCGATGGAGACGCTGAGCCGGTCGATCTCGTCGGTGGTGGCGCCGTTCTTGCTGCGCAGCGCCTCGACCTGGCCGGTCAGCTTGGCCATGCCCTCGCGGCGGTCGGCGATGGCGCGGACGGCGGCCCAGTGCGCGCGCTCGGCGGCCTGGACGCGCTGTTCGAGGTCTTCGCGCCGCAGCACGGTCTGGGCGAGCAGCTCCCGGGCCTCCATGACGGCCTCGTTGAGCTCTTCCTCCTGCTCGGCGACGCGCTCGGCTTCTTCGAGCAGCTCTTCGGGGTCGCGGCCGCCGGTGTGCGCGGCGACGTCGGCCGAGAGGTGCCGCTGCCGCTCGATGGCCAGGCGGACGGTGCCGCGCAGCCGCTCGGCCAGCGCGGACAGCTTGTACCAGGTCTCCTGGGCGGTCTGCAGCAGCGGCGCGTCCTCGGCGAGCGACGACTCCAGCTCGGTCTCCTCGGCGGAGACGATCTCGAGGGTCTGCTCGACCTCGGCGCGACGCTGGCGCGCGACCTTTTCGTCGGCCTCTTCACGCTCGATCGAACCGCGCTGGGTGACCAGGTCGTCGGCGAGCAGGCGCAGGCGGGAGTCGCGCAGCTCGGACTGCACGAACTGGGCCTTGCGGGCGATCTCGGCCTGCTTGCCCAGCGGCTTGAGCTGGCGGCGCAGCTCGGTGGTGAGGTCGCCGAGGCGGTCGAGGTTGCCCTGCATGTTGGCCAGCTTGCGCAGGGTCTGTTCCTTGCGCTTGCGGTGCTTGAGGACGCCGGCGGCCTCTTCGATGAAGGCGCGGCGCTCTTCGGGCTTGGACTCGAGGATCGCCGAGAGCTGGCCCTGCCCGACGATGACGTGCATCTCGCGGCCGATACCGGAGTCCGACAGCAGCTCCTGGACGTCCATCAGGCGGCAGCGGTCGCCGTTGATCTCGTACTCGCTGGCGCCGTCGCGGAACATCCGGCGGGTGATCGACACCTCGCCGTACTCGATCGGGAGGGCGCCGTCGGCGTTGTCGATGGTCAGCGTGACCTCGGCGCGGCCGAGCGGGGCGCGGCCCGCGGTGCCGGCGAAGATGACGTCCTCCATCTTGCCGCCGCGCAGGTCCTTGGCGCCCTGGGTGCCCATGACCCAGCGCAGCGCGTCCAGCACGTTCGACTTGCCGGAGCCGTTCGGGCCGACCACGCAGGTGATGCCCGGCTCGAAGCGCAGCGTGGTGGCCGAGGCGAAGGACTTGAAGCCCTTGAGCGTCAGGCTTTTCAGGTGCACTGGGTGCTGACCCCTCTGGCTGCCGGTACGGGCGTTTCAATCGTCCCAGGCTACCTGGGGGTGTCCTCGGACCGCCGGACGCGCCCCCTCTCCGGCGCGCCTTAGCACAGCGTGATCGGCATCGGCAACCTCGTGCGCCACACCCGCCCCGGAAGTACCAAGGCTCGAGTTACCGCTCGAAGAACCCGCTGAGCCCCCCTTTCGGGTCGGACCAGCGCTCGACGACGGTCTCCACACTTCCGGGTGATTCGCCGGACCGAAGGGCCGCCAACAGCCGCTCACAGTGGTCGCGATCACCCTCCGCTATGACCTCGACACGACCGTCGGGCATGTTGCGGGCACTGCCGACGAGACCGAGCTCGAGCGCACGGCTGCGCGTCCACCAGCGGAAACCGACACCCTGGACTCGACCGCGGACCCACGCCGTCATCCTGGTGTTCGTTTGTCCCTCACTCACGCGTTCATCCTTTCCGGACAGTTTGACTGCGCACAGTGATCACGCAGGCTCCCTACCTGGGCGAATGCGGCACTGACGGTGATAATCTCCCCGCCGAGGTCGCCCTCCCGGGTTCCCCCGCTCGGGCAAGCAGTGATCGTTTGACGACCTCGAGCCGCAGGTTTCGAAGCTTCCCCGATCTTCTAGGAGCCTCTATGCCCCGCCCCGACGGGTCGGATTCGAGCTCACGCATCACCAGGATCGACACCACCGCGCCGCCGAAGAGCAGCAAACCGAACCGCGCCGGGTACGTCGTGCTCGGGGTCGCGGGCCTGGTGGTCGCGACGGCGTTCGCCGCCGTCGCCGAGCTCGCCGGACCGGTCCCCGCGACCACCGCGGGCGGCACCGGCGCCCCGGGTGGCCAGGGCACCTCGCCCGCGGGCGTCCAGACGATCCCGGGCACCCCGACCCCGGGCGGCCCGTCCACCCTCGGCGGCCCGCCGTCGCCGACGGACACGCCCTCGTCGAGCGCGCCGACCACGGTGGTGTCGGTCAGCCCGGACGGCAAGACGACCACCACGGTCGTCACCCAGGCCCCGCCGCCCCCGTACACGCCCCCGCCGGGCGGTGGTCCGCACAGCTCGGCGCCTCCGGCGACGACGCCGAAGACGACCCCGCCGCCGCCCACCACGACCACGCCGCCGCCGACCACGACGACGTCACCGCGGACGGACCCGCCGACCGACACGACCACGCCGGCCGGTGGCGGCGGCAGCTCGTCGGGCGCGCCGTCGATCAGCACGACCGGGACGTCGCCGACGACCAAGTAAGCGCGAAGTCACCGAAGGCCACCGCCGCGGCGGTGGCCTTCGGGGTTTCCGGCCCCGCACGCACGGCTCGCCTCGCTGCGCCGGCCGGAGGTCACCTTTCCCGAGCCCTCACGACCTCGGCGTCAGGCTTCGAAGCGGTAGCCCATGCCCGGCTCGGTCAGCAGGTGGCGCGGGCGCGAGGGTTCCGGCTCCAGCTTGCGCCGCAGCTGGGCCAGGTAGACCCGCAGGTAGTGGGACTCCGTCTCGTACGACGGCCCCCACACCTCGTGCAGCAGCTGCTTCTGCGCCACCAGCCGGCCGCGGTTGCGGACCAGCAGCTCCAGCACGCCCCACTCGGTCTTGGTCAGGTGGACCTCGACCCCGTCGTGGCGGCGGACCTTCTTGGCCGCCAGGTCGATGCTGAACGACGACGTCTCCACCACCGCGTCCACGTCGTCGGCGCCGGCGACCGCCGAGCGGCGCACCGCGGCGCGCAGGCGCGCGAGCAGCTCGTCCATGCCGAACGGCTTGGTGACGTAGTCGTCCGCGCCCGCGTCGAGGGCCTGGACCTTGTCGGCCGAGTCGCCGCGGGCGGACAGGACGATGATCGGGACCGTCGTCCAGCCGCGCAGGCCGGCGATCACCTCGGTGCCGTCGAGGTCGGGCAGGCCGAGGTCGAGCACGACGACGTCGGGTTTCGTCTCGGCGACGGCCTTGAGCGCGGCGGTGCCGTCGTGCGCGGTGATCACCTTGTAGCCGCGCGCGGTGAGGTTGATCCGCAACGCGCGCACGATCTGCGGCTCGTCGTCCACCACCAGCACGGTGGCAGCGATGTCGCTCATCGGACCCCTTCCCGGTACATGACACTTTCCGCGGGCAGCGAGACGACGATCGTGAGCCCGCCGCCCGGGGTGTCCTCGGCGCGGATCGTGCCGCCCATCGCCTCGGTGAACCCCTTCGCCACCGACAGCCCGAGCCCGACGCCGGGCGTCGCGTCCCGGTCGCCGCCGAGCCGCTGGAACGGCGCGAACGCCGAATCCGCCGTCCCCTTGCGCAGTCCCTTGCCGTGGTCGACGATCCGCAGCTCGACGTGGCCGGAGTGCGCGCTCGCGCGGGCCGACACCCGGCCCCCGCCGTGCCGCAGCGCGTTGTCGAGGACGTTCGCCACCACCCGTTCCAGCAACCCGGGATCCGCGAGCACCGACGGCAGCTGGTCGTCGACCGCGACGACCACCGCGTCCGAGGAGTCCACATTGGACAGAGCGTGCGCGACGACCTCGTCGTAGCCCACCGGACGCAGGTGCGGCACCACCGCGCCGGTGGCCAGCCGCGACGAATCCAGCAGGTTGTCGATCAGGCCGGCCAGCCGGTCGGCGGACAGCTCGATGGCCTCCATCAGTTCCGCGGTGTCCTCATCGGACAGGTGCAGGTCGGGCGCGCGCAGGCTGCCGATGGACGCCTTGATCGACGTCAGCGGCGTCCGCAGGTCGTGCCCGACCGCCGAAAGCAGCGTCGTGCGCAGCTCGGTGGCCTCGGCCTTGCGCTCGGCTTTCGCCGCGGCGTCGGCACTGCGCTGCTGCCGCAGCGAAAGCAGCGCCTGTCCCGCGACGGCTTCCAGCACCCGGCGGTCGGCCGCCGGCAGCGCGCGCCCCCGCAACGTGAGGTGGACGTCGGCGGTGACCGCGATGTCGACGTCGGCCTCGTCCGGGTCGGCGCACGGGTGCTCCCCCGCCGTCGCGACGCCGTGCCACTCGCCTTCGCGCTTTTCCAGCAGCGTCACGGAAGTCAGCGCGAAGTTCTCGCGGACCTTCTCCAGCAGCCGCTCGATCGGGTTCGCGTGGGTCAGCACCGTCCGCGCGTAGGACGCGAGCAGCGCCGCCTCGGTCCGCGCCCGCGCCGCCTGCGTCGCCCGGCGCGCAGCCGCGTCGACGACCAGCGCGACCAGCACCGCGACCACGACCATCGCGATCAGCGTCACGAGGTTCTGCGGCGTGTGCACGTTCAGCGTGTACAGCGGCGGCGTGAAGAAGAAGTTGAGCAGCCCGGCGCCGAGCACGGCCGCGACCAGCGCCGGGCCCAGGCCGCCGACCAGCGCGACGACGACCGTGGCCAGCACGTACGAAATCACGTCCGTGGCGAAGTCGAGCCCGGCGGGCACGAACAGCCCGATGACCGTCACCAGCACCGGCAGCACGACGCTCAGCACCCAGCCCGCGACCAGCCGCGAGAGCCCCAGCGGGCTCGCGCCGAGCCGGGCCCGCAGCCGCCCGCCGGCCTCGGCGTGGGTGACCATGTGGACGTCGATGGGCCCGGACCGGCTGACCACGGTGGCGCCGATGCCCTCGTCGAACAGCCGCGCCACGCGGGACCGCCGCGAGGTGCCGATCACCAGCTGGGTCGCGTTGACGCCGCGGGCGAAGTCGAGCAGCGCGGTCGGGACGTCGTCGCCGACGACGGTGTGGAACGTCGCGCCGACCTCCTCGGCCAAGGTGCGGCAGCGGGCGATCGCGGTCGGGCCGAGCCCGGACAGGCCGTCACCACGCAGGATGTGCAGCACCTGCAGCTCGGCGCCGGCGCGGGTGGCGATCCGGCTGGCGCGGCGGATCAGCGTCTCGCTCTCCGGGCCGCCGGTGATGGAGACGACGACGCGTTCGCGCGTCTCCCACGTGTCGGTGATCTGCTGCTCGGCGCGGTAGCGCTGCAGCGCGACGTCGACCTGGTCGGCCACCCAGAGCAGCGCCAGCTCGCGCAGCGCGGTGAGGTTGCCGGGGCGGAAGTAGTTGCCGAGCGCGGCGTCGATCCGCTCGGCCGGGTAGACGTTGCCGTGCGCGAGGCGCCGCCGCAACGC
This sequence comes from Amycolatopsis sp. NBC_00355, assembly GCF_036104975.1. Taxonomy (GTDB): domain Bacteria; phylum Actinomycetota; class Actinomycetes; order Mycobacteriales; family Pseudonocardiaceae; genus Amycolatopsis. Next base: position 8,814,142 of record NZ_CP107982.1, on the reverse strand, counting down.
CTCGGGCGTGATGTCGACCAGCTCCAGCTGCTCCGCGCGGCGGACGACCTCGTCGGGCACGGTCTCCTGCTGGGTGACGCCGGTGATGCGCTCGACGACGTCGTTGAGGCTCTGCAGGTGCTGCACGTTGACCGTGGACAGGACGTCGATGCCGGCATCCAACAGTTCCTCGACGTCCTGCCAGCGCTTGGCGTTGCGCGAGCCCGGCACGTTGGTGTGCGCCAGTTCGTCGACGACGGCGACCTCGGGCGCGCGGGCGAGGATGGCGTCGACGTCCATCTCCTCGAAGGCGCGGCCGCGGTGCACGGCGTGCCGGCGCGGCACGATCTCGAGGTCTTCGAGCAGGACCGCGGTCTTCTCACGGCCGTGCGTCTCCACGAGCCCGGCGACGACGTCGGTGCCGCGGTCGAGCCGGCGGCGCGCCTCGCCGAGCATGGCGAAGGTCTTGCCGACGCCCGGAGCCGCGCCGAGGTAGATCCTCAGCTCCCCCCGGCGCGGCTTCTTCGTACTGGTCACGCTGTCAGTGTGCCCCTCCGGCCGCACCTTGCACGGCCAAGTTGAGCTGGAGCACATCCACCCCGGGGACGCCGATCCCGGCGCCCGACGTGTTCGCCTCGACGAGTTGCTTCACCCGGTCCGCCGGCAACCCCGTCACCCGGGCCACGCGGGCGATCTGGAGGTCGGCGTAGGCGACGCTGATCGCCGGGTCGAGCCCGGAACCGGACGCCGTCACCGCGTCCGGCGGTACCTGATCGGGTGACACGCCTTCCCGCTTCGCGATGGCGTCCTTGCGCTCGCCGATGGTCTTGACGAGGTCCTCGTTGTACGGGCCCTTGTTGGACGCGCCGGACGTCGACGGGTCGCCGGGGCCGAGCGCGTCCTTCGCAAGGGCCGAGGGCCGGTTGTGGAACCACGGGTCCTTCGCCGGGTCGGCGGGCACCGGGTCGACGCCGATCAGCGACGACCCGACGGCCTGGCCGTTCTGCGTGACGATCGAGCCTTCGGCGTTGCCCTCCAGCCCGGGGATGCGGGCGATCGCCCACACGGCCAGGGGGTAGATCACCCCGAGCAGGACGGTCAGCACGATGAGGACGCGCAGGCCGGCCCAGGTCTGCTTGACGAGAGTGTTCACGAGTTCACCCGATTCCAGGGATGAGGCGCACGAGCAGGTCGATCAGCCAGATCCCGAGGAAGGGGCTGACGATGCCGCCGAGGCCGTAGACGAGCAGGTTGCGGCGCAGCAGGGCCGAGGCCGACGACGGCTTGTACCGCACGCCGCGCAGGGCCAGCGGGATCAGCACGACGATGATCAGCGCGTTGAAGATGACCGCGGAAAGGATCGCCGACTTCGGGGTGGCCAAGTGCATGATGTTCAGCGCGCCGAGCTGGGCGAAGATGCCGGTGAACATCGCCGGCAGGATCGCGAAGTACTTCGCGAGGTCGTTCGCCACGCTGAACGTCGTCAGCGCGCCGCGCGTGATCAGCAGCTGCTTGCCGATCTCGACGATCTCGATCAGCTTCGTCGGGTCGCTGTCGAGGTCGACCATGTTGCCGGCCTCCTTCGCGGCCGACGTGCCGGTGTTCATCGCGACGCCGACGTCGGACTGCGCGAGCGCGGGCGCGTCGTTGGTGCCGTCGCCGGTCATCGCGACCAGGCGCCCGCCCTCCTGCTCCTTCTTGATGAGCGCCATCTTGTCTTCGGGCTTGGCCTCGGCGAGGTAGTCGTCGACGCCCGCGTCCGCCGCGATGGCCTTGGCGGTGAGCGGGTTGTCGCCGGTGATCATCACCGTCTTGATGCCCATCGCCCGCAGTTCCTTGAAGCGCTCCTTCATGCCCGGCTTGACGACGTCGGACAGCCGGATCACGCCGCGCACCACGGTGTCCTCGGCGACCACCAGCGGGGTGCCGCCCTGGGCACTGATCTCGTCGACCACCCGCTCGGTCTCGTCGGGGAACTGCCCGCCGTTGTCGCGCACCCACGCGCGCACGGCGCTCGCCGCGCCCTTGCGGATCCGCCGGTCACCGACGTCGAGCCCGCTCATCCGGGTCTGCGCGGTGAAGGGGACGAACTCGCCGTGCACGTCGTCACCCGCGTAGGCCGCGGTCAGCTCGACGACGCTGCGTCCTTCGGGCGTTTCGTCGGCGAGGCTGGCCAGCCTCGCGGCCCGCGCGAGTTCGTCCGGAGTGGAGGATCCCACCGGGATCAGCTCGGTGGCCCGGCGGTTGCCGAAGGTGATGGTGCCGGTCTTGTCGAGCAGCAGCGTCGAGACGTCGCCCGCGGCCTCGACCGCGCGGCCGGACGTCGCGAGGACGTTGCGCTGCACCAGCCGGTCCATCCCGGCGATGCCGATGGCGCTCAGCAGGGCGCCGATCGTCGTCGGGATCAGGCAGACCAGCAACGCCGTCAGCACGATCACCGACTGCTCGGACCCGGAGTAGCCGGCCATCGGCTGCAGCGCCACGACGGCGAGCAGGAAGATGATGGTCAGCGTGGCCAGCAGGATGGTCAGCGCGATCTCGTTCGGCGTCTTCTGCCGGGAAGCTCCTTCCACCAACGCGATCATGCGGTCCACAAAGGACTCACCCGGCTTGGTCGTGATCTTCACGACGACCCGGTCGCTCAGCACGGTCGTGCCGCCGGTGACGGCGCTGCGGTCACCACCCGACTCGCGGATGACCGGCGCGGACTCGCCGGTGATGGCCGACTCGTCGACGGTCGCGATGCCTTCGACGACGTCGCCGTCACCCGGGATCACCTGGCCGGCCTCGACGACCACGAGGTCGCCGACCTTCAGCTCGGCGCCTGGAACTTGCTCCTCCCCGGTCTCGGTGAGCCGCCGCGCGACGGTCTCCTTCTTCGACCGCCGCAGGCTTTCCGCCTGCGCCTTGCCGCGCCCTTCGGCGACGGCTTCGGCGAGGTTCGCGAAGATGACCGTGAACCACAGCCAGATCGCGATCAGGATGGTGAAGACGCTCGGGTCGGTGATCGCGAAGACGGTGGTCAGCGCCGAGCCCACCCACACCACGAACATCACCGGGTTGGCGAGCTGGTGCTTCGGGTTGAGCTTCTTGACGGCCTCGGGCAGCGACGTCCAGAGCTGGCGGGGGCTGAACACGCCCGCGCCGACGCGACCGGTGTGCTCTTCGTGGGTCACCTGAGGTCGTTCTTCGGTGACGGTCATGCGAGTGCCTCCGCGATGGGCCCGAGCGCGAGCGCCGGGATGAACGTGAGGGCCGCGACGAGCACCACCGTGCCGGTGAGCATGGTGGCGAACAGCGGCCCGGTGGTGGGCAGCGTCCCCGCGGTTTCGGGGACCTTCCTCTGCGCGGCCAGGGAACCGGCCAGGCAGAGCACGGCGACGATCGGGATGAACCGGCCGAGCGCCATGGCGACGCCGAACGACGACTGGAACCAGTCGCTCGTCGCGGTCAGGCCGCCGAACGCGCTGCCGTTGTTGTTGCCGGTCGAGGCGTAGCCGTAGAGGATTTCGGACAGCCCGTGCGCGCCGCTGTTGCCGAGCGCGCCCGCCGTGTCCGGCAGCATCAGGGCGATGCCCGCGCCGAGGAGCACCACGGTCGGCATGGCCAGCATCGAGATCGCCGCGCAGGTGACCTCGCGCTTGCCGAGCTTCTTGCCCAGGTACTCCGGCGTCCGCCCGACCATCAGGCCGGCCAGGAACATCGCGATGATCGCCATCACGAGGATGCCGTAGAGCCCGGTGCCGACGCCGCCCGGCGAGATCTCGCCGTAGAGCATGTTCAGCAACGGACCGCCGCCGCCGAGCCCGGAGAGGCTGTCGTGGGCGCCGTTGACCGCGCCCGTGGACGTGCCGGTGGTGGTGTCGGCGAAGATCGACGTGCTCGAGATGCCGAACCGCTGTTCCTTGCCCTCCATGCTCGCTCCCGCGGCCAGCGCGGCCGGGTTGCTCGCCTTGGCCTCGGAGAACCAGATGACGGCCAGCGACGCGGCCCAGAGCAGGCCCATCACGCCGAGCAGGACGTAACCCTGCTTGTTCTTGCCGACGAGCCTGCCGAACGTGCGGGTCAGGCTGACCGGGATCACCAGGATCAGGAACAGCTCGATCAGGTTCGTCCAGGCGTTGGGGTTCTCGAACGGGTGGGCCGAGTTGGCGTTGAGGATGCCGCCGCCGTTGGTGCCGAGCTCCTTGATCGCCTCCTGGCTCGCCGCCGGGGCCAGCGCGATGGTGCTCTGGCTGCCGTCGGGGTTGGTGACGGCGACGCCCGCCTTGAGGCTCTGCACGACGCCGAGGGCGATCAGCACGAGCGCGAACACGAAGGCCATCGGCAGCAGGACGCGGACGGTGCCGCGGGTGAGGTCCACCCAGAAGTTGCCGAGCCGGTCGGTGCGCGAGCGGATGAACCCGCGGGTCAGCGCGATGGCGACGGCCAGGCCGACGCCCGCGGACAGGAAGTTCTGCACGGTGAGCCCGGCCATCTGCACGAAGTGGCCCATCGTCGTCTCGGGGACGTAGGACTGCCAGTTCGTGTTGGTGACGAACGAGATCGCCGTGTTGAACGCGACGGCGGGACTCACCGAACCGCGGCCGAGGCTCCACGGCAGGATCGGCTGGAGCCGTTGCAGCAGGTAGAGCAGGACGACCGAGACGAACGAGAAGCCGAGCACGCCGGCGGCGTAGGTCGGCCACCGCTGCTCGGAGTCCGGGTTGACGCGGAAGAGCCGGTAGAGGCCCTTCTCGAGCTTCAGGTGCTTCTCGGTGGAGAAGACGCGCGCCATGTAGTCGCCGAGAGGTTTGTAAACCACGGCGAGGGCGACGAGGAGGAGACCGAGCTGGATGAGCCCGGCCGCGGTGTCGGACATCAGAATTTCTCCGGCCTGATCAAGGCGACGAACAGGTAGACGAGAAGGCCCAGCGCCAGCAGCCCGCCGACGATGTTGGCCACGGTGCCCGCGCCGCTCACAGCTTCTCCAAGCCACGCAGGGCCAGCGCGATAACCACGAAGATGCCGATCATCAGAACGGCGTAGAGCAAGTCGGCCACTAGGCACCTCTCAGGACAGGTCACCGATTTGGTGACCAGGGACGAGGCCAACTGTGCGGCCGTTCCGTCCCTCCGCGGAGGCTGGCTGACGGCGCGTTAACGCCGTCCTGATGCGCATTTACGCCGTCTTTATGGCGGGTGGCGCCGGTCACGCAAGCGTTTGCCTCCGCCACGGCACCGTCGCGGTTCGTGAGTGACTCACGGCACACTGCGTGACCGAATGAGCGCGGAACGTGCAATTCGGGCAGACAAGATGTTCCTGCCGTGTTACACCTGTGTTACCGATAGTTGTACTAGCTAAGTAAAAGCTTGGAGGGGTCCGTATGTGCGGTATCGCCGGCTGGGTTTCCTACGACGCCGACCTCACGCGCCGGCAGGACGTCGTGGACGCCATGACGGAGACCATGGCCTGCCGTGGCCCGGACGGCGTCGGCACCTGGGTGCGCGAGCACGTCGCGCTCGGCCACCGACGGCTCGCCATCATCGACCTGCCGGGCGGGCGGCAGCCGATGTCGGTGCACACGCCGAACGGCGACGTCGCGATGGTCTACAGCGGCGAGGCCTACAACTTCACCGAACTGAAGGAAGAGCTCACGAAGCTCGGCCACAAGTGGGAGACCGACAGCGACACCGAAGTGGTGCTGCACGGCTACCTGCAGTGGGGCGACGCGGTCGTCGACCACCTCAACGGCATGTACGCCTTCGCGATCTGGGACGAGCGCGACGACCGCCTGATCATGATCCGCGACCGGATGGGCATCAAGCCGTTCTACTACTACCCCACTCGAGACGGGGTGCTGTTCGGGTCGGAGCCGAAGGCGATCCTCGAGAACCCGCTCGCCCGCAAGGTCGTCGACACCGAAGGCCTGCGCGAGCTGATGGCGTTCACCAAGCGCCCCGGCTGGTCGCTGTGGAAGGGCATGGAGGAGGTCCAGCCCGGCACGATCGTCACCGTGACGCGCGAGGGCATCCGCACCCGCACGTACTGGAAGCTCGACGCCAAGCAGCACACGGACGACCAGGAGACCACGGTCGAGCGCGTCCGCGAGCTGATGACCGACATCGTGCACCGCCAGCTCGTCGCGGACGTCCCGCGCTGCGTGCTGCTGTCCGGCGGCCTGGACTCCAGCGCCGTCACCGGCCTCGCCGCGCCCCACCTCGCCGAGCAGGGCGAGCAGCTGCGGACGTTCTCCGTCGACTTCTTCGGCCAGGAAGAGAACTTCAAGCCGGACGAGATGCGCGACACCGCGGACTCGCCCTACATCCGCGACGTCGCGAACCTGGTCGGGTCCGCGCACCAGGACGTCATGCTGAACCCGGCGGAGCTCAGCGACCCGGCGGTGCGGCGCGCGGTGCTGAAGGCCCGCGACATCCCGGCCGGCCTCGGTGACATGGACACGTCGCTGTACCTGCTGTTCAAGGCGATCCGCGGCGAGTCGACGGTGGCCCTGTCCGGCGAGTCGGCCGACGAGGTGTTCGGCGGTTACCGCTGGTTCCACGACGAGAAGGCCGTCAACGCCGACACGTTCCCGTGGCTGGCGTTCCGGAACTCGATGATGGACGAGCGCGCGTCGCTCTACACCGCGGAGCTGCGGCAGAAGCTGAACCTGGAGACCTACGTCGCGGACCAGTACGCGACGGCGGTCGCCGGTGTCGACCACCTCGACGGCGAGTCCGCGAAGGAAGCGCGGATGCGGACGATCTGCAACCTGCACCTGACCCGTTTCGTGCGGATGCTGCTCGACCGCAAGGACCGCGCGTCGATGGCGGTGGGCCTGGAGGTCCGCGTGCCGTTCTGCGACCACCGGCTGGTCGAGTACGTCTACAACACGCCGTGGTCGCTCAAGACGTTCGACGGCCGCGAGAAGAGCCTCCTGCGGCACGCGACCAAGCACGTGCTGCCGGAGTCGGTGGCGCAGCGGGTGAAGAGCCCCTACCCGTCGACGCAGGACCCGGGCTACGCGGCGGCGCTGCAGCAGCAGGTCAAGGAGGTCCTCGCGGAGCCGAACCACGCGGTGTTCGGCCTGGTCGACAAGGCCTGGGCGCACCGGGTGTCCGAAGTGGACTCGGCCACCATGGACCCGGGCGCCCGCATCGGCCTGGACCGGCTGCTCGACCTGTACCACTGGATCGAGATGTACTCCCCGGAGCTGCAGCTCGACTGAGGTCTTGACCTCGAGCGCACTTGAGGTCGCACGCTGGGTGGCATGAAGGTGCTGCTGTTCGGCCGCAACCCGGCCACGGTCTCGAGGGTGACGGCGGCGCTGTCCGCGGCGGGTCTCGCCGCGGACGGCGTCGCTTCGGAGGAAGCGGCGTTGTCCCGCCTGGGCGTGGTGGACGCGCTGGTGCTGGGCGCGGGAGTGGTGGGCCCGCTGCGAGAACGCCTGACGGCCGCGGCGGCGCGGCACGGGGTGGCGTGGGTGCAGGGACCGCACATCCTGCCGGAGCGGGACGCCCTGGAGTACGTCCGCACGGAGATCCTGCCGCGGCTGAAGTCAGGCCGGCGGTAGCTCACCACAAGGACACCGAGCTCAGACCGGCCGCCACCACACCGGAAGTCGCGTCAAGACCGTCGGCGACCCGACCCGCCGGCGTGCGCGAGCCGGCGGGCAACCTTCGCCGTTCTCGAACAACAGCTTCGAGATGAGCTGGGCACCTGCTTTCGCGGCCGCCGGCTCAAGCCCCTTGCACAGCGAGTTCGGAACGAACTGCGCACCTACGCCAGCGGCTGTCTGCCTGCCTGCCTGCCGGTGCACCGATGGCTTCCGCCGAAAGTCCACGGCGGTAGCACCTCGGCCGGCAGCCACCGCAGCAGCAGCCGACGGTACGCACCCCAGCGCGGTCACACTCGCAGGCGATGCCCGACCGCAACGGCACCAGGCGGCGCTCGGTGACCGGAGAATGGCCACCTCACCGCGACATGAGCCAAGTCCCGCCGAAGCCGGTGTCAGCTCAGCGGTAGTTCCGCTGCCACTTCGTCGCCGCGCTGCGCCAGCTTCGCGCCGATTCCGCTCAGCAGGGCTCGGGCGCCGCGATTGCCCGCCGTCGTCGAGGCGATGAACCGCGGTGTGCCCGACCTGCGGGCCTCCGCCAGCAGGGCGGCCGTCACCTGCTTGCCGATCCCCCTGCCCCGGGCGGCCCGGCTCAGCCAGATTCCCGCCTCCACCGCGTCCCCGCGCGGTTCCAGACGGGCCGCTCCGACCGCCTTTCCGTCGACGTCGATCACCCACGTGCGTTCCACGGCCGTCTCCGCGCGGAGGGAACGGCCTCGGTGGAACTCGAGGAACGCCGCCCGGCGGGCCGGCGTCCAGCCCGGCTCGTCTTCGACCGGCGGCATCACCTCCAGGGGGTCCGCGCCGGAGACGGCGGCCTCCAGCAGTCGCGCCAGTGCGGGCTCGTCCAGGGGTGTCAGGTTCACCCCCGAAGTGAAGCGCCAGTGACACCACGTCACAAGGGCTGGTGACGTCAGCACACTGCTTCCCCGCCGCCCGGCGCACTGGAATCGGGGCATGTCCTCGACACCGATGAAGAAGATCCTCTTGGCCGCCGCGGTCGTGGCGGTCGCCGCGACCGCTGTGGTGCCCGCCGCCTCGGCCGCTCCTGCGGCGAGCGGGCTGAAGTGGGGGCCCTGTCCGGCCGGCGCCTTCCCCACACCCGACCTGGAGTGCACGACGCTGCCGGTTCCGCTGGACTACCGCGACCCCGGCGGCCGCAAGATCGACGTCGCCGTCTCGCGCCTGCCGAGCAGGCACCCTGAAAAGCGGCGTGGCGTGCTGTTCACGAACCCCGGCGGCCCCGGCGTCGAAGGGCTGGACTACCCGCAGCTGCTGGCCATCCCGAGCCTGCCGGCGCCGCTGCCGCAGAGCGTGCGGGACCAGTACGACGTCATCGGCTTCGACCCGCGCGGCATCGGGCACAGCTCCCCCGTGACCTGCGATCTGACGCCGGAGCAGCAGGCGACCGGCAACCTGCCCTACGCCGAGGACCCCGCCGACGTCATCAAGCAGGCGCAGGTCTCGAAGGCCGTAGCCCGGCAGTGCGCGACGTCCGGCACCGGCTGGATGCTGCCGCACGTGACCACGGCGAACACCGCGCGGGACATGGACCGCATCCGGGAGGCGCTGGGCGAGCCCACGCTCTCCTACCTGGGCGCGTCCTACGGCACGTACCTGGGCGCGGTCTACACGACGATGTTCCCGCGGCGCGGCGACAAGATCGTGCTCGACAGCAACCTCGGGCCCGGCGGCTACGACATCGACGCGATGCGCGCCTTTTCCCAGGGTCTGAAGGACCGGTTCCCGGACTTCGCGAAGTTCGCCGCGGCGAACCCGAAGTACGGGCTGGGCACCACCCCCGCGCAGGTGACCGCCAAGTTCTTCGAGCTGGCCACCCGCCTGGAGAAGGCGCCGGTCGCGGGGATCGACGGCTCGGCCTTCCGCGGTCTGGCGTTCAGCTACTCCTACGGCGACGCGCAGTTCCCGGACCTCGCCGCGGCGTGGCAGGCGCTGGACAAGGGTGAGACGCCGAAGCTCACGGGCGAGATCACCGAGAACATGCTGGCCGCCCGGCTCGCCGTGGTCTGCACCGACTCGCGCTGGCCGCGGTCGGTGGCGACCTACCAGGCCAACGTCGCGATCGACCGGATCCGCTACCCGATGCTCGGCGCCGCCACGGCGAACATCTCGCCGTGCGCGTACTGGACGACCCCGGCGACCGAGCCGAAGGTGCGGATCACCGCGAACGGCCCGTCGAACGTGCTCCTGGTGCAGAACCAGCGTGACCCGGGCACCCCGCTGGTGAACGCCCGCAAGCTGCGCGCGGCCTTCGGGGACCGGGCCCGGATGGTGACCGCCGACGAGGGCGGCCACGGCGTCTACGTGGTCGCGGGGAACCAGTGCGCCAACACCGCGGTGACCGACTTCCTGGTGACGGGTGAGCGCCCGGCGCGCGACACCTTCTGCGCGGCGGAAACGCACTGACCGAGGGCCCGGCCGGTCAGCGGTGATCGGCCGGGCTCAGCCGGTTGGCGCGCATCCCGGCGAGCGCGCGAAGGAACCGGACGTACGGCGACCAGCGAACCGGCTGGGCGACCCGGCCGGTCACCGCCAGTTCGGCGCGGTCCAGGAGCTGTTCCAGCAGCGCGTCGTGCAGGGGGCGGAACACCAGCGGCCAGCTCAGCCGGGCCCAGCCGTGCAGCGTCCCGGCCAGGACGTGCGTCAGCGTGTCACCCGAAATCGTGAACTCGTGGTAGCCGTGCAGGCCTTTCGGCGCCGTGAAGCGGAACCGCAGGCGATCGGGCGAGACCACTTCGACTACGTACCGGACGGGACCGTGGCCCGCGGTCGTGCCCGGGACGGGCGGGCCGTCGAGCCGGGTGGGCGGCCAGTCGGCGACCGGCCAGAGCCGGTCGTCCCCGGTGCCGAGCGTGGCCAGCAGCTCGAGCGGCACCGGCCGCGGGAACCTCCGGGTGTGGACGTTGCGAACCATGGCACAACCCTCCGTTCTGGAGACTGTCCTCCAGAACGTAACAGAGGATAGTCTCCAGAACCATGGGCCGGCCGGCGACACACACCACAGCGCAGTTCCTCGACGCCGCGACGACGTTGTTCGCCGAGGGCGGCGCCCGCGCGGTCACGATGGCCGCGACGGCCAAGGCCGCGGGCGCGCCGAACGGCTCGATCTACCACCGGTTCCCGGACCGCCCGGCCCTGCTGGCCACCCTCTGGCTCCGCACCCTGCGCGACTTCCAGGCCCTGTTCGTCGAGACCCTCGGCGACGCGGCTTCGGTGGACGCGGCGGTCGAGGCCGCCACGAGCGTTGTCCGCTGGTGCCGCAAGAACCCCGACGGCGCCCGCGTCCTCGACGCCGGCAAGCAGGCCTTCGGCCCCGCCGACTGGTCCCCCGAAGCCGTCACCGCCCTGACCGCCGCGGAGGAAGAACTCCGCGCGGCTCTGAAGCGGGCGACGCTCTCCCTGCCCTCGCTCACCGGCTGCACGGACGAGGACGTCGTGCTGGCCCTGGTCGAGATCCCGCGCGCGGTCGTCCACCGCTACCTCTCGACCGGCCGCACTCCCCCGCCGAAGGCCGCCGACCTGGTGGAACGCACGGTCCGCAAACTCCTCCGCCCGTGATCAGAACGTCAGCACACGTGATTGGCGAGTCGACACGACCGGCTTGCGGCGTGTCGTCCTCCTGATCACGCGTGTCGGCTTCGCAATCACGCGTGTCGCTCCCTCTCTCACGGAGTCAGCGGCGGACCTCCGTGAGTTTCACCGGGCGGCGCTCGCGACGCGAGACTTCGCAGGCTTCGGCGATGTAGAACGCTTCGAGCGCGTCAGCCGCGACGCACGGCGAAGGGGCGCGACCGGCCACCACGTCGAGGAAAGCCTTCAGCTCCGTTGTGTACGCCGGGCGGAAGCGCTCCATGAAGCCCGGGTACGCCGGACCCGGCAGCGCGGGGACTCCCGGCTCGACCGAGCGCAGCGGCGCCCGGTCGTCCAGGCCGACGACCACGCCGGAGACCGAACCGAGGGCCTCCAGGCGGACGTCGTAACCGGCGCCGTTGTAGCGGGTCAGGGACACCGTCGCCAAGGAGCCGTCGTCCAGGGTCAGGGTGGCCGCCGCCGTGTCGACGTCGCCCGCGTCGGCGAAGAACCGCTCGCCGCGGTTGGCGCCGATCGCGTAGACCTCTTCGATCTCGCGGCCGCTCACCCAGCGGATGATGTCGAAGTCGTGGACGCCGCAGTCGCGGAACAGCCCGCCCGAGTGGGCGACGTACTCCGCCGGCGGGGGTGCCGGGTCGAACGTCGTCGCGCGCAGTGTGTGCAGCCAGCCCAGCTCACCGGACGCGACCGCCGCGCGCGCCGCCGCGTAGCCCGCGTCGAACCGGCGCTGGAAGCCGATCTGGACCGGGACGTCGGACGCGCCGATCCGGTCGATGACGGCCAGGGTGCCCGGGATGTCGGCCGCGACCGGCTTCTCGCAGAACACCGGCAGGCCCGCGTCGACCGCCGCGATGATCAACCCCGGGTGGGCGTCGGTGGCCGCCGTGACGACCAGGCCGTCGAGGCCCGCGGCGAACAGCCCCTCGATGCTCGCCGCGACCTCCACTCCCAGCTTCGCCCCCGCGGCCTGGGCGCGCGCGGTGTCGACGTCGGCCACCACGACCGAGTCCACCTCGTCGAACCCCTTGAGCGTCTCCGCGTGCGCGGTGCCGATCCGCCCGGTGCCCGCCAGTCCCAACCTCATCGTCGTAAACCCTCCTGTGTCCGAAAAATCAGCGGTGCGTGGGGAAACCCAGGTCGACGCCGTTGGCCTGACGCGGCCAGCGTGACGTGACGGCTTTCGCCCGCGTGTAGAACCGGACGCCCTCGGCGCCGTGGACGTGCGTGTCGCCGAACAGCGAGTCCTTCCAGCCGCCGAAGGAGTAGTAGGCCATCGGGACCGGGATCGGGACGTTGATGCCGACCATGCCCACCTGCACGCGGCGCTCGAACTCGCGCGCGGCCAGGCCGTCGGTGGTGAAGATCGCCGTGCCGTTGCCGTACGGGTTGGCGTTGACCAGGGCGAGCGCTTCCTCGAAGGTGTCCGCGCGGACGACGACCAGTACCGGGCCGAAGATCTCGTCGGTGTAGACCGACATCCCGGTGGTCACGTGGTCGAACAGCGTCGGCCCGACCCAGAACCCGGCATCGGGCCCGGTGAAGGTCCGGCCGTCGACCACGAGGGACGCGCCCGCCTTCTCCCCGGCGTCCACATAGGACACGATCCGGTCGCGGGCGGCACCGGTGACCACCGGCCCCATCTGCGAGGTCTCGTCCGTACCAGGGCCCGTCTTCAGCTCGCGGGTCCGGGACGCGATCGCGTCGACCAGCTCGTCACCGCGGTCGCCGACCGCCACGACGACCGAGATCGCCATGCACCGCTCCCCCGCGCTGCCGTAACCCGCGGACACCGCCGCGTCGGCCGCGCCGTCGAGGTCGGCGTCCGGGAGCACGATCATGTGGTTCTTCGCGCCGCCGAGGGCCTGGACGCGTTTGCCCGCGGCCGTCCCGGTCTCGTAGACGTGCCGGGCGATCGGTGTCGACCCGACGAACGACACGCCGGCGATGTCGGGGTGCACGAGCAGCGCGTTGACGGCTTCGGCGCCGCCCTGGACGACGTTGAGCACGCCCGGCGGCAGCCCGGCCTCGGCGAACAGCTCGGCGAGGCGGATCGACGCCGACGGGTCGCGGTCGGACGGCTTGAGCACGAACGTGTTGCCGCAGGCGATGGCGATCGGGAACATCCACATCGGCACCATCACCGGGAAGTTGAACGGCGTGATGCCGGCGACGACGCCGAGCGGCTGGCGCAGCGAATACGCGTCGATGCCGCGGGAGACCTGGTCGGAGCGCTCACCCTTGAGCACCTGGGCGATGCCGCAGGCGAACTCGACGACCTCCAGCCCCCGCTGGACCTCGCCCGCGGCGTCCGAGAGCACCTTGCCGTGCTCGGCGGTGATCAGCGCGGCCAGCTCGTCGCGGTGCGTGTCGACCAGTTCGCGGAACTTGAACAGGATCCGGGTGCGGGCGGACAGCGAACTGTCGGCCCAGTCGTGCGACGCCTTGACCGCCGACGCCACCGCGGTGTCCACATCGGCCGGCCCGGCCAGGACGACCTGCCGGGCCACCTCCCCGGTCGCGGGCTGGAAGACGTCGCCGCGGCGGGACGACACCCCGGCCGTGCGGGCGCCGTCGATCCAGTGCTGGACGAGTTCGGACACGGAGTCTCCTAAGCGTGCGCGGTGGTCGACCGGACCACCAGGGACGGGTGCAGCAGGTGCCGGACGGGTTCGGTGCGCTCCCCGCGCACGCGTTCGAGCAGGGCCTCGAAGGCCAGCCGCGCCATGTCCTTGCGCGGCTGGTCCACGGTGGTCAGCGAAAGGTGCCGCAACGCGGCGAGCGAGGTGTTGTCGTAGCCGACGACCGACACGTCCTCCGGCACGCGCAGCCCGGCTTCCTCGAGGGCCGAAATCGCCCCCACGGCGTTGAAGTCGTTGCCGGCGACCAGCCCCGTCGGCAGGTCCGGGCGCGCGTACGCGGCGAGCAGCTCCCGCACGGCGTTCTCGCCGCCGATGTCGGTGTGTTCACTGCGCACGACGATCGGCTCGAGACCGTGCCCCCGCATGGCGGCCTCGAAACCGCGCCGCCGCTGCGCCGCCCCGGCCGCGCCGCCGCCGTCGAGGTGGGCGATGCGCCGGTGCCCGAGGCCGACCAGGTGGTCGACGGCCAGCGCGGAACCCGCCTCGCCGTCGTCGTTCACCGTGTCCACTGTGGACGCGCGTGCGGTGCGCGAGACCAGCACGACCGGGCATTGCCGGGCCGCGACCTGGATCGCCGAGGCCGGCACGACCGGCGACAGCAGGACGATACCCGCCGGCCGGAAGGAAAGGAGGTTGTGCAGGGCGTTCCACTCGCGCGTGGGGCTCCGGCCGCCCGTGTTGAGGATCAGGTCGAAGCCCGCCGCCTGCGCGGCGCTGTCGAGTTCTTCGACGATGTCGGCGAAGAACGCGTTGCGCAGGTCGTTCACCATCACGCCGAGCACCGTGGACGTCCGGCTGGCCAGCGACCGCGCCATGACGTGCGGCTGGTAGCCGAGTTCCTCGGCCGCGCGCCGGACGGCCGCGCGCCGCGCCTCGGAGACCTTCGGTGAATTCCTCATCACCAGGGAGACCAGCGCACGGGAAACCCCCGCCCGCGCGGCCACGTCCTCCATGGTCGGACGCACCATCGCCGCACCTCCCAGCGTGTGGGTTACGGGCCGGAAACAAGCCCTTGACTTTGCTGTGACGGACGCTACAAGATTAGAGCGCTCTAATCAATAGAGCGCTCCAACGGACCAACGGAGGGCCCGCTGTGCCAGCGACGATCCGAGTAGCCGCCGCCCCGATCTCTTGGGGCGTCTGCGAAGTCCCCGGCTGGGGCCGCGTGCTGGACGCGCCGACCGTGCTGCGCGAGATGGCGGAACTCGGCGTCCAGGCCACCGAACTGGGCCCGCCGGGTTATCTCCCCCGCGACCCGGCCGAGCTGCGCGCGTTGCTCGGGGAGCACGACCTGACGCTCGTGGGCGGCTTCCTCGCCGTCGTGCTGCACACCGACCAGGAAACGGCACTCGCCGAAGCCGAGGAGTCCGCCGCGCTGTTCGCCGCGTGCGGGGGTGACGTCCTCGTGCTCGCCGCCGCGACCGGCCTCGACGGTTACGACGAACGCCCGCGGCTCACCGACGCCGAATGGGCGACGCTCGTCGAGACCGCCGGCAAGATCCGGGACATCGCCCGGGGCCACGGCCTGCGCACGGTGCTGCACCCGCACGTCGGGACGCACGTGGAGCAGCAGGCCGAGGTCGAGCGCTTCCTCGGCGATTCCGATCTGGGGTTGTGCCTCGACACCGGACACCTGATGATCGGCGGGACCGATCCGGTCGAGCTGGCGAAGCGGTTTCCCGAGCGGGTGGCGCACGTGCATCTGAAGGACGTCAAGGGGGACCTGGCCGCCGAGGTCCGCGCGGGGCGGCTCGGGTACACCGAAGCGGTCGGGCGGGGCCTCTACGTGCCGCTCGGCGAGGGGGACGTGGACGTGGCGTCGATGGTGCGCTCCGTCCAAGCGGCGGGCTACGACGGCTGGTACGTCCTCGAACAGGACACCGCCCTGGGTGAGGCGAGCGCCGACGACGTGCCTCGCCGCGACACCGAGCGCAGCCTCGCGGAACTCGCGAAGATCGTGCAAGCCCTCTAACTGGTCCCAAAGGAGTGACTGTGTTTTCGTTCAAGAGAAGCTTCGCCGTGGTGGCGGCCGTCGCCGCCACCGGACTGGTGCTCGCCGCCTGCAGCGGGCCGAGCGCCGACAACTCGAACAGCAGCTCCAGCGCCCCTTCCTCGGCCGCCGCGCCGCCGGGTTCGAGCGGCCCGCTCAAGATCGCCGTGGTCACCCACGGCAGCGCCGGTGACGCGTTCTGGAACGTCGTCAAGAACGGCGCCGAGCAGGCCGGCAAGGACCTCGACGTCGGCGTCGACTACTACGCCGACGGCGACCCCGGCAACCAGGCCAAGCTGATCGACAACGCCGTCGCGCAGAAGGTCGGCGGCCTGGTCGTGTCGATGGCGAACCCGCAGGCGCTGCAGACGTCGATCCAGAACGCGGTCAAGGCCGGCATCCCGGTCGTCACGATCAACTCGGGCGAGGACCAGAGCGCGGCGTTCGGCGCGATCGCGCACGTCGGGCAGAGCGAGGGCCTCGCCGGCCAGGGCGCCGGGCAGCGGCTCAAGGCGGCGGGCAAGACGAAGCTGCTGTGCGTCATCCACGAGGCCGGCAACATCGGCCAGAACCAGCGTTGTGACGGCGCGAAGCAGACCTTCGGCACCGTCTCGACGCTGCAGGTCGACATCTCCAACCCGACCGACGCGCAGGCGCGGATCCGCGGCGCGCTGCAGGCCGACCCGTCGATCGACGCGGTCCTGGCGCTGAACTCGCAGGTCGCGGCCCGCGCGGTGGACGCGGCGAAGGAAGCGAGCTCGAAGGCGCAGGTGGCGACCTTCGACCTGAACGCCGACGTCGTGGCCGCCATCAAGGCGGGCACCATCCTCTTCGCCGTCGACCAGCAGCAGTACGAGCAGGGCTACCTGCCGGTCGTGTTCCTCAAGCTGTACAAGGAAAACGGTAACACCATCGGGGGTGGCCACCCGGTGCAGACCGGTCCGGGCTTCGTCGACAAGACCAACATCGACACCGTGGCCCCGTACGCGCAGCGCGGCACCCGCTAAGGGGAGTGACATGACCGCAGCGATCCAAGCAGAGCCGGACGAGCGAATAGCGAAGAAGAGCCTGACCGACCGGCTGGTCGTCCGGCCGGAGATCGGGGCCCTGCTCGGCGCGGTCCTGGTGTTCGTCTTCTTCTCGGTCGTCACCGGCCAGTTCCTCAGCCCGCTCGGCGTGGCGACCTGGCTCGACGACTCGTCGACGCTGGGCATCATGGCCGTGGTGGTCGCGCTGCTCATGGTCGGCGGCGAGTTCGACCTGTCGGCGGGCGTGATGACGGCGTCGACGTCGCTGGTCACCGCGATCCTGGCGACGCAGGCGGGCTGGAACGTCTGGCTCGCGCTGCTGGTCTCCCTGGTGTTCGCCCTCGGCGTCGGCGCGTTCAACGGCTGGCTGGTCATGAAGACCGGCCTGCCCAGCTTCATCGTCACGCTGGGGTCGTTCCTGGCCCTGCAGGGGCTGAACCTCGGCGTGACGCGGCTGGTCACCGACACCGTCCAGGTGTCGGGGATGCGCTCGACCAGCGGGTACGAGTCGGCCGGCGGCCTGTTCGCCTCGACGTTCGACATCGGCGGCACGGAGTTCCAGTCGTCGATCATCTGGTGGATCGTCGTGACGGCGATCGCCGCGTGGCTGCTGCTGCGGACCCGGTTCGGCAACTGGATCTTCGCCGTCGGCGGGTCGCAGGTGTCGGCCCGCTCGGTCGGCGTGCCGGTGGTGCGCACGAAGATCCTGCTGTTCATGGGCACCGCGCTGGGCGCGTGGCTGGTCGGTTCGATCAACATCCTGCGCTTCGCGAGCGTGCAGGCCAACCAGGGCATCGGGCTGGAGTTCCAGTTCATCATCGCCGCGGTGATCGGCGGCTGCCTGCTCACCGGCGGCTTCGGCTCGGCGGTGGGCGCGGCGATCGGCGCGCTGATCTTCGGCATGGCGCGCCAGGGCATCGTGTTCGCCCAGTGGAACAGCGACTGGTTCATGCTGTTCCTCGGCATCATGCTGCTGGCCGCGGTCCTGGTCAACAACGCCTTCCGGCGGCGCGCGGAAAGGGTGCGGCGATGAGTCCCCTGCTGGAAGTCAAGGACATCGGCAAGACCTACGGCAGCGTCATCGCGCTGCGCGACGTGTCCACTGTGGTCAACGCGGGCGAGGTGACCTGCGTGCTCGGCGACAACGGCGCCGGGAAGTCCACGCTGATCAAGATCCTGGCCGGGGTGCACCAGCACGACCGCGGCGAGTTCCTCGTCGAAGGTTCGCCGGTGCGCTTCGCATCACCGCGCGAGGCGCTGGACCACGGCATCGCGACCGTGTACCAGGACCTCGCGGTGGTGCCGCTGATGAGCGTCTGGCGGAACTTCTTCCTCGGTTCGGAGCCGACAGTCGGGTTCGGCCCGTTCAAGGCCTTGGACCGCAAGAAGGGCCGCGAGACAACCAAGCAGGCGCTGTCCGACATGGGCATCGACCTGCGGGACGTCGAGCAGCCGGTCGGCACGCTTTCCGGCGGTGAGCGCCAATGCGTCGCGATCGCGCGGGCGGTCTACTTCGGCGCAAAGGTGCTGATCCTCGACGAGCCGACGGCGGCCCTGGGCGTCAAGCAGGCCGGCGTCGTGCTCAAGTACGTCGCGCAGGCTCGCGACCGCGGGCTCGGGGTCGTGCTGATCACGCACAACCCGCACCACGCGTTCCCGGTCGCCGACCGGTTCCTGCTGCTCAAGCGAGGCGCGCCGCTCGGCTCGTACGAGAAGAAGGACATCGACATCAACGAGCTGACCCGGCAGATGGCGGGCGGTGCGGAGCTGGAAGCGCTCGAACACGAACTGCGGCAGGTGGAAAAGACGCCATGACCCTCGAAGCGCTGACGATCGGCCGGGTGGGCGTCGACCTGTACCCCGAGCAGAGCGGCGTCCCCCTGGCCGAGGTCAGCACCTTCGCCAAGTCGCTCGGCGGGACCGCGACCAACGTCGCGGTCGCCGCCGCGCGGCTCGGGCGGTCGGCGGCGGTGCTGACCAAGGTCGGCCCGGACGGCTTCGGCGACTACGTCCGGCAGGCCCTCGACGGCTTCGGCGTCTCACCGTCCTATGTGGGCACTTCACCGGACCTGCAGACGCCGGTGGTGTTCTGCGAGCTGAACCCGCCCGCGGACCCGCCGCTGCTCTTCTACCGCTCCCCCGTCGCACCCGACCTCACGCTGACCGAGGCGGACGTGCCGTGGGACGTCGTCGAGTCGGTGCCGCTGCTGTGGGTCACCGGCACGGGCGTCTCGGTCGAGCCGGCCCGGGCGACGCAGCGGAAGATCCTGGAGACCCGGGGCCGCCGCGAGCACACCGTGCTGGACCTGGACTACCGGCCGATGTTCTGGTCGTCGGTGGAGCAGGCCCGCGAGGAAATCGGCTCGATGCTGGACCACGTCACGGTCGCGGTCGGCAACCGGGCCGAGGTGGAGGTCGCCGTCGGCACCGCGGACCCGGACGAGGCGGCGGACCGGATGCTGGAGCGCGGGCTGCGGCTCGCGGTGATCAAGAAGGGCGCGGACGGCGTGCTCGTCGCCACGCCGGACGGCCGGTGGACGGTGCCGCCGCAGCGCATCGACGTCGTCTGCGGCCTCGGCGCGGGTGACGGCTTCGGCGGCGCGCTGATCCACGGGCTGCTGTCCGGCTGGGACCCGGTGCGGATCGCGGAGTACGCGAACGCCGCGGGCGCGCTGGTCGCGTCCCGGCTGGCCTGCGCCGACGCCATGCCGACCGCCGCGGAGATCGAGGAGCTGCTGTGACGACCTTGCTGACGGACGACCGCTGGCGCGAGCTGCTGCACACCCGGGCCACGAACCCCGGCGCGGTCCGCCAGGCGTACGCGACACGCAAACGGCGTTCCCAGCTGCTGTCCGACTCCGGGACGCTGTTCCTGGTCGCGGCCGACCACCCGGCCCGCGGGGCCCTCGGTGTCGGCGGGGACCCCCTCGCCATGGCCGACCGGCGGACCCTGCTCGACCGGCTGCTCGTCGCGCTGGCCAACCCCGCGGTCGACGGCCTGCTCGGTACTCCGGACGTCGTCGAGGAGCTGCTGCTGCTCGGCGCGCTGCACGACAAGGTCGTGATCGGCTCGATGAACCGCGGCGGCCTGGCCGGCGCGGACTGGGAGATCGACGACCGGTTCACCGGCTACGACGCCGCCAGCCTGATCGACTGCGGCCTCGACGGCGGCAAGATGCTGCTGCGGCTGGTCGACTCCGACCCGGGCACGATCCCGACGCTGCAGGCCTGCGCGACCGCCGTCACCGAGCTGGCCGCGTACGGGCTGATGGCGATGGTCGAGCCACTGCCCTACACCCGCGAAGGCGGGAAGCTGGTGCTGCAGAAGGATCCCGCGTCCCTGGCCCGGGCCGTCACGGTGGCGTCCGGCATCGGCACGACGTCGGCGCACACCTGGCTGAAGCTGCCGTCCACCGACTCGCCCGAGGTCCTCGGCGCGACGACACTCCCGGTCGTCATCCTCGGCGGGGTGCCCTCGGGTGATCCCGTCGGCGACCTGGCGTCGTGGGGCCGGACGCTGCGCCACGACGTCGTCCGTGGCCTGGTCGTCGGCCGCACCCTGCTCTACCCGCCCGATGGTGACGTCGGCTCGGCCGTCGATGCCGCCGCGAAGGTTCTGGAGGCCGCGAAGTGAGCGCGTTGCACCGTCCACACGGGACACTGTCCGAAGACTCCGACCCGATCGTGCTGACGCCGGAAGCCGCGGGCTGGGCGTACACCGGGTTGCAGGTGCTCAAGATCGGCCGCCGGCTGCCACGCACGATCGAGACCGGCGAGTTCGAGGCGTTCGTGCTGCCGCTGTCCGGCTCGCTCACGGTCCGCGTCGACGACGAGGAGTTCGAGCTGGAGGGCCGTGACTCGGTGTTCAGCCGGGTCACGGACTTCGCCTACGTCCCGCGCGACGCCGAGGTCGAGCTGACGTCGTCCACGGGCGCGGTGGTGGCGCTGCCGATGGCCCGCTGCACCCGCCGCCTCGAACCGAGGTACGGCCCCGCCGACGGCGTCCCGGTCGAGGTCCGCGGCAGCGGGCAGGCGACGCGGCAGGTGACCAACTTCGGCGTGCCCGGGGTGTGGGACCACGCCGACAAGCTCAACGCGTGCGAGCTGATCACGCCGGGCGGCAACTGGTCGTCGTACCCGCCGCACAAGCACGACGAGGCGTCCGAGTGCGAGGTCGTCAACGAGGAGATCTACTACTTCCGGATCGCCGGCCGGGACGGCGTGACGCCGTCGCGCGAGGGCTTCGGCCTGCACCGGACGTACACCGCGGGCGGCGAGCTGGACGAGGACGTCGCGGTCCGCGACGGCGACGTCTTCCTGATCCCGCGCGGCTACCACGGCCCGTGCGTCGCGGCGCCCGGTTACCCGATGTACTACCTGAACGTCCTGGCCGGGCCGGCGGACGAACGCTCCATGGCGTTCTGCGACGACCCGGCGCACAGCTGGATCCGCGACACGTGGAAGTCCGAGGACCTCGACCCGCGCTGTCCGGTGACCGACCACGAAGGGCGGGTCCGGTGAAGCTGACGACGGCTCAAGCGCTGGTCAAGTGGATCCTCGCGCAGCGTTCGGAAACCCTCGACGGCCGTGAGGTGCCGCTGTTCCCCGGCGTGTTCGCGATCTTCGGGCACGGCAACGTCCTCGGGCTCGGCACGGCGCTGGAGGAGCACCGCGGCGAGATCCCGGTCTGGCGCGGGCACACCGAGCAGGGCATGGCCCTGGCCGCGGTCGGCTACGCGAAGGCGACACACCGGCGGCAGGTCGGCGTCGTGACGTCGTCGATCGGGCCGGGCGCGCTGAACATGGTCACCGCCGCCGGGGTCGCGCACGCGAACCGGCTGCCGGTGCTGCTGCTGCCGGGTGACACGTTCACCAGCCGCGCGCCGGACCCGGTGCTGCAGCAGATCGAGCCCTTCGGCGACGGCACCGCGACGGTCAACGACGCCTTCCGCGCGGTCAGCCGCTACTTCGACCGGATCACCCGGCCCGAGCAGCTGCTCTCGGCGTTGCCGCAGGTCGCGCGGGTGCTGACGGACCCGGCCGACGCCGGCCCGGTGGTCCTGGCGCTGCCGCAGGACGTCCAGGCCGAGACATACGACTTCCCGGAGGCCCTGTTCGAGCCGGTGACGCACCGGCCGCTGCGCTCGCGTCCCGACCGCCGGGCGGTCACCGAGGCGGCGGGCGTGCTGCGCGCGTCCAAGCGGCCGCTGCTCGTGCTCGGCGGCGGCGTCCGCTATTCCGGCGCCGGACGCCGCGCGCTGGACTTCGCCGAGCGGCACGGCATTCCCGTCACCGAGACCACCGCGGGCCGCACGCTGGTGCCGCACACGCACGACCTGAACGCCGGGCCGCTCGGGATCACCGGCTCGACGTCGGCGAACGTCGTCGCGGCCGAGGCGGACGTCGTCCTGGCCGTCGGCACCCGGTTGCAGGACTTCACGACGGCGTCCTGGACGGTGTTCTCCGCCGACGTCCGGCTGGTCACGCTGAACGCGGCGAGGTTCGACGCGGTCAAGCACGGCGCGCTGTCGGTGGTCGGCGACGCGGACGCGGGCCTGGCCGACCTCGGCGCGCAGCTGGAGAGCTGGCGGGTGGATCCGTCGTGGACGTCGCGAGCGGCGACCGAGCGCGCGAAGTGGGACGCGCACATCGACTCGCTGCGGTCGGCGACCGCGGAAATCCCGTCGTACGCCCAGGTCGTCGGGGTGGTGAACGACCTCTCGGATGCGGACGACTACGTCATGACGGCGTCCGGCGGGATGCCGGGTGAGCTGATCGGCGGCTGGCGCGGGTCCGGGTCGGTGTCGATGGACGTCGAGTACGGCTTCTCGTGCATGGGCTACGAGCTGTCCGGCGCGTGGGGCGCGGCGATCGCCCACCCCGGCCTGGTGACGACGTTGCTGGGCGACGGCTCGTACCTGATGCTGAACTCGGAGCTGTTCTCGGCCGCGTTCGCCGGGCACCCGTTCGTCGCGGTGGTGTGCGACAACGACGGTTACGCGGTGATCGCGCGGCTCCAGCAGGGTCAGGGTGGGAAGCCGTTCAACAACTTCTACGCCGACTGCACGACGTCACACGCATCACCACCGCGGGTCGACTTCGCCCGCCACGCGGAGTCGTTGGGCTGCCTGGTTTTCACAGCGTCCACGGTGGAGGACGTCCGCTCGGCGTACGCCCAGGCGCGCGAGGCCGCGGTGGCCGAGAAGCGCCCGGCGGTCGTGGTCGTCAAGACCCAGCCGTCGGCGTGGACCGAGGCCGGGGCCTGGTGGGAGGTCGGCGTCCCCGAGCACCTCGCCGGGCGGGACGAGTTCGAGCGGGAGAAGGGTACGCAGGTGCGCTACCTGCGTTCCTAAGCCCTCGCAGTCGCCCGATCCCGCACCCGCGGCCGCACCGTGAACCCGCTCGGCTTGAGCGTCAGGGACTCCACGATCTTGAGCTCGTACGCCGGGTCGACCTCGAAGTCGTAGCGCTGCAACACCATGCCGAGCGCGAGCACGGCTTCGTGCAGCGCGAACTGGCGGCCGATGCAGGCGCGCTCGCCCGTCCCGAACGGCTTGTACGCTTGCGCCGGCCGCTTCTTCACCGCCGCGGGTTCGAAGCGGTCCGGGTCGAACGCCTCGGGGTCCGGGCCCCAGACCGCCGGGTCGCGGTGGACCAGGGGCAGCGGCACGATCACCCAGTCGCCCTTGCGCATCCGGTACTTCCCGCCGAGGACGACGTCTTCGCGGGCTTCGCGCGAGTAACCCGGCGCCGTCGGCCAGAGCCGCATCGCCTCGTCGAGCACGCGTCGCACGTAACGCAGTTTCGCGACGTCGCCGAAGGCGGGCTCGCGGTCGCCCCAGACGGCGTCGACCTCGGCGCGGGCCTTGTCCAGGAGTTCCGGGTGCCGCGTCAGGTAGTACAACGCGAACGACAGCGCGCCCGAGGTCGTCTCGTGGCCGGCGACGACGAAGGTGATCGCCTGGTTGCGGATGTTGATCGGGTCGAGCCGCTCGCCGGTCATCGGGTGGCCCTCGGTGAGCATCAACCCGAGCAGGTCGCGGCTCTCCTCGCCGCTGATCCGCCGTCCTTGGATGACTTCGTCGACGAGGTCGGTCATGACGGCGATGTCGGCCTGGTTCTGCTCGGCCGTCCCGGCGAACGCGCGCCGGACCAACGGCAGTTTGACGTTCTGCAGCTGCGCGAACCGCAGCGAACGCTGCATCGCCGTGACGAACGGGTGCGGCTCGGCGCGTTCGAACGACCCGAACCGGTAGCCGAACCCGGCGAGGCCGATCGTCTCCAGCGTCAGCCGGGTCATGTCGGCGGCGACGTCGACCGGCCCGGTCGTGGTGTCCCAGCGCGCGACGAGCTCGCGGGCGACGTCCAGCATCACCGGGTGGTATCGGCGCATCGCCTCGGCGGAGAAGGCCGGCTGCAGGATGTCGTGCGCCAGCCGCCAGTTCGGCTCGTGCGTGTGGGCGGTGAACAGGCCGTCGCCGGCGACCGCGCGCAGGTTCTCGATGCCCATGCCGACGTGCTTGCCGAATTTCGTCTCGTCGTTCAGCTCGGTGACGAGGTCGACGCCGCCGACGAAGACGATCTCGAAGCCGAAGATCTTGCGGGTGAAGACCGGCCCGATCTTCCGGCCGATGCGCAGGGTGTCCTGCAGCGGCGTGCGCGGGTTCGCGCCGATCAGGTCGCCGACCACGGGCAGGCGGCCCGGCCGGTGCGGCATGCCGGTGGTGTCCACGACGCCCCCTATTGAATCCGAATCCAATAACGCCACGATCCCCCGCTACTGAACCGGTGTCAAGTAAGATCGGGGGATGCGGACGAGGCTGAGCACCGAACAGCGGCGCGAACAGCTCCTGACGATCGGCGCCGGGCTGTTCGCGAAACGGCC
The DNA here is from genome assembly GCF_036104975.1 of Amycolatopsis sp. NBC_00355. Taxonomy (GTDB): domain Bacteria; phylum Actinomycetota; class Actinomycetes; order Mycobacteriales; family Pseudonocardiaceae; genus Amycolatopsis. The sequence continues at coordinate 8,789,415 of NZ_CP107982.1, read as the reverse complement.
GTACGACGAGGTCTGGATCGAAGAGGTCGCCGAGATCGCCCAGGTCTCCCGCGGCCTGCTCTACCATTACTTCCCGACCAAGAAGGACTTCTTCGCCGAGATCGTCCGCGGCCAGCGCGACCAGCTGCTGGCGATGAGCGAGCCCGACCCGGCGCTGCCGGTGACCGAGCAGCTGCGGGCCGGACTCGACGTCTACCTCGAGTTCGCGCGCACGCACCCGGACGGCTACCGGATCGTGCACCGCGCGATGGGCGGCGAAGACGGCGAGATCCGGCAGATCCGCGAAGCCGGGATGGCCGCGAACGCGTCACGCATCCTGGACGCCGTCAGCCTGCTGACCACGGTCACGGACACGACCCGGCTGGCCGTCCGCGGCTGGCTGGCGTTCGTCGCGGCGATGATCCTCGATTGGCTCGACCAGCCGAAGGTCACCCAGGAGGAGCTGCGCGACCTGTGTGTGCGGACGCTGTTCGCGGCGGTGGACGTCACCCCGTGACGGCCGGCGACGCGGCGTCCGCGACCAGCCGTTCCGGACGGCCGGAGCCGTCCGCCGGAACCGCCCAGACGGCGTTGTCCAGCCCGTAGAGGACCCGGTCGCCCTGCCAGAGAGCCTGGTCGTCGACACTGCGCGGCTCGGCGAGTTCGGTCTCCTCCAGCGTCTTGAGGTCGAGCACGGACAGCCGCCAGACGCCGTCGCCGACCTTCTTCTTGAACGCGACCCGGGTGCCGTCCGGGGACAGCGACGGGCATTCGACGTTCTCGCGCAGGGTTTTGCCGCGGTAGCGCGCGTAGTCGGCTTCGACGAGGTAGGTCTTGCCCTTGCTGCCGAGCGTCGCGTAAAAGTGGCTGCCGTCCCCGGCGAAGGTGATGCCCCAGTAATTGACGTCGGCGGCGAAGTACCGCTGGCCGTCGAGGAACACGGGCAGTTCCTCGATCGTCTTGACCAGCCGTCCGGTGTCGACCTCGTAGACGCCGGCGCGGGTCGAGAAGCCGGTGGCCGCGTAGGAGTCGCCGGTGACGAAGACCGTCCAGTCGACGCGCTGGCCATCCGGGGACACCCGCGCGCGGCTCGGTGTGCCGGGCACGGCTTCGGAGTGCCGGACGGTGAGGTGGTCGTCGAGGACCAGGACGTCGGTCACCGGCGGGAGCGTGCCGGGCCGGACGGCCAGGCACACGGCGGTCTGCCGCGCCACCGCGAACCGGTCGCACTTCAGACCGCTGACCTGTGGTTTTGCCCCCGGATCGGCGAGCGGGACGGCGGCGACGCGGCCGGTCGACACCTGCCGGAACAGCAGCTGACCTGGCGCGAGGGTGAGCTGCGCGGCCGGTCCCGCCTCGGCGGCGTCGGGACGCGCGTTGACGATGTAGGTGACGGCCGCGGCGACCAGGAGCGCGGTGCCGGCCAGGGCGAAGACGAGTTTCCTCACGGCCGCACCGGCTTCGCGAACGCGGCAGCGAGGACGACGGCCACCAGGCAGCCCGCGGCGACGAGCACCGCCGGCCGCAGGTCCCAGAGCGTCCAGGCGAGTCCGAAGAGGACGGACGAGACCATCCGCGCCCCGGCCTGCCCGGTCTGCACGACGGCCATCCCGGTCGCCCGGAGATCACGCGGGATGAGCGGGCCGGCCGCGGCCATGAGGACGCCGTCGGTGGCCGCGTAGAACAGCCCGTGGAGGCCGAGCGCGACCACGGCGAGCACCGGCGCGGCAGGCCCGCAGAGCAGGCCGAGGGCCAGGCACAGGGCGGCGTGCCCGCCGAGGAACACCGGCCACCGCCCGAACCGGTCCGCCAGCCTGCCGAGCGGGACGGCCAGCAGGAGGTACACCCCGGCGGTGCCCAGCGGCAGGAGCGGGAAGTACGTCGCCGCGATCTCCCAGCGCCGCTGCAGCACGAGGTAGACGAACGAGTCGCCGACGGTCACCAGGCCCAGCACCGCGGCCCAGAGCGTGACGCGCCGGAAGTCCGCGTCGCGCAGAAGACCCGCCGCGGCCCGCAGCGACACGGCGGCGCGATCCACCGTGCCGGGCCGGTCACGGACGAACAGGGCCAGCAGCAGCACGGCGATCGCGGCAACGCAGAAGCTGGTGAAGAACACGCTCGTGTAGCTGCCGAGACTCAGCGCGAGCACCGCCATCGCGACGAGCGGGCCGAGGAACGCGCCGACGGTGTCGAGCGCGCGGTGCACCCCGAACGACCGGCCGAGCGTGCCGGGCTCGCTGCTCAGGGAGATCAGCGCGTCGCGCGGCGCGGTGCGCACCCCCTTGCCGGTGCGGTCGGCGGCGAGGACGACACCGATCGCGGCGACCGAAGAACCGGCCGCCACCAGGCCGAGCTTGCACACCGCGGACAGGCCGTACCCGAACCCGGCGACCGCCTTGAGCCGCCGCCACCGGTCGGCGAGGTGCCCGCCGAGCACCCGTACGAGAGCGGTGGCACCGGCGTAGAGGCCGTCGAGCAACCCGAACTGCAACGGGTTCAGGCCGAGGCCGAGCACCAGGTAGAGCGGGAGGACAGCGGTCACCATCTCCGAGGAGACGTCGGTGACCAGGCTGACCATGCCCAGCGCCACGACGTTGGCGGACACCCGTTTGAGCGCGGGTTTCCGGTCGGTCCCGGCCGCGAGGTCCGAGGTACGGCTTGCCGCGATGTACATGCCCGGTCCCCTTCTAGTGGCAGGTGTAGGTCGGGCTGCTGTCGAGGACCTTGCCGTCGACGCCGATCAGCTGCGTCTGGAACGACGTGTCCGTCATGGACAGCTTCAGGACGCCGAAGGTCTTCAGCAGCTTGGCGGTCGTCGCGTGCGCCGGGCTCAGGTCGTAGAGGTTCGCGCCACCCGAACCGCCGACGATCTCGACCGGACCGTTGGCGTCGGCCTTGCCGTCGGCGTTCTGCGGGACGAACCGCTCGTAGTCGTGGTCATGGCCGTTGAGGACGAGGTCGACCTTGTTCGCCGTCATGATGTTCCACAGCTCGACGCTGTCCTTGTTGTCGCCGTGGTCACCGGAGCTCCACCGCGGGTGGTGGTAGTACGCGGCGACACAGCCCTTCTTGTTGGCGGCCAGGTCCTGCTTCAGCCAGGTGAGCTGCGGCGGCTCGGCGAACTCGTCGTGGGTGACGAAGTCGTTGGAGTCGAGGGCGATGAAGTGCCAGTTGCCCATTTCCCAGCTGTAGTAACGCTTTCCCTGGGGCTTCGCGATGGCGCCGAAGTAGTCCTCGTAGCCCTTGAACTTGGTGTCGTCGTACGACTCGTGGTTGCCCGGGATGGGGTGGGTGATGTTCTTGAACTTGCCCCAGGTCTTGTCGTAGTAGGCTTTGAAGTCGGACAGGTGGGCGTCGTCGTACTGGTTGTCCCCCATGGTGATCACCGCGGCGGGGTTCATCTGCTCGACGAGTTTCGCGGTCTTGACGTGGACGCAGCTCGAGTCGCTCGCCGTGCAGCGCTCGGCGATGTCCCCGGCGGCGGCGAGGATGAAACCGTTGCCACTGCCCGCTTTGGTCTTGACGGTGACGGGCGCGCTCGCGGCCGAGACGTTGCCCGCGGCGTCCCGGGCCCGGACGCCGTAGGTGTAGCTGGTGTCCGGCGCGAGCCCGGTGTCGGTGTAGGACCGCGTGGCACTGGTGGCGACGACCTGTCCGTCGCGCAGGACGTCGTACCCGGTGACACCGACGTTGTCGGTCGCGGCGTTCCAGCTCAGCCCGGCGCTGGTGGCCGTCGTGGTCGTGGCCGCGAGCCCGGCCGGCGTGCTCGGCGCCTGGGTGTCGCCGGCGGAGTCGGGCGTGCCGTAGGCCTGCAGTTCCCAGAGCGAGTAGCCGTACTTCGTGGCGCGCGTGACACCGACGAAGCGCAGGAAACGGCCGTGTGCTTGGAGTCCGGTGAGGTCGTCGGTCTTGCCGTCGCCGTTGTCGACGGTCGTGACGGTGGTGAACTGCGTGCCGTCGTCGGAGACCTCGATCCGGTACTTCTTGGCGTAGGCGGCTTCCCAGGTGAGCTTGACCTGGTGGATGCTGGACGGTTGCCCGAGGTCGACCCGCAGCCACTGCGGATCGGCGCTGACGGCGCTGGCCCACCGGGTCTGCGTGCTGCCGTCGACCGCTTTGTCGCCGTTGAGCGACGCACTTTCGACGGTGGACGTCGCCACCGGTTTCCCTTGGGAGAGCAGGACATCGGCTTGGGTGGTGGCGGCGGCGATCGCGGACGGCAGCAGGACGACGACGGCGATCGGCGGCGCCAGCCGGGCGAAGGGACGAAGGCGGAAGGGTGACACGTCGCGCTCCTAGGGGCCGGACGGTGGCTGGGCTGCGGCGTAGGTGAACTTTCTCGAAACAGTTAAGAAACTTTCTTAACTAAGAAGACTGTATCGAGGTCGGGATTCGACTGACAAGGGTTGTCCGGCTCTTGAATCGGTCAAGAGGGTGAGTTCGGAGTCGTTCTCGCAGGTCAGCCGACGTGTCGCTGACCGGGACACTGCCCCGGCGCCTGGGACTGGCACGGTTTCCGCCCCGCCCCGCCCTCCCGGCCGGCCAGGCGTCGCGCCGATTTTGTCGGTCCCTGCGGGTAGCCTGGAATTCGGGGGCTTCTCGCGCCGCCTTTCGAGCAATTCCCTTACCGCACAACAAAAATCTACCGTCGAGCTTGACCCCGAGGTTCACCCGATTCAGCGATGATCTTCGCACGCGTGTTCGGTAGCGTAAGGGGCATGACGTCGACCGACGAGTTTCCCGTTACCCCGCACCGAAGACCCATGGCCTCACGAACGCGGGCGCAGCTGCTTCCGGATCTCCGCCACGGCGGCCCGCCCCGCGCGGTTCGCCCCGACCGTGCTGGACGAAGGCCCGTACCCCACCAAGTGCAATCGCGGTTCGAGCACGACCCGCGTCCCGTCCACGCGGATCCCGCCGCCCGGCTCGCGCACGTGCAGCGGCTTGAGGTGGTCGATCGCGGCGCGGAAGCCCGTCGCCCAGAGGATGACGTCCGCGTCGAAGCGCGAGCCGTCCGCCCACTCCACTCCCGAAGGCACGATCCGGGAGAACATCGGCCTGCGCTCGAGGATGCCCGCGGCCCGAGCGGCCCGGACCTGCGGCGTCACGGCCAGATCCGTCACGCTCACCACGCTCTCCGGCGGCAGCCCAGCACGCACACGCTCTTCGACCCTGGCGACGGCGTTGCGTCCCCAGTTCTCACTGAAGGGCTCGTCGCGCCAGACAGGCGGGCGTCGCGTCACCCAGGCCGTCACGCGGGCGAGCGGGGCGAACTCCATCAGCAGCTGCACCGCCGACGCCCCACCGCCGACGACCACGACCCGCTTGCCGCGGAACGCTTCCGGCCCGGTGTAGTCCGCCGTGTGTACCTGCTGGCCCGCGAATGTTTCCTGGCCTGGGTAATGCGGCCAGAACGGCCGGTCCCAGGTGCCGGTGGCGCTGATCACCGCGCGCGCCGCCCACGACTCGGCCGGGCCGGCCACCACGAGCCGGTCCCCGGCGCGCGTCACCGACTGGACGTCGACCGGGCGCAGCACCGGCAGGTCGTACACGCGCTCGAAGCGCGCGAAGTACTCCGAGACGACTTCGGAGGCGGGGCGGGTGACATCCGGGGTGCCGAAGGCCATGCCGGGCAGGTCGTAGATGCCATGCACCTTGCCGAGCACCAGCGACGGCCACCGGTACTGCCAGGCACCGCCGGCGCGCTTGCCGTGGTCGAGCACGACGAACCCGGAGCCGTTCGCGAAACCGGCGCGGCGCAGGTGGTAGGCCGCCGACAACCCCGCTTGGCCGGCCCCGACCACCACCACGTCCGTCTCGTGGTCCGCGCTGCTCATGTCGTTTTCAACGACGGGCCGGCGCGCGTATTTCGCGCGCTACGTCACACGGCGACCCGGTTGCGGCCCGCGTCCTTCGCCCGGTATAGCGCGGCGTCCGCCGACCGCAGCACGTCGTCGAGCGCCGGTCCCGCGTCCGGGAACCGCGCGACCCCGATCGACACCGAAAGGCCACCGACCCGGACGGTCCCGCCACCCGTCGAGATCACGACGTTCAGCTCCCCCACCGCGACTCGCACCCGCTCGGCGATGCCCAGCACGTCGGCGCGGCCGATACCCGGCAGCAGCACGACGAACTCCTCACCACCGAACCGACCGACCGTGTCGCCCTGACGCACCGCACCAGAGATCGCCACGGCGACCGCGGCGAGCACGTCGTCGCCGGTGAGGTGGCCGTAGGTGTCGTTGATCCGTTTGAAGTGGTCGAGGTCGATCATCAGCACGGCGAACCCGCCGACGGCCCCACGCCGCAGCGCGCGAGCGTGCTCCCGGACGGCGGACTCGTGCCAGCCCGCGGTGTTGAGCAGCCCGGTCTTCTCGTCGGTGACGGCGGCGACCTGCAACTGCTGCTTGAGCAACAGGTAGCGGTGCAGCAGGAGCAGCGGCGCGATCACGAACACCACGAGCACCGGCTGCTCGACCAGTGCCAAGGCGGCGAGCCCGCCGAGGCAGAGCGTCGCCACCTCGAACGCGTTGTCCTCCCAGGTACCGACGAGGTCCGTGGCCGACCGCTGGCTCGTGTAGAGGTAGATCCCGGCGGCGACGAGGCCGGCGTTCACGAGCTCGAACACCACGGCGGCCAGGCAGAGCGCGACCAACCCACGCGGCGTCTGCACGGGCGTCCCGTGCAGCCCCGTGAGCGTGAGAACGGACGAAGCGGCGAAGCAAGAGAGCATCGCCCAAGCGGTGCTCGCGACGAAGCGGTGCGCGGGGCGCGTCCGCACCTGGCGCCAGACCCGCACCCACAGGTGCGTGTAGAGCACCAAGGCCAGCAAAGCCACCCAGGCAGGAGGGAGCAGCACAACACCGGCGAGGTACCAGACGGAGGTGACGTTGATGTGTGTCTGCCCGCTCATCCACCGGCGCAGCCGCTCGATCCGGCGGGACATCTCGGCCTGGGCGACACCGAGCGCGACCAGCACGCCGAACCAGATCGGCCGCACCGGTCCCCCGAAGTCGGTGGCCAGCGCGACCCCGGTGGCCGCGACGGCGGCCAGTTCACAGCAGAGCGCGTAGGTGATCCAGCGGCCCTTCGCCCCGGTCCACATGACCCAGCGCGCAGGCCAGCCCGACCAGGAGGAGAGGACTTCCCGTCGCACGGCGGCCTGGGCTCTCAAGCGCCGCGACCACGGAGGTGACGGACCGGCATCGTGACGTACCCCTTGCGCGAAGTTCGGCCGACCAGGTAGCCCAGCGTAGCCGGTCGAGCGACCGGCGTCGCCGGTCCAGGCGAATTGCGGTGAAGTACTGCCCCCGAAGACCCGCTGAGGGTAGATCTACCCAGCTCCGACGATCACGAACGTGGGAGTCCCGCGGCGGCGACAGCGGAACGGGTAACCCACCGGCACCCTGCCGACGGCTTCCGGACCGCAAGGCAACGACCACCGGCGCGGCAACTCGAACGCCAACCCACCCGAGCCTTCCCCCACCGCAAGGCAACGACCACCGAAGGAGCAACTCAAACCGCGAACCCACCCAGCCTTCCCACGCCCCAAGGCAGCGACCACCGGAGGGCAACTCCAACCGCGAACCCGCCCCAGCCTTCCCCGCCCCAAGGCAACGACCACCGGCGCGGCAACTCGAACCGCGAACCCACCCGAGCCTTCCGATGGCGCAGGGCACGGCCATCGGAAGGGAGCAGCAGCCGACAACCTCACTCGCACCTTTCGGGCCACCACTGAGGTGGAGCCTCAGCCGCGAGTCGCACCTGCCGGACAGCACAGCGCTGCCGAGGGTGCGATCTCCCCACCGAACACGCGCCAGGAGCGCCGGTCGACCTCAGCGGGAACGGCTGCTTGAGGTCACTTGCGCAGTGCGCGGACGATCGCCACCAGGCCGACGATCGCGGCGATCCCGAGTACCACCGGGGCCAGCCGCTTCAGCACCGAGGCACCCGCGTAGTCGAGGAGGTCGATCGCCTCGGTTTCCGGGGCCGCGGGGACGCTGCGCAGCGCGGGCCGCTCGGCCGCGGGCTTCGGCTCGGTGTTGATCTCCGCCGTGGTCGGGGCCGGCTTGACCGCCGGCTCCGCCTTCGCGGCCGGTGCGGGCTCGGCCGCGGCAGACGATGCGGCGGGCTTGGCCTCGGTTGGGGACGGAGCCGATCCGGCAGCCGAGGCGGGCTTCGCGGGCGACGCCGAGTCCTTCTCCGCGGTCGAGGCCGCCGCGGCCTTCCCGGCAGACTGGGCAGAGGTCGGGGCCGAATTGGGCTTCGCTGCCGACGCCGCGGTCTTCTCGGCGGCCGGAGCCGGCGCCTTTTCCGCAGCAGGGGCTGCAGCCGCGGCCGGCGCGGCAGCGGCTGCGGGCTTCGAAGCCTCCCCCGACGGGGCCAGCTTTCCGGACAAACAACCCGCGAACGTGTCGAGGATCTTGCCGCCCACCTCGCTGATCAGGCCGCGGCCGAACTGGGCGGGCTTGCCTGTGATGGACAGGTCGGTCGCGACCGTGCCGTGGGTTCCGCCGTCCGCCTCGGTCAGCGTCAGGGTGACCGTCGCGGCGGCGGTGCCCGCGCCGCGGGAGTCCTTGCCCGAGGCCTTGATGGTGACCTTGTGCGCGGCGTCGTCCTTCTCCAGGAACTCGCCGTTTCCCTTGTACAACAACGAGATCGGGCCGAGCTTGACCTTCACCGTTCCGCTGAACCTGTCGCCTTCGACCTTGGTCAGCGCGGCACCGGGCATGCACGGGGCGACACGCTCGGGGTCGACGACCGCCTGCCAGACCTCGCCGATCGGAGCCGGGACGGTGAATTCGTGGTCGAGCCGCACGGGCCGACCTCCTTTCTGCCAGACCTGGGTGCCTGGTGCCCCACCCTAGTCGCACCCGGGACCCGTGACCCGGCGCCGGAACGCCGGGGCACGGGGAGCCCGGAGAGCTACGGATTCAGGCGCCGGCCGCCGCCGTGATCGCGCGGCCCGTCAGTACCGTGGCCAGGTGGCGGCGGTATTCGACGTCGGCGTTGCCGTCGACCGGCGGATTCGTTCCCTCCGCCGCGTGCGAAGCCGCCTCGCGGATCGTGTCGGCCGAGGCCTGGACCCCGACCAGCGCCGCTTCGACGCCCGAGGCGCGGACCGGGGTCGAGCCCATGTTCGTCAGCGCGACCCTGGCCTCTTCGATGACGCCGGCCTCGGTGCGGACGGTGACCGCGACGGCGACCATCGACCACGCCTGGGCGACCCGGTTGAACTTCTCGTAGTGCCCCCGCCAGCCCGTGTGCTTGGGCACGCGGACCTCGACCAGCAGCTCGTCCGGGGCCAGGGCGGTGGTGAACAGGTCGCGGAAGAAGTCCGCGGCCGGCACCGTCCGCCTTCCGGATGGGCCGGCCAGCACCATCGACGCGTCCAGCGCCAGCACCGGTGCGAGCAGGTCGCCCGCCGGGTCGGCGTGCGCGATCGCGCCGCCCAGTGTGCCGCGGTGGCGGATCTGCGGGTCGGCGACCGTGTCGGTGGCCGCTTTCAGCAACGCCGCGTGCGACGCGATCAGCGAGTCACGCTGGACGTCGTAGTGCGTCGTCATCGCACCGATCGCCAGCGTGTCGCCGTCTTCGCGCACGCCGCGCAGTTCCGGGACGCGCCCGAGGTCGATCAGCGTGGTCGGCGTGGCCAGGCGCATCCGCAGCACCGGCAGCAGGCTCTGCCCGCCGGCCAGCACCTTGGCGTCCTCACCCGCCGACGCCAGGGCCTGCACCGCCTCGTCCACTGTGGACGGGCGGACGTAGTCGAACGAAGACGGGATCACAGGGCACCTCCGGTGGCGTCGATCGAGCCGAGCCCGCCGCCGGCCTCGTTGCCGGGCCCGCCGGCGTCGGTGGTGCCGTACCGGATCGCGTGCCACACCCGCATCGGCGTCAACGGCATCTCGATGTCGTTCACCCCGAACTGGCGCACCGCGTCGATCACCGCGTTGACCACCGCCGGGGTCGACGCGATCGTGCCCGCTTCGCCGACGCCCTTGGCGCCCAGCGGGTTCGTCGTCGACGGCGTCTCGGTGCGGTCCGTGGTGAACGACGGCAGGTCCACCGCCGACGGCAGCAAGTAGTCGGCGAACGTGCCCGTGGTGAGCGTGCCGCTCTCGTCGTGCACGGTGCCTTCGAACAGCGCTTGCGCGATGCCCTGCGCGAGCCCGCCGTGCACTTGGCCCTCGACGATCAGCGGGTTCACCGCCACGCCGACGTCGTCGACGCAGACGTAGGAGCGCAGCTTGACCCGGCCCGTCTCGGTGTCCACTTCGGCCGCGCACAGGTGCGTGCCGTGCGGGTAGGAGAAGTTCTCCGGGTCGAACGTCGCGTCCGAGTCGAGTGACGGCTCGACACCGTCGGGCAGGTTGTGCGCCGCGAACACCGCGAGCGCGACGTCGCCCATCGTGGTGGACGTGTCGGTGCCCTTCACGGTGAACTTGCCGCCGGCGAACTCCAGGTCTTCCTCGGCGCATTCCAGCAGGTGCGCCGCGATCGGCTTCGCCTTGGCGACCACCTTCTCCGCCGCCTTGACGACGGCGATCCCGCCGACCACCAGCGAGCGCGAGCCGTAGGTGTCCATGCCCTTGTGCGACGACTGGGTGTCACCGTGGATGACCTCGATGTCCTCGAACGCGACACCCAGCTGGTCGGCGACGATCTGGCTCCACGCCGTCTCGTGGCCCTGACCGTGCGCGGACGCGCCCGTGATGACCTCGACCTTGCCGGTGGGCAGCATCCGGATCGCCGCGTGCTCCCAGCCGCCGGCGCCGTAGTCCAGCGAGCCCAGCACCCGCGACGGCGCGAGCCCGCACATCTCGGTGAACGTCGAGATGCCCAGGCCGAGCTGCACCTTGTCCTTCGACGCCCGGCGCCGCTCCTGCTCGGCGCGCAGGCCGTCGTAGTCGAAGAGCTGCTTGGCCTTCTCCGTCGCGGCCTCGTAGTTGCCGGAGTCGTAGGTCAGCCCGCACACCGTGGTGAACGGGAACTCCTCGTGCTTGATCCAGTTCTTTTCGCGCAGTTCCAAGGGATCCATGCCGAGCTCGTCGGCGAGCTCGTCCATGATCCGCTCGATGGCGAACGTCGCTTCCGGACGGCCGGCGCCGCGGTAGGCGTCGGTCAGCGTCGTCGTGGTGTACACGTTGGTGCACGCGAAGTGGTAGGCCGGGAACTTGTAGATCGCGTTGAACATGAACGCGCCGAGGATCGGGACGCCGGTGCCGACCAGGCCGTTGTACGCGCCGAGGTTGGCGAGCAGCTCGACCTTGAGCCCGGTGACCGTCCCGTCGGCGTTCGCCGAGATGGTGATGTCCTGGATCTGGTCGCGGCCGTGGTGTGCGGCGAGCATGGTCTCGGACCGGGATTCGTTCCACTTCACCGGTTTGCCGAGTTTCTGCGCCACGAGCAGCGACATCATCTCTTCCGGCAGCACGCCGATCTTGCCGCCGAAACCGCCGCCGACGTCCGGGGCGATCACGCGCAGCTTGTGCTCCGGGATGCCGAGCGTCAGCGCCGCCATCACCCGCAGGATGTGCGGGACCTGGGTGGCCGACCACATCGTGGTCTGGGCACCGGTCGGGTCGACGACGCAGGCGCGCGGTTCCATGAAGGCCGGGATCAGGCGCTGCTGGCGGAAGCGGCGCTTGACGACGATCTCGGACGAGCTGATCGCGTCCTCGACGTTGCTGCCGGTACCGGCCTCGGCGGAGTCGAATTTCCAGACCGCGCTCGTGTTGCTGCCCTGGTCCTCGTGGACCAGTGGCGCGCCGTCGGCGATCGCGGCTTCCATGTCGAGGATGACCGGGAGCTCGTCGTACTCGACGTCGATCTCCTCGAGCGCGTCGTGCGCTTCGGCCGAGGACCGCGCGACGACGACCGCCACGCCTTCCCCGGCGAAGTTGACCTGGTCGGCGGCGAGCACCGGCCGGCGCGGCGCCTTCATGTCCGGCGTGATCGGCCACGCGCAGGGCATGCCGATGGAGCTGTCCGGGTCGAGGTCAGTCGCGGTGAAGACGGCGACGACGCCGGGCGCGTTCTTGGCCGCCGACGTGTCGATCGAGACGATCTTGGCGTGCGCGAACGGGCTGCGCAGGACCGCCATGTGCAGCATCCCGGGCAGCGTGATGTTGTCGGTCCAGCGGGTGCGGCCGGTGATCAGCCGCTCGTCTTCCTTGCGCCGCCGTGACTTTCCGACTTCCGGTTCGATCGTCGCGGTCATCAGTCACCACCCACGCCGACGTGCTTGGTCTCGGTGATCCGCTCGGCGTCGGGTCCGGCGCCGGGGCTCATGTGCTGCGCGGCGTCGCGGACCGCGCGGACGATGTTCTGGTAGCCGGTGCAGCGGCAGAGGTTGCCTTCGAGTCCTTCGCGCACGGCCTGCTCGTCGGGGTCCGGGTTGTCGGCCAGCAGGTCGATCGACTGCATGATCATCCCGGGCGTGCAGAACCCGCACTGCAGCGCGTGGTTCTCGTGAAAGGCTTTCTGCACCGGGTGCAGCTGCCCGTCGCGGCTGAGGCCCTCGACGGTGGTGACCTCGCTGCCGTCGGCCTGCACGGCCAGGACGGAACAGGATTTCACGCTGTGCCCGTCCAGGTGGACGGTGCAGGCACCGCAGTTGCTGGTGTCGCAGCCGACGACCGTGCCGACCTTGCCGATCCGTTCTCGCAGGTAGTGCACGAGCAGGGTGCGCGGCTCGACTTCGTCGGTGTAGTTCGTCCCGTCGACGGTGACGGTGATCCGCATCAGGCCTCCAAGAAAAGCGGCGAGCCGGTTCGGGAACGGCCGAGCCCGACCGTGATCGGACTCACAAACCCGAGCGTGCTACGCGACCTTCGCGCGGACAAGTCCTGATGTCACACGTTCGGCGGCCCGTTCCGCAGATGCGCGCAAAATCCACTGTGGATCACCGAATTTGCGGAGACACCAGCTGGGTGAACTTTTCGCGGGGTCAGCTGTGGATGCGACCGGAAAGCTCCGCGAGCCGCCGGCCGCCGCCGCCCCACCGCAACGCGATGATCTCCGCGGCGATGGACACCGCCGTCTCTTCCGGGGTGCGGGCGCCGAGATCGAGGCCGATCGGCGAGGACAACCGCTCCAGTTCGGGCTCGGTGATGCCCGCTTCGCGCAGCCGGGAAAACCGGTCGTCGTGGGTCTTCCGGGAGCCCATCGCACCGACGTACCCGACCTCGAGGCGCAGTGCGACCTCCAGCAGCGGGACGTCGAACTTCGGGTCGTGGGTCAGCACCGCGATCGCGGTGCGCCGGTCGATGCGCCCCGCGTCGGCCTCGGCCCGCAGGTACCGGTGCGGCCAGTCGACGACGACCTCGTGCGCGTCCGGGAACCGGCTGCTGGTGGCGAACACCGGCCGCGCGTCGCACACCGTGACCTGGTAGCCGAGGTAGGCGCCCATGCGCGCCATCGCGGCGGCGAAGTCGATCGCGCCGAAGACCAGCAGCCGGGGCGGCGGCTCGAAGGAGTTGACGAACACCGTCATCCCCTCGCCGCGGCGCTGCCCGTCCGGGCCGTAGTGCAGGGTGCCGGTGCGGCCGCTGGCCAGCAGGCCGCGCGCGTCGTCGGCCACGGCGTCGTCCATCCGCGACGACCCCAGCGAGCCTTCGGTGCGATCGGGCCACACGACCATGTGCTCGCCGACCAGGCCTTCGCGCTCGTGCTCGATGACCGTCACGACCGCGACGGGTTCGCCGCCGCGGACCGACGCGACGACGTCGCCCAGCTCCGGCATCGAGTCGCGGTCGACGTGCTCGACGTAGATGTCGATGATCCCGCCGCAGGTCAGACCCACCGCGAAGGCGTCGTCGTCGGTGACGCCGTAGCGCTGCAGCACCGGCTTGCGCTCGGTGACGACCTCCTGCGCCAGCTCGTAGACCGCGCCTTCGACGCAGCCGCCGGACACACTGCCCGCGACGGTGCCGTCCGGGGCGACGACCATCGCCGCGCCCGGGGCGCGCGGGGCCGAGGAGAACGTGGCCACCACGGTGCCCAGCCCGACCGTCTCCCCCGCCGACCAGCGGCGGAACACATCATCCAGTACGTCACGCATCGGAAATCTCCCCGAGCAGTCGTTCCAAAGTGGCCAGGGTGTGCCCGGCCAGCAGCCGGTCGATGTGGGGCAATGCGGCCACGATGCCCGACTGGACCGGAGCGTACCCCGCACGGCCGACGTGCGGATTCACCCAGAATACGGCGTGCGCGAGCCGGCTCAGCCTCGCGAGCTGCTCGCCGAGCAGGCTGGTATCGCCGCGCTCCCAGCCGTCGGAGAAGATCGTGACGACCGCGCGCCGGGCCACGCCGCGCTGTCCCCAGCGGTCGAGGAAGGCCTGCAGCGTCTCGCCGAGGCGGGTGCCGCCGGCGAAGTCCGGCACCGCGGCCCCCGCCGAGAGCATCGCCCGCTCCGGGTCGCGCTGGCGCAGCTGGCGGGAGACCCGGGTCAGCCGCGTGCCGAGTGTGAACACCTCGACGGACTGGGGCGCGGACCGCGTGAGGACGTGCGCGAACCGCAGCAGCGCGTCGGCGTACGGGCTCATCGAGCCGGAGACGTCGATCAGCAGCACGACCCGGCGCGGCCGCGAGCCGCGGCGGTTGTGCGCGAGCCGGACGGGTTCGCCGCCGCTGGCGAGCATCGCGCGCAGCGTGCGGGCCGGATCGAGCCGTCCCCGCCGTGCCGGCGTCCGCCGGGAGGCGCGGCGCCGGGGCGGCACGGGACGCAGGGTGGCCAGCAGTTCGCGCAGGTGCTCGCGTTCGGCGGTGGTCAGCGCGGCGAGGTCGCGGTGGCGCAGCACCTCCTGACCGCTCGCGGCGACTTTCAGCTGGTCAGGACCGTCGCCGCCCTCGGCGTCCCCGCCGGCGGTGTCGACGAGCGGCGCGATCCGCGCTTGCTTCGGCACAGTCGTCTTCGCGCGGCGCGGGCCGGACGGTTCGATCGAAAACCACTGGCTGAAGGCCTCTTCGTAACAGGCGAGGTCGTCGGGGCTCGAGCACAGCGTGAGCCGCCCCGCCCAGTACAGCTGGGTGGGCTCGGCGACGTCGACCTCGGCGACGGCGGCCAGGTAGGCCTGCACGCGGTGTGCGTCGCAGGCGACACCCGCCTCCCGCAGCGCGGCGGCGAACCCGGCGTACCCGGCGACCGGATCGGAGACCGTGGTCATGTCTCCATTGTGCGCTTGTCGGCGTCCCGGCGAGGAGTCGAACCTCGGACCTCGGCGTTCGTAGCGCCGCGCTCTGTCCTGCTGAGCTACCGGGACGGGGCGGCCTGCGCACACCCCTCCCCGGGTAGGCGCAGACCGCGCTCTTCGCCGCGGCCGACCCCGGTAGCGACGGGGCGGGCGCGAAGAGCCTTCAGAAAGAATTCAGCGGACGGCACGGGAGATCGTGCCGCATCGGAGCTTCCGGGTTTCGGTCACGATCTCCTCCTCTCGGGCTTTCTCGGTCGGGCTTCGGTGCTGGAGGAAGAATGCCGGACTCTTGGTGGCGCGGCAACGCATTTACGCGGCGTGCGACCATGCACCCGTGAGCTACGACCTGGTTGTGTGGGACGGACCGGCACCGGTGGACGACGCCGGAGCCGCGGCGGAGTACGGCCGCCTCTACATGAAGTACATCGAAATGTCGGCCGCGCGGCCACCGTGGCCGACGATCACCGAGTACGTCCAGGCCTTGCTCCGCCGGTGGCCCGATCTCGGCGCGCACGATCTCGACGAGACTTCTCCGTGGGCCACGAGCGGGTTGATGTCGAACGCGAGCGGCCCGCTGCTCTACTTCGGCATGGGCCGGGACATGGCCGGCACGGTCGTCTCCGGCGCCGTCGCCGAAGCCCGGCTCCGGAACCTCGTGGTCTACGACCCGCAGGAACGACGCGTCCGGTCTTAGGGCCGCCCTGGCCGCGACGTCCGTCGGCTCGCTGTCCCTCCGGAACCACGACGCGCCCGCCCCGATCGTCCTTTGTGGACTTTCGAAGCGGGCGCGTCGTCCGGGTCAGGAGGCCTTGATGCCGGGCTTGACGGGCGCGCAGCCGCGGAGGCCGGCGGTCTTGTTGAGCTCCAGGACCGGCGGGAGCGTCTTCTGCGCGTACGCCTGGAGTTCCGCGAGCTTCGCGGGGTCGACCAGGTCGCGGCGGACGTGGTAGCTGACCCAGTTGCGCGAGTCGACGGTGTCGTTGCCGATCGGGCGGTTCACGAAGATCGTCGCGTAGTCGCGGTCGAACCGCGGGTCCTTGTCGAACTGCAGCGTCGTGATCCACGAGCCGATGAAGGTGATCAGCTCCGGCTTCGCGACGGTGAACGTGTAGTCGCGCAGGCCGGCCATGTCGGCCTTGTGCAGGTAGTCGGCGATCGGCTTGTCGCCGAGGCCGGCCAGGTCGAGCACGCGGAGACGGCTGCCGAGCGATGTCCCGCCGAGGTCGATCAGGCCGACCTGGGCCGAGTCGGGGAGTTTCAGGATGTCCGCGAAACCGTTGACGGCCTGAGCGTCGCGCTCGGCGACGATGCAGAACGCGGTCTTGACGTGGGCGCGGTAGGTCGTGCCCTCCGTGTAGAGCCCGCTGACCGAGCTGACCAGGGCGACCACGAGCAGGCAGGCGAGCGTGATCCGGCCGCGCAGCCGCGCCGCGGAGAGCGCTTCGACCACCGCGATCGCGCCGCCGAACGCGCCGAGCGTCCACACCGGCGTGGCGAACCGCAGCTGCCCCATCCAGTCGACCTCGAGCACGATGAACGCGATCACGGTCAGCCCGAACGGCACCAGCAGCGCGATCAGGCCGGTGCGCAGCCGCGACGGCCGGACCAGCAGCATCACCAGGCACGCGACCGCGACGGCGACGACCAGCCAGCCGATGTAGTCGACGATCTGCCCGGGCCGGGCGAGGTCGTCGACGCTGGGCGGTTCCTGCCCCTTCGCGACGGCGGTGTTCGGCACCAGCCGGCCGAACTCGAACCAGCGGAAGACGACGTAAGCGCCGTAGGGCACGACGAACGCGGCCACCGAGACGACGACGGCGCGGATGCTGCGGGCGAGCAGTTCCCGCTTGAGGAACACCGCGACGACGATCGGGTAGGCGCCGGCGTAGATGATCCCGTCCGGCCGGGTCAGCGCCGCGGCCGTGGCGATCAGGCCGGCGCCGAGGGCGACCTGGTAGGTCAGCAGCTTGCCGCTCTGGACGGCGCGCAGGCAGAGCACCGCGAGCGCGGCGACGGTCAGCGCGTAGAACGAGTTCTCCAGGCCGGAGAAGCACCAGATCACGAACGACGGGATCGCGGCGAGCGCCGCGCCG
Source organism: Amycolatopsis sp. NBC_00355 (assembly GCF_036104975.1). GTDB lineage: Bacteria > Actinomycetota > Actinomycetes > Mycobacteriales > Pseudonocardiaceae > Amycolatopsis. Next base: position 8,772,146 of record NZ_CP107982.1, on the reverse strand, counting down.
GCGACGAAGGTGATCAGGGCCGGGCGGCGGCTGAGTGTCTTCGCACCGAAGTAGAACAGGATCAGGATGCCGAGGCAGCAGGCCAGGGCGAGGGCCTTCGGGAACAGGATCTGGTCGTTGACGCCGAAGATCGTGCCGTGGTCGAACAGCCCGACGAGCTTGCCGAGGGCGAGCAGGATCATCCAGGTCGGGTTCGAGTACCCCTCGACCGGCAGGGCGCCGGGCTGCAGCACCGGGCCGAAGCCGTCGGCGACGTCACGGGAGTAGGCGAACGTGATCGCCGCGTCGTCGATCATCCAGTGGCCGTAGAGCGAGGCGTGCGCGGCGATCAGCGCGGTGCCCCCGACGATCGCCAGGACGGCGGCGAGCTTGCCCCGCCGGCCCCGCCCGGTATCGGACGGGCCGGCCGGCTGAGGCCGATCCGGCTCCGGCTCGGCCAATGGTCTCGCCTCGGTCGTCTCCGCCACGCTCATGCCTCAGGTCCTCCCGCGCCTTCGGTCATCCCCCGGAACCGGCCCGTCAGGCGAACAGGGCGTCGAGTTTCGCCCTGACCCGGTCGAGGTCTTCGCTGTATTTCAGGACCGCACCGAGCGTTCGTGCCGCCGATGCCGCGTCCAGCTCGTCCCGTTCGAGAGTCATCAGAGCTTTAGCCCAATCGAGTGACTCCGCTACTCCGGGTGGTTTCAGCAAGTCCATTTGCCGAAGTCGTTGCACCGCTTCAGCTACCTGCCGAGCCAGAACTTCACCTATTCGAGGGATTCTACGGCGCAGGATCGTGACCTCTCGCATCAGGTCCGGGTGTTCCAGCCAGTGGTAGAGGCAGCGTCGCTTGAGCGCGTCGTGGACTTCACGGGTCCGGTTGGACGTCAGCACCACCAGCGGCGGCTGCTCCGCGCGGACCTCGCCGTACTCGGGGATGGTCACGGCGTATTCGTCGAGCAACTGCAGGAGGAAGGCTTCGAACTCGTCGTCGGCGCGGTCGATCTCGTCGATCAGCAGCACGCACGGGGCGCTGATGAGTGCCTGCAGCAGCGGCCGGGCCAGCAGGAACCGCTCGGTGTAGAGCGACCGTTCGGCGGTCTCGACGTCGATCCCGCCGCTCGCTTCGAGGGCGCGCAGGTGCAGGAGCTGCCGCGGGAAGTCCCATTCGTAGAGGGCCTGGGCGGCGTCGATGCCCTCGTGGCACTGGAGCCGCACGAGCGGCCGGTCGAGCGCGGTGGCCAGCGCGAGGGCGAGCGCGGTCTTGCCGGTGCCGGGTTCGCCTTCGCAGAAGAGCGGCCGCCCCATCCGCAGGGCGAGGAACCCGGCGGTGGCAAGGCCGTCATCGGCGAGATAACCGGTCCGATCCAGCGCGGCGGCGAGTTCTTCGGGTGAGGCGAGCGAGTCGGTCACAGAGTCGATCGTAAGGGGCAACGGAGCGGGCCGCGGCTTACGGTGGCGGCGCCCTGCCAGGTCGGCGGGGTGGTGCGCGGGTGTCCGGACGGTGCGGTCGCCGCTACGTGCTCAGCGGACGGGCTTGGTCCGGCTCGCGGGACGGCCCAGCTGGGCGTGGCGCCGTCCCGAAGCAGGCTGTCCAGCCACACCGCAACCAGCGGCGTGACGTGCGGACGGCCGTGCGGCCGCAGGTGACGTGCGAGCGACCATGCGGCCGCAGGTGACATGCAGGCGGCACGGTCGCTCGCGACGTGCGGGAGGCCGTCCGCCCATCGGCGACGCGAGAATGGGGCAGTGCGCTCGACAAGCCCGGGTAGGTCGTGCCGGGCCGGGCCGCGCCGGGCCGGGCATCGGCGCGGCCCGCCCCGCCTACTTGTCCACATCCCCCGAAATCCCTCCACAACCTCGCATCTTTCCTAGGGAAAGTGCCGCTTCAGGCCCTGGAGACGCATCTTTCGGTATGAAAGTGGCGGGGTTGGGGTGGCATCGCTGCGCGGGTGGTGGGGCGCGAAGGGTGGTTAGGTCGGTAGGTCTGCTTGGTGGTCTACGTCGCGGCCGCTGCCCAGGTCTGCGCACTCGATCAGCGTCAGGTCTTCGCGGGTGACCAGCCAGTCTCGGGCGCCGTGGTCTCCCCGGGCCGTCCGAGCTATTTCCGGCCACCAGTCGCGGCCCAGCAGGACCGGGTGGCCGGGGACTCCCTCGTACGCCGCCCGGGCGACCGCGTTCACGCTTGCGTGGGCCGCTACCCGGGTGAGGATTTCGGGGCCTACCCAGGGGAGGTCGACCAGGTGGACCAGGGCCGCGGTCGGGCCGGGAGTGGTCGTCAGTGCCGCCAGGCCGGCGCGTAGGGAGGCGCCCATGCCGGTTGCCCAGTCTTCGGCCACCACCGCCAGGCCGGGGTCCGGGAGCAGCGCGCGGACCTCGTCGGCCGCCGCACCCAGGACTACCCGGATCGGGGTGCAGCCCGCTTCCTCCATGACCCGCAGTGCCCGCCGGACGAGGGGTTCACCGTTCAGGTCGGCCAGAGCTTTCGGGCCGCCGAACCGGCGGCCCGCGCCCGCGGCCAGCAGGAGGCCGGCGGCCGGCTCAACCATGGGCCCGGCCCGGCGCACCTGCCGACAGGTCCGACTCGATCGCCCGGGCCGTGGCCAGCAGCGGCGGGACCAGCTCGCGCTCCACCGACTCGGCCGTCGTGCGGCTCGCGTGCGTCGACAGGTTCACCGCCGCGACCACCTTGCCCCGGCGGTCGTGGATCGGGGCCGCAACCGAGCGGAGACCCTCCTCCAGCTCCTGGTCGACCATGGCCCAGCCCTGCTCCCCGACCCTCGTCAGCTCGGTGCGCAGGCTGTCGGGCGCGGTGACCGTGCGGTCGGTGAGACGGTCCAGCCTCGCGACGACGAAGTACGCCTCCAGCTCCGCGGCGCTGAGGCCGGTCAGGAGGACGTGCCCCATCGACGTCGCGTACGCCGGGAACCGGGTTCCCACGTTGATGCTCACCGTCATGATCCGGGAGACCGCCACCCGCGCCACGTAGACGATGTCGGTGCCTTCCAGCACCGAGACCGAGCTCGACTCGTGGACGTCGGCCGAGAGGTGCTCGAGGTGGGGCTGGGCGACCTCGGGCAGCGTCATGCTCGACAGGTACGAGTACCCCAGCTCCAGGACGCGGGCGGTGAGCGAGAAGTACTTGCCGTCCGTGCGGACGTAACCGAGGTCGGTCAGCGTCAGCAGGAAACGCCGCGCCGCGGCGCGGGTCAGGCCCGTCGCGCGGGCGACGTCGCTCAGGGTCAGCTCGGCCGCGCCCGCGTGGAACGCCTTGATGACGGCCAGCCCGCGCTCCAGCGACTGCACGTGGTGGGCACCACGGTGAGCCGGCTCGCCGTCCAGTTCGACTTCGAAGGGGGGCCGACTCGCGTCCATTCCGAGACCCTATCCGGCGTCGGCGGGCAGGGCGCTCGGCTCGCCGAGTTCGGCCAGGGTGCGCTGGGCGATGGCGAACGCCGCGTTCGCCGCCGGGGCGCCGGCGTAGACGGCGGTGTGGAGCAGGACCTCGCCGATCTCGGCCGCGGTGAGGCCGTTGCGGATCGCGGCGCGGACGTGCATCGGCAGCTCGTTGTGCGCGTGCAACGCCGTGAGGGCCGCCAGCGTGACGCAGCTGCGGGTCCGCCGGTCCAGGCCGTCGCGGGACCAGACCGTGCCCCACGCGCCCTCGGTGATGTAGTCCTGGAACGGGCGGCTGAACTCGGTCGTGCCCGCGACCGCGCGATCGACGTGCTCGTCGCCCAGCACCTCGCGGCGCGCCTTCATGCCCTGCTCGTGGCGGTTGGTCACAGTGCCTCCAGGTGCCCGAGGATCAGTCTGGTGAACTCCTCGGGCTGCTCGTAGTTGCCCAGGTGCGCGGCGTTCGCGACGACCTCGAGCCGCGCGCCGGGGATGCCGTCGGCGATCGGGCGGGAGTGCTCCTCCGGCGGGGTGGCCGGGTCGTCGGCGCCGGCGATGACCAGGGTGGGGGCGGTGATCTTCGGCAGCACGTCGAGCAGGTCCATCCGCTCGATCGCGCCGCAGCAGGCCGCGTAGCCCTCGGCCGGGACCTCGGAGATCATCGAGCGCAGGAACGCGGCGCGGTCCGGGTGCCGTTCGAGGTACGCGGGCGTCAGCCACCGGCCGACACCCGCGCCGGCCACGGCCGCGGTGCCCTCCGTGCGGACCGTCCGGGCGCGGTCCGCCCACATCCGGGGCGGGCCGAGCTTGGCGGACGTGCAGCAGAGCACCAGGCTCGCGATCCGGTCGGGCGCGTGGACACCGAGCCACATGCCGGTCATCCCGCCGAGTGACAACCCCACGAGGGGCGCCTTCGCGACGTCGAGGTCGTCCAGCAGCGCGAGGAAGTCGGCGCCGAGATCGTCGAGGTCGTACGGGCCGGGCGGCACCGGCGACGCGCCGTGGCCGCGCGTGTCGTACCGCACCACGCGGAAGCCGCGCTCCAGCAACGGCACCACCTGGGGCTCCCACATCCGGAGGTCGCTGCCCAGCGAACCGGCGAACACCACCACCGGCCCGTCTTCAGGGCCTTCGACGACCCGGTGCACCGGTACCGCGCTCACGTTCCCATCTCCGTTCATACCGCGAAGAACACCGTCTCACCGTCGCCTTGGAGACGCACGTCGAAGCGGTAGCCGTCCGCGGTCTTCGCGGCGATCAGGGTGCCCCGCCGATCCTCCGGCACCGTCGCCAGTGTCGGGTCTTCCGCGTTGTCCTGGTCCTCGAAGTAGATCCGTGTGACGACCCGGTTGAGCAGGCCGCGCGCGAACACCGAAACGTCGATGTGCCGCGCCTGCGTGGTGCCGCCTCCTCCGGGCAGCACACCCGGCAGCAGGGTCAGGATCCCGTACGTGCCGTCGGTTTCCGTCGGGCACCGGCCGAAGGCGCGGAACTCGCCGGACGCCTCGCCGCGCGGGTCGTCGGGGTGGTGGAAGCCGCCTTCGGGGTCGGCCTGCCAGGTCTCGATCATGGCGTCCGGGACCGGGTCGCCGGCGCCGTCGCGCACCGTGCCGCGGATCCAGATCGCGCCGGGGGTGCCCTCCGGGACGACGTACGGGCCGTCGGGCCAGGGCAGGCCGATCGACAGATACGGGCCGACGGTCTGCGAGGGGGTCGGCAGCAGCTTGGGCATCAGTCCTCGTCCTCTTCTTCCTCTTCGAACACCGATGCTTCGCGCCCGCGCAGCACGATGTCGAACTGGTAGCCGAGCGCCCACTCCGACTGCGTGATCCCGTGGTCGTACCGGGAAACCATGCGCTGCCGGGCCTTCTCGTCCGGGATCGAGTTGAAGATCGGGTCCTGGGAGAACAGCGGGTCGTCCGGGAAGTACATCTGGGTGACGAGCCGCTGCGTGAACGCGGAGCCGAACACCGAGAAGTGGATGTGCGCGGGGCGCCAGGCGTTGTCGTGGTTCTTCCACGGGTACGCGCCGGGCTTGATGGTGGTGAAGGTGTAGCGCCCGTCGCTGTCGGTCAGGGCGCGCCCGACGCCGTCGAAGTTCGGGTCGAGCGGGGACGGCCAGCGGTCGCCGGTGTGCCGGTAGCGGCCGCCCGCGTTCGCCTGCCAGATCTCGATCAACGAGTCGCGCACCGGCCGGCCGTCACCGTCGAGGAGCCGGCCGGTGACGATGATCCGCTGCCCTTGCGGCTCCTCCGCGTGCTGGCGGGTGAGGTCGCTGTCGTGCTCGCCGAGGCGACCGGGCCCGAGCAGCGGGCCGGTGACCTCGGTCAGCATCTGCGGGAGCAGCACCAGAGGTTGTTGCGGGTAGCGCAAAGCCGTGGACCGGTAGCCGGTGAAGCCCAGCGGCGGATGCGTGCCTTCGGGGTCCGGCCCGTAGCGCGGCAGCTTGAGTTCGGTCGGAGCAGCCATGGTGCCTCCCTTACCGGCCTTCGAGGACGACGGCCAGGCCTTGGCCGACGCCGATGCAGATGGCGGCGAGTCCCCAGCCACCGCCGCGGCGGTGCAGGTCGTGCGCCAGGGTGCCGAGGATGCGGCCACCGGACGCGCCGAGCGGGTGGCCGATGGCGATCGCGCCGCCGTGGGTGTTGACGATTTCGGGGTCGAGCTTCGGCCAGTCGCGCAGGCAGGCGAGGGACTGCGCGGCGAAGGCCTCATTCAGCTCCACCGCGGCCAGGTCGTCCCAGCCGATGCCGGCGCGCTCCAGCGCGATCTCGGCCGCGCGCACCGGGCCGATGCCGAAGACGTCCGGGTCGACCCCCGCCGCGCCGCGGCCGGCGATGCGGGCGAGCGGCGCCCGGCCGAGCCGGCTCGCCGCCGCTTCGTCACCCAGCAGCAGAGCCGAGGCGCCGTCGTTCAGGGGCGACGCGTTGCCCGCCGTGACGGTGCCGTTCTCCTTGCGGAACGCGGGCTTGAGCTTCGCCAGCTTCTCCGGGCTGGAGTCCGGGCGGATGCTCTCGTCGCGGGCCAGGTCCACGCCGTCGACCGGGACGACCAGGTCGTCGTAGAAGCCCTCGTCCCACGCCTTGGCGGCGTTGACGTGACTGCGCGCCGCGAAGGCGTCCTGCTCGTCGCGGCCGATGCCGTACCGCTCGGCGAGCTTCTCGGTGGACTCGCCGAGGGAGATCGTCCAGTGCCCCGGCATCGCCGGGTTGACCATGCGCCAGCCCAGCGCGGTGTTGTAGAGGGTCTGGTTGCCCGCCGGGAAGGCCTTCTCCGGCTTGGACATCACCAGCGGTGAGCGGGTCATCGACTCGACGCCGCCGGCGACCACCAGGGACGCGTCGCCGACCTGGATGGACCGGCTGGCCTGCATCACCGCGTCGAGGCCGGAACCACAGAGCCGGTTGACCGTGTTGCCGGGGATGCTCGTCGGCCAGCCCGCGAGCAGAGTGGCCATCCGGGCGACGTTGCGGTTGTCCTCCCCCGCCCCGTTCGCGTCGCCGAGGGTCACTTCGTCCACTGTGGACGGATCGAGGTCGTTGCGGGACTGGATGGCCCGGAGCGCGGTCGCGGCGAGGTCGTCCGGCCGGACGCCGGCCAGCGCGCCGCCGTAGCGGCCGAACTGGGTACGGAGCGCGTCGAGGACGTAGACGTCGGTCATGCGGTGGCCTTCCGGGTCACTTGCTTGCCTTTTCGAGGTCTCGCAGCACGGCCAGCTCCTCTTCGGTGGGCGCGGGGGTGACCGTGAGGTCGTCCGCGACCTTCAGTGTCCACCCGGTCGCCGCCACCGCGCGCTCCAGTTCGACGCCCGGGTGGAGTTCGGTGAGGGTGAGCTCCGCCGTCTCCGGGTCGGGGCGCATCAGGCCGAGGTCGGTGACCACCAGGGTCGGGCCCCGGCCGGGCAGGCCGAGGCGTTCGCGGTCGCCCTTGCCGGTGCCGTGGCCGAAGGACGTCACGAAGTCGACCTTCTCGACGAACGCGCGGGGGCTCTGGCGGAGCACTACGAACACCTCGCGGCAGGACGCGGCGATCTCCGGGGCGCCGCCCGCGCCGGGCAGGCGGACCTTCGGGTCGTGGTAGTCCGAGCCGATCACCGTGGTGTTGATGTTGCCGAACTTGTCCAGCTGGGCGGCGCCGAGGAAGCCGACGTCGATGCGGCCGGGCTGGAGCCAGTAGTTGAACACCTCGGGGACGCTGACCACGGCGTCGGAGGTGTCGGCCAGCTCGCCGTCGCCGATGGACAGCGGGAGGCGGGACGGCTTCGCGCCGAGGCAGCCGGACTCGTAGATCAGGGTCAGGTCCGGGGCGTGGGTGCGGCGGGCCAGGTTGGCCGCCTTGCTCGGGAGGCCGATGCCGACGAAGCAGGACATGCCGTCGCCGAGGGCGCGGGCGGCCGCGACGCTCATCATCTCGTCGGCGGTGTAGTCGGTGGTCATGCCTTCGCCTCCGCGGTTGTGCGGGTGTCGCCGGGGTCCGGGGCGGTGGGGACCGGGGTGGGCGCCGCCTCGGGGAAGGAGGCAGCGACCTCCTGGCCGCGGACCCCGCTTGGGGTCGTGCGGGCGGGGGTTGCCGGCTGCGCGGGGAAGGCCGGGGCGCGCCCGCCGGGTGGAGTGGGGGTTGCGCGGGCGCGGGTGGTGGACGCGGATCGCGCGAGGGAGGCGGGTGCGTACCAGCCGGCCCGGATTGGAGCTGTGCGGGCGGGGGCGGTGGTTGCCGAGTGCACCAGGGCGGCCGGGGTGCGCCAGGCGAGACCGCTCAGCGGGGTGAGGGTCAGGTCAACGGGGCCGTGGGCTGCCGGGCTCGTCAGGAAGGGCTGTGGGCGGCGGCTTCCGCGAACGGCCGGGGTGGGGGTCATGCCTTGACCCCGGTGAGGTCGTTCAGCCACGTCGTGAACGCCTCGCGGTCACGGCCCACTTCGTCCCAGGCCTGGTATGCCGCGTTGTCGCGCTCGTAGTAGCCCGCCGCGTAGGACGGCTTGGCGCCGCCGGGGACCTCCGACACCGCGGTGACCACCCAGCCCGGGAGGATGACCGCGCCGGGGCGGGGTTCCAGGGTGTCGACGATCTCCTCCACCGTCACCAGTGAGCGCTTGGCCGCCAGGACCGCTTCCTTCTGGACGCCGGTGATGCCCCACATCTGGACGTTGCCCGCGCGGTCCGCTCGCTGGGCGTGGACGATCGTGACGTCCGGATTCAGGGCCGGCACCGCCGTCAGCCGCTCGCCGGTGAACGGACACGTGATCGGCTTGATGGTGTCCGTCTGCGCGGGGAGATCCGTGCCGGTGTAGCCGCGCAGGACCGCGAACGGGAGGCCCGACGCGCCCGCGACGTAGCGATTCGCCATGCCCGCGTGGCTGTGTTCCTCGATCGCCAGGGGCACCGGCCAGTCGTGCTGGACGGCATCACGGAAGCGGTGCAGTGAGCCCACTCCGGGGTTGCCGCCCCACGAGAAGATCAGCTTGCTCGCGCAGCCGGCGCCGATGAGCTGGTCGTACACGATGTCCGGGGTCATCCGCACCAGCGTGAGGCCACGCCGCCGCTGGCGGATGATCTCCTGCCCGGCCGCGACCGGGATGAGGTGCGTGAAGCCCTCGAGCGCGACGGTGTCCCCGTCGTGCACCAGGCGGCCCACGGCCTCCTCCAGCGACAGCAGCTCCGCCATCACACTCCCCAAACTGTTCGCATCACGCACACTCGTTCTGAAACCGAACATAGCACGACGGCCGCGGCCCCGACCAGACGTCTTCCACCCAATGGATGACGCACGCACGACGAAGGGGACTTTCCTCGCGCGGCCACGCGAGGAAAGTCCCCTCTACACGGCCGGCGGCTTCGGCGGCACGAGCCGGCGCCGGCACTCCTACGTCCGCGAGTTCGTCCAGCCGCACCCGGGCGAGCTGCGGCCGATCGTCTACAACTCCCGGGAAGCGACCGGCTGGGACGTCGACGAGCAGACGGAAACGCACCTCGCCGTGGCCGCGGCGAAACTCGGTGCCGAGCTGTCCGTGATGGACGACGGCTGGTCCGGCGACACCGCCGGGCTCGGCGACCGGACCGCCGACGAGCAGCGCTTCCCCGCAGGACTGCGGCCACTGGTCGACGCCGTGCACGCGCACGGGATGAAGTTCGGGCTGTGGGTCGAGCCGGAGATGGTCGACCCGGACAGCGACCTCTACCGCGAGCACCCGGACTGGGTGCTGCACATGGCGCACCGCACGCGCACGACGTTGCGCAACCAGCGCGTGCTCAACTTCGCCCACCCGGACGTCGCTGGGTCACCGACAGCCCGAACCCGATCACCGGCCGGGAGGCGCCGCTAAGCTTCCGTTCCACGTCGCGATGGCGGGCATGCTCGGCCTGGGCGGTGACCTGCCTCGCCGGAGTGCCGCCGAACTCGAAGAGGCGACGTCACGGCGCGTTCGGCGCTGACCGCCGTGCAGTACGTGCTGGGCGGCGACGTCGTGGTGATCTTCTGGCGGCGGCCCACGGAGTTCGCGCGCCCGTTCACCCCGCCGCGCCTGGCCGGGCTGGACCCGGCGGCGCGGTACCGGGATCAGGACGGCGTCGAGCACCACGGCGCCGTGCTGCTGAGTCACGGGCTCGACGTCGAACTGCCGGGGAGCGGCTACGCGAGCGTGGTGGTGCGGCTGACCAGGGTTTGACTACCCACGCCGACCGGCCTCATCAGAACGGGTGAGCGGGATTGACTTTTCACCAGTCGCACGCTGAATGTGAAAGTCCTTCACTTCGCCGCTCGCCAACGGAGGCAGCATGCGCAGGCGTTTGTCCACCCTTCTCGCCGTGCCCGCGATCGCCGCGCTCGCGCTCGCCGCCCCGGCGTCGGCGAGCACCACCTACCACGAATACGTGGCGCTGGGTGACTCCTGGACCGCCGACGTCTTCGTCACCCTCCCGCCCGCCACCCAGTTCACGCCGCTCGACTGCGCACAGTCCACTTCGGACTATCCGCACGAGGTCGCCGGCGCGCTCGGGGTCGAGACCTTCCGCGACGCCAGCTGCGGCGGTGCGACGACGACCGACTTCACGCAGCCGCAGAAGCTGCCGCTCGGCGGGACGAACCCGCCGCAGTTCGACCGGCTCACCCCGACCACCGACCTGGTCACGGTGGGCATCGGCGGCAACGACATCGGGCTCGCCTCCGCCGTGACGAAGTGCCTCAACGTCCTGCCGATCAGCACGTGCAAGGCGAAGTTCACCGCGGGCGGCGTCGACCAGCTGGAGAACGCCGTCAACGCGACCGCGCCGAAGATCGCGAACGCGCTCCAGCAGATCAAGCAGCGGTCGCCGGACGCGCGGATCCTGCTGGTGAACTACCTCGCCGGGCTGCCCGCGAGCGGCAAGGGCTGCTGGCCGGTGATCCCGATCGCCGACGGCGACGTCGCCTACCTGCAGGCGAAGTTCCTCCAGATGAACGCCATGCTCGCGCGGGTCGCCGCCGACAACGGCGTCGAGCTGGTCGACACCTACTCACCGACCCTCGGGCACGACGCCTGCAAGGCGCCCACCGTGCGCTACGTCGAAGGCCTGATCCCCGTCTCGGTGAGCAACCCGCTGCTGCTCGCGTTCCCCTTCCACCCCAACGGCGCGGGTGCCGCGGCGCAGTCGGAGATCGTTCTCGGGGCCGTCCGCGGGGACTAGGCTGTCGGGGTGCCCAAGATCGCGGTGACCCGGTGGATACCCGACGAAGCGGTGAAGGTGCTCGCGGAAGCGGGCGACGTGACGGTGTCGCCCGCCGACCGGCCGCTGACGACGGCCGAGCTGCACGAGTTCGCCGCGGGCGCGTCGGCGGTGGTCGGGATGCTGCACGACCGGCTCGACGGCGCGCTCGCCGACGCCGCAGGGCCCGATCTCAAGGTGGTCGCGAACGTCGCGGTCGGCTACGACAACGTCGACGTCCCGGCCCTGGCCGAACGCGGCGTCGTCGTCACCAACACCCCGGGCGTGCTCACCGACGCCACCGCCGACCTCGCGTTCGGCCTGCTGCTCGCGATCACGCGGCGCCTCGGCGAAGGCGAGCGGCTGCTGCGCTCGCGCACGCCGTGGTCGTTCCACCTCGGGTTCCTGCTCGGCTCGGGTCTGCAGGGCAAGACCCTCGGCATCGTCGGGCTCGGCGAGATCGGCCGGGCGGTGGCGAAACGGGCCGAAGCGTTCGGCATGTCGATCGTCTACACCGGACGGTCGAACCGCGGGGACGGATTCGTTTCCTTCGAAGAGCTTCTGGACCGCTCGGACGTCGTCTCGCTGCACTGCCCGCTGACGCCGGAGACGCGGCACCTGATCGACGCCGCCGCGTTGCGCGCCATGAAACCCGGCGCCTACCTGGTGAACACGACCCGCGGCCCGGTCGTCGACGAAGCGGCCCTCGCGGACGCCCTCGAGGCCGGGGAGATCGCCGGCGCCGCGCTCGACGTGTTCGAGCACGAACCCGATGTCGAACCGCGGCTGCTCGGCCGGGACGACGTCGTGCTCAGCCCGCACCTCGGGTCGGCCACGCTCGAGACCCGCACCGCGATGGCCGTGCTGGCGGCCCGCAACGTCGCGGCGGTGCTCGCCGGGCGTCCCCCGCTGACGGAGGTGAAGCCGTGACCCGTGTCGTCATCGCGCCGGACAAGTTCAAGGGCAGTCTCACCGCGGTCGAGGCCGCGGAGGCCATCGCGCTCGGCGTGCGGGACGCGCTGCCGGACGCCGACATCGTCACCTGCCCCGTCGCCGACGGCGGGGAGGGCACCCTCGACGTGCTCGAAGCCGCGGGCGCCCGGATCGTCCGGCTGACGGTCCGCGGTCCGCTCGAAGAGGCGGTCCACGCGCGGTACGCCGTGCTGGACGGCACCGCGTACGTCGAATCGGCGCGCGCGTGCGGCATCGAGTTCGTCGAGCCCAGCCCGGAAACCGCGCTGGCCGCACACACCTGGGGCGTCGGTGAGCTGCTCGTGGACGCGCTGGTGCACGGCGCCCGCCGGCTCGTCCTCACCGTCGGCGGCACGGCCAGCACCGACGGCGGCGCCGGCATGCTGAGCGCGCTCGGCGCCGGCGTGCTCGACGCGTTCGGCGCCCCGGTCGGCCTCGGCGGCGGCACGCTGTCGCGGGTCGCGTCGACCGAGCTGACGCCGGTGCGCGAGCGGCTGGCGGGGGTGAGCGTCGCGGTCGCGACCGACGTGACGAACCCGCTGCTCGGCCCGGACGGCGCGGCCGCGGTGTTCGGGCCGCAGAAGGGCGCGAGGCCCGAGGAAGTGGCGGCGCTCGACGCGGCGCTGGGCCGGTGGGCGCACGCCCTGCAGGTCGGCGGTGCCCCGGACGTGTCACGGGTACCGGGCGCGGGAGCGGGGGGCGGGGTAGCGGCGGGCGCGATCGCGGGCCTCGGCGCGACGGTGGAGTCCGGGTTCGACCTGATCGCCGGGCTGACCGGGGTGGACGCGGCGCTCGACGGCGCGGACCTCGTCATCACGGGTGAAGGATCGCTCGACGAGCAGAGTCTCCACGGCAAGGCCCCGGCCGGGATCGCGGCACGCGCCCGGCCGCGCGGAGTACCGCTGATGGCGCTGGCGGGGCGGATCCAGCTGGACGAGGCCGGGCTGGCGGGCTTGGGCGTCATCGCGAGCAGTGCGCTCATCGACCACGCGGAGTCCCTGGACCACGCGCGGGCGAACGCGGCCGAGCTGCTGCGGGTGCGGGCCGCGGTGCTCGTCAGTGCCTGGCGAAGGCGGTAGAGCGGGCGGACGGGCCTTCCACACCCAAAGAGAAAGGCCCGTCCGCCGCGGTCAGCTCGTGTGCTGCGGCAGCACGGCGAACGCCACGCCGCCGGCATCGTCCTCTTGGACGTCGAGCACCTTGTCGTCCAGCAGCGCCGCTGCCTGCGGCTCGAGGAACACCTTCGGTCCCTCGTCGGCGCCGAGCACGCTGTCACCCTCCGCGGGCTCCGGCGCCACGGACAAGGCCAGCTGGGCGCTTTCGCCCTCGGCGTTCTGGACCGCCAGGCGGAGCCCGGCTTCCCCTTCGCCTTGGCTGGTCAGAGCGGTGATCGCCTCGGCGGCGGCTTCGGTCACGGTCAGCATCTTCGGCCTTCCCTTCGTCGCGGTCCGATGCACTGGGGTCCCACGCTAAATGCGCCCGAACGGACGCGCAGCGTGAGCGGTTCAGCCCTGTCTCGCCTCGCGGATGGCGTCCGCCACGGAGCCACCCGCGTAGTCCGCCCGCTCACCCGGATCGGGGTCCGCGTGGCGGTGGGGCAGCTCGTCGTCGGGGATCACCTGCTCGTAGTCCGGGGGCGCGTCCTCGACGGTCTCGTCGAGCTCGGCGGCCGGGGTCGCCGCGAGCGGGCGGTCCGGGATCGGGTCCGGCTCGGTGTCCGGTTCCTCTTCCGCGAGCCGCTGGTCGATCGGCTCGCCTTCGCGGACCTCTTGGGGCGTGGTGCCGAACCGGTCGGCGGCGCTCCAGTGCTCAGGCGGTTCGATGCCTTCTTCGAGCGGGTCGACGCGCAGCTCGTCTTCGTCCAGCGCCTCGCTGGGGCTCAGGCTGTCCGATTCGGCCGAGTCGCGGTCACTCACTGGATTCTCCCGGTGCAGAGGAAATAGTCATCGCCGGGGACCTACCCGAGGTGCCTGGGCCCGAAACGCCCGCGGTGTCACCGGGATCACATTTCTTCAACGGGTTTAACATATTCACAAGTTTGTGAAGGCGGAGTAGCTTCGGATCATGGCCACCACCAGGTGCGCACCGGAACACCGGCCCTTCGCCACCGACCCGGACCGCCACCACGAGCTCGGCACGCACGCGGCGTGGTACATCGTGGCCGGCATCGTGACAACCGGCGTCCAGGCCGTCCTGTTCCTCCTGCTGCGCGACCGGCTCGGCTCGCAGGTCGCGAACCTGGTCGCGATCGCGCTGACGACGGTCGGGAACACCGAGTTCCACCGCCGCGTCACCTTCGCCGGCCGGCAGAGCAACGCCGGGAAGCGGCACCTGCAGGACTTCCTCACGTTCGCCTTCTACGCCGGGTACGGCTCGGCCGTGCTGGCGATCCTCGACGCCGTCGTCGAGCGGCCGACGTCGTGGGAGGAGACGGGCACGCTGCTGCTGGCCAGCTTCGTCGGCGGGTTCGTGCGGTTCGCGGTGCTGCGCTGGTGGGTCTTCGCGCACCGCAGCGAACCGGCCCGGGCCGCGCACACGGGCTAGCGTCTGCGGACGTGGCCCCGCGAGAAGACATCAAGCCCCACGAGGGCGGCAGTGAACCGGACTACCGCTTCACCCTGGCCAACGAACGCACGTTCCTCGCCTGGCTGCGCACCGCGCTCGGCCTGCTCGCGGGCGGCGTGGCCGTGCACCAGCTCGTCCCCTCCCCCGCCGGGGCCAGCGGCGTGCTCGCCGGACTGTGCGTGGCGCTCGCGGCGGTCCTGGCGCTGACGGCGTACCCGCGCTGGCGGCGCGTCCAGATCGCGATGCGCGCCGGTGAGCCGCTGCCGCGCAGCCTGATGATCGTGGTGCTGACGGCCGGCCTGTTCCTGCTCATCCTCGCCGCGGCCGTACTCCTGGCCCTTTCGTGACGGCCACCACACCATTCGGTGACCGTCCGTGGTGCCCCGAAACCGGGGTTCCGGCGCCGGTACGCGCCCGCCGAGCCCCCTCGGGCGCGGGCTTATTGGCAGTCGGATTATCGGGGCTTCGCGACTACTCCGGCCTCGGCGCGACGGTGGCGCCGTGACCGCCCCCGCCGGCGCGCAGGCCGAGCGGACCGGACTGGCCTGGCGGCGAACCGCCCTGGCCTCCGCCGCCTGCACCCTCTTGCTGCTCCACTCGGCCGCACTCCGCCACTGGGGGCTCGCTGTCCTGCCCGTTTTGCTGTCCGCGGCGACGTCCGCCCTGCTCGCGGGGGTCGGCGCGTCCCGCGAACGGGCCCTGCGTGCCGCCGAACCGGTGGCCATGCCCCGCCTGCTGCCCGCCGTGACGTCGCTCGCCGTCACGTTGACTGCCACGTCCGTGATCGCCCTCCACTGACGGGTGAACTCGGCACATCCTGAAAGCGATTAATCGCAATGTGAGGCGTCTGGTCGCGGTTGCATCACGGTCGCTCCTGCGAACGGGGTATTGGTGGTTGAAATCTGGACTGATGGCCCGAGAGGTGCTTACGATTACCCAGCGTCGCACGGAGCGCAGGTAGCGCCGGTCTCCCGGAGTACCTGCGATGACACCGTTACGGAGAGTTGAACCCCCGGCATGCGACGGTCGAGGGTCGGCCGGGGAGACGACCATGACAGCACCGCCGAGGACCACCGAGGTTTCCGCCACGGAGGTTCGCGATTATCGCACTCCCGAATCATTGCCCCGACCTGGTGGGCGACTGACGAAGGAGGACCTCGACCCGCTCGTCAAGGACGCGGGCGAGGGCAATCCCGCTGCTATCCACACCTTGCTCAAGATGATCGAGCCGGTCGTGGTGCGGTACTGCCGCGCGCGGATGGGAGGTCGTGACCTCTCGTACCTGTCGGCGGACGACGTCGCCCAGGAAGTGTGCCTCGCCGTGCTGAAAGCCCTTCCCGACTACCAGGACCGCGGCGGCTCGTTCCTTTACCTCGTGCACGCCATCGCCGCCAACAAGGTCGCGGACGCCTACCGCGCCGTGGCCCGCGACCGCTCCGAGCCCGTTCCCGAGCTCCCCGAGCGCCCGCTGGTCGGCAACGAGCCCGAGACGCGCGCCCTCTCGCTCGACCTCGGCGCCCGCCTCGGCCGGCTGCTCGCCACGCTGCCCCGGGTGCAGCAGGAGATCCTCACCCTGCGCATCGCCGTCGGGCTGTCCGCGACCGAGACGTCGGAGGCACTCGGCATCTCGCCGGGCAACGTGCGCGTCACGCAGCACCGCGCCCTCACGCGCCTGCGCGGCATGATCCGCGACGACGAGTTCTGACAGACCTTCACACCGGCGGGCGGGGAACCTCCTTTACCCCCTGGGGGACGTTCCCCGCCCGCATCCACGTTCAGGCCAGGTCGTAGACCTTCCGCGCGTTGTGCTCGAAGACGTCCAGGCGTTCCGCGTCCGACAGGGACCCGGTGAGCGAAACCGCCGCGTCCAGGACGACTTCGTAGGCCGCGGCCAGCTCGCAGACCGGCCAGTCCGAACCGAACAGCAGCCGCCCGGGGCCGAACACGTCCAGCACGTGGTCGACGTAGCGGCGCAGGTGCGCCACCTCCCACCCCGACCAGTCCGCCGCCGTGACCAGGCCGGAGAGCTTGCACACGACGTTCTCGCGCTCCGCGAGCGCGGCGACCGCAGACGCCCACGGCTCCCACTCCCCCGCCGCGATCGGCGGCTTCGCCGCGTGGTCCAGGACCAGCCGCAGCCCCGGCAGCCGCAGCGCCACCTCACTGGCCGCCGCGAGCTGCGCGGGCCGCACCAGCAGGTCGTAGACCAGGCCGGCGTCCGCGACCGCGCTCAGCCCCGCCACGATCTCCGGGCGCAGCAGCCAGTCGTCGTCCGGTTCGTCTTCGACCTGGTGCCGGACCCCCACCAGCGGACCTAGCGACCGCAGCGCGGCCAGCCGGTCCGGGACGTCCGAGGCCCGCAGGTCGACCCAGCCGACGACGCCGGCGACCACCGGTTCCGCCGCGGCCGTCGCGAGGAACTCCTCGGTCTCCTCCTGCGCCGACACCGTCTGGACCAGCACGGTCGCGTGCACCCCGGCCGCCTTCGTCACCGCGCGCAGGTCGTCGACGGTGTAGGGACGGCGGATCGGGTCCATCGCGTCGCCCGCCATCCACGGGTACTCGCGTCGCGACGGGTCCCAGAGGTGGTGGTGCGCGTCGATCATGAGACTCCTTCGGCGATGACGGCGTCGGCGCGCAGCAGTCCCGCGTCGACCAGTTCGGTCCACAGCTCCGGCGGCACGACCACCCGGGCGCGCCGCGCGTTCACGCTCACCTGCTCCGGATCATGCGCGCCGACGACGACCGACGCCACCGCGGGATGGGCCATCGGCAGGGCCAGCGCGGCTTCGGGCAGTTCGACGCCGTGGCGCGCGCAGATCTTCGCGATCCGCTGTGCCCGCTCGACGAGCTCGGCCGGGGCCTCGGCGTAGTCGAAGACACGGCCGGGTTCCGCGGTGGCCAGGATGCCCGCGTTGAACGCGCCGCCGACCACCACCGTGACGTCGCGTTCGGCGCACAACGGCAGCAGCTCGTCCAGCGCGAGCTGGTCGAGCAGCGTGTAGCGGCCGGCCACCAGCACGACGTCGAGGTCGGTGCGGCGGACGAACTCGCCGAGCATCGGCGCCTGGTTCATCCCGGCGCCGAACGCGCCGATGACACCCTGCTCACGCAGCTCGCGCAACGCCGGGAAGGCGCCTCGCAGGGCCTGTTCGAAGTGGTCGTCCGGGTCGTGGACGTAGACGACGTCGACCCGGTCGAGACCGAGCCTGGTGAGGCTGTCCTCGAACGAGCGCAGGACGCCGTCGCGGCTGAAGTCCCAGCGGCGCTTGTAGGCGGCCGGGACGGCGAAGCCCTCGCCGTCCTTCTCACCGGCGCCGCCCGGGTTCGGCTCCAGCACGCGGCCGACCTTCGTGGACAGCACATACTCGTCGCGAGAATACGAACTCAGCGCGGCGCCGAGGCGGGTTTCGGACAGGCCCAGGCCGTAGTGGGGCGCGGTGTCGAAGTAGCGGACGCCCTCGTCCCACGCGCGCCGCACGGTCGCGGCCGCCGTCTCGTCGGTGATCGCGTGGTACAGGTTGCCCAGCTGCGCGCAGCCGAGCCCGAGCGGGGACAGGGAGAGGTTCACGCGGTCACTCCTTCACCGGCAGTTCCCAGACCAGCCCGATGCCGGTGTCGTCGCCGGAGTAGTCGTCCTCGACGGCCAGCAGCTCGGCCATCCGGGCCTGCCACGGGACGTTCGCGGGGTGCTCCCGCAAGGCCGCCCGCATCGCCGCGTAGTCGTCGACTTCGAGGACGTGGAACAGGTCGAGACCGTTACGCCAGATCCGCCAGGTGCGGACGCCGGCCTCGCGCAGCGCGACGTCCAGCTCGGGCGGGATCACGGCGTGGACGGACTCGTAGTCGGCCTCCTTGCCGGGTTTCAGCTTCGTGTGGAGAGCCACTCTTTGTGGTGCGGGACCGTGGGTCATGACCACTCCTTCGCCGGGACATGGCACGCTGGGGAGTAACACCCAAACATCCGAGGTCTGTTGCAGGGAAGGGCGGACACGATGCCCGTCACCGATGTCGCGATCGACAAGATCAAGGACATGATCATCACCGGCGAGCTGGCGCCCGGCGACCGGCTGCCGAAGGAGGCCGAGCTGGCCCAGCGGCTCGGGCTTTCGCGCAGCTCCCTGCGGGAGGCCGTGAAGGCGTTGTGCCTGATCCGGGTGCTCGACGTGCGCCAGGGTGACGGCACGTACGTCACCAGCCTCGAGCCGAACCTGCTGCTCGACGCCATGACGTTCGTGGTCGACTTCCACCGCGACGACACCGTGCTCGACTTCCTCGCCGTGCGGCGGATCCTCGAACCGGCCGCGACCGCGCTGGCCGCGCTGCACATGAGTGACGACGACATCGCGGAACTGGGCACCCTGCTCGGGGAGCTGGCCGACTCGCCGACCGTCGAGGCCCTCGTCGCCAACGACCTCCAGTTCCACCGCAAGATCGCCGACGGCTCCGGCAACCCGGTGCTCTGTTCGCTGCTCGACAGCCTCTCCGGGCCGACCGCCCGTGCCCGGATCTGGCGCGGCCTCACCCAGGAGGGGGCGGTCGCGAAGACCCGGGAACAGCACTCGGCGATCTACGAGGCGATCGCGGCCCGCGAGCCGGAACTGGCGCGCTCGTGGGCGACCGTGCACGTCGCGGGCGTGGAGCAGTGGCTGCGCAACGCACTGGGCACGGCCGACGACCCGACGGTGCCCGACTCGGACGCCGCCGCCGACCTGCCCGCCGCGGAAGCCTCCTGACCGCACGGCACCTCCTCCTCGTCCCCCAGCCTCGTGAGTGTTTAGGGCGGTTAGAACCGCCCTAAACACTCACGAGAGCCGCGGCAGACCATGGAACGTCGGATGATCACGCTTTTGGGCTCAGGTCTGGGGTTTGCCGCCGGCATACCGGGCGATGATCAGCGCGACCAGGATGATGGCGCCGTAGATGGCCCCCTGCCACTCCGCCGACACGTGCGCGTAGTTGAGCAGGCTGGACACCGAAGACAGCAGCAGGACGCCGGTCAGCGCGCCGACGAGCGTGCCCTTGCCGCCGTCGAGGGAGACGCCGCCGATCACCGCGGCCGCGAAGACCTGCAGGATCAGCCCGGAGCCCTGGTTCGCGCCCAGCGCACCGACGTAACCGGTGTACGCGAGCCCGCCGATCGCCGCGAGGATGCCGGCGACGACGAACACCGCCCACGCGATCCGGTCGACGCGCACACCGGCCGCCCGCGCGGCTTCGCGGTTGCCGCCGATCGCGTACAGCGCGCGGCCGACGCGGTGGTAGCGCAGCACCCAGCCGGCGATCGCGAACAGCACCGCCGCCAGCCACACGGACATCGGCAGCCCGGCGAACGTCGTGGTCGCCAGGTTCGTGAACGAGTCCGGCAGGTTGAACAGCGTCTTGCCCTTGGTCGAGCCGACCTGCACGCCGCGCAGCACGGTGAGCATCGCCAACGTCACGATGAAGGCGTTCAGCTTCAGCTTCACGATCAGGAAGCCGTTGACGAACCCGACTAGCGCGCCGCACAGCGGGATCACCAGCAGGCCGATCGCGGTGGGCAGTTCGACGCCGAAGCCGGCCGAAGCCGCCGGGATGACCACCATCGCGCCGAGCGCGGGCGCCAGACCCATGGTGGATTCCAGCGACAGGTCGAACTTCCCGGTGATCAGCACCAATGACTCGCCGAGCACGACCAGCGACAGCGCCGCCGACGCGGTCAGGATGCTGACGATGTTGCTCCAGCCGACGAACGTGTCGTCGACCAGGCCGCCGATGACGAACACCACGATGAGCGCGGGCAGCAGCGCGAGTTCTCGCAGCCAGCCGGCTTTGCGACGCCGGGGTGGGGCGGGCAGCTCCGTCTGCGGATCGGTCATCACGTCGGTCACGAAAGCTCGACTCCTTCGATGTCGGCCACGAGGTCGCCGTCGGACCACCCGGCCTGGTGCTCGGCGACCACGGCCCCGGCGCGCAGCACCAGGACCCGGTCGCTCAGGCGCAGGTCGTCGAGCTCGTCGCTGACGATCAGCACCGCCTTGCCCTCGGCGCGCACCCGGTCGACGACCGCGAGCAGCGCCTCCTTCGACTTCACGTCCACGCCGGCGGTCGGGTTGATCAGCACCACGACCCGCGGGTCGCCGGCCAGCGCCCGCGCGAGGACGACCTTCTGCTGGTTGCCGCCGGACAGGTCGGACACCGGCTGCTCGGCGCTCGCGGCGACGATGCCGTAGTCCTTCAACGCCTGGGACGCCTTGGTGAACCGCGTCTTCGGCGAGGCGATCCCGCCGCGGCCCATTTTGTCCAAAATGGACAGGGTGGCGTTGTCCATGATCGGGTGCTCCAGCACCAGGCCTTCGTGGTGCCGGTCGCGCGGCACGCAGCCGATCCCGGCCTTGAGCGCCGCCGGGATGTCGCCCGGCCGCAACGGTTTGCCGTCGACGCGGACGGTGCCCGCGGCCGGTGTCCGCAGGCCGTAGACCGTCTCGGCGACCTGGTGCTTCCCGCTGGCGTTGCTGCCCGCGAGCCCGACGACCTCGCCCCGGTGGAGCCGGAACGAGACGTCCGAGAAGCCGTCACCGGACAAGCGCTCGACCGCGAGGATCTCCGGCGCGTCCGCCTCCAGGGCTTCGCGCGTCGCGGCGTCGCGGACGGACAGGCCGCCCGGTTCGCCGGTCATCGCGTCGACCAGCTCGGCGCGGCCGACGTCGGCGACCGGGGCGGTCAGGACGTGTTTCGCGTCGCGCAGCACGGTGACGGCTTGGCAGACCTCGTACACCTCGTGCAGGTGGTGCGAGATGAACAGGAACGTCACGCCGCCCGCCTGCATCTGGCGCATCCGCTCGAAGAGCCGCTCGATGGCCTGCTTGTCCAGCTGCGCGGTCGGTTCGTCGAGCACGATGAACCGGGCGCCGTAGGACAAGGCGCGGGCGATCTCGACGAACTGCCGGTCCTCGACCGACAGTTCGCCGGCCGGGGTGTCGACGTCGACGTGCACGTCCCACGAGCCGAGCAGCTCTTCGGCCTGCCGCCGCAGCTTCTTCCAGCCGATCGAGAACCCGCCGCCGGCCTGCCGGTTCAGGAACAGGTTCTCGGCCACCGTGAGCTGCGGGACGACCATCGCGTGCTGGTAGACGCAGGCCACGCGCGCCTTCCAGTCGTCCTGCTTGGTCAGGGGCGGGGCCGGCTCGCCGCCGAACTCGACGTGCCCGGTGTCCGTGGCGGACAGGCCGGTGAGGATCGAGACGAGGGTCGACTTGCCGGCCCCGTTGCGCCCGACGAGCGCGTGGGACTCGCCGGGACGCACCTCGAGGCTGACGTCCTGGAGCGCCACGGTGGGGCCGTAGCGCTTGCCGACGCCGTGGGCGCCGACCACCGGGGTGGCAGGCGGGGCGATCACAGGTTGTTCCCCCACAGGGCCTTGTCGTCCACGTTCGCCTTGGTGATGACGGGCGCGGGCAGCTGGTCCTCGAGGATGCCGGGGCTGATCTCGACGATGGTGCTGCCGTGGTCGGTCGGGCCCGGCTTGAACGTCTCGCCGGCCATGGCCTTCTTCAGCCAGTACAGGCCGTACTTCGCGTACGCGTCGGCGGGCTGGGACACCGTGGCGTCCAGCTCGCCGGCCCGGATCGCGGCCAGCTCCTGCGGGATGCCGTCGTTGGACACGAGCACGATGTGCTTCGGGTCGCCGACCGGAAAGGAGAGGTTCTTGCGCTTGAGCGCCTGCTGGGTCGGGGCGAGGTAGACGCCGCCGGCCTGCATGTAGACGCCCTTGATGTCCGGGTTGGCCGTCAGCATGCTGTCCAGGCCGGAGGACGCCTTGTCGGCCTTCCACTCGGCCGGGATGTCCAGCACCTGGATGCCCGGGTACTTCTGCGCCATGCAGGCCTTGAAGGCCTCCGACCGGTCGCGGCCGTTGACCGAGGCGAGGTCACCCTGGATCTGCACGACCTTGCCGGACTTGACCTTCTCGCCGATCGCGTCGCACGCCTTGGTGCCGTAGGCCTTGTTGTCGGCCCGCACCACCATCGCGACCTTGCCGCTCTCGGGGGCGACGTCGACCGCGACCACCGGCACGCCCTTGTTCTCCGCCTGCTTGAGCCCGGCGACGATCGCCGCGGAGTCCAGCGGCGTCACGACCAGGCCCTTGACGCCCTGGTTGAGGAAGGTGCCGATGTCGGTGATCAGCTTCGCCGGGTCGCTGTCGGCGTTGACCGTCGGGAGGACGTCGACGCCCTCGGTCTTGGCCATCTGCGGGACGTAGTTGTTGTAGGCCTGCCAGAACGGCGAGGTCAGCAGCGGCAGGGTCGCGCCGACCTTGCCGCCGGCGCCGCCCCCGCCCGCGCTCGGCGCGGCCGCATTGTCCTTGGTGGACCCGCAGGCGGCCAGCACCAGGCCGCAGACGGCGGCCGTGGCGGCCACCTGGATCACCCTGTTGTGCACTGCATCCTCCTTGATGACAGCGAAAAAGTCTGTTCAGTCGTGCTGCACGGGCCCGCGCGGGCGCAGGCCGTGCATGCCACCGTCGACCGCGAGCGCGGTGCCCGTGGTCGACGCGGAAAGCGGGCTGGCGAGGTAGACGATCGCGTTCGCCACCTCGTCGGCGGTGACCAGCCGGCCCATCGGCTGGCGGGCGGCGAGGGCCGCGCGTTCGGCCGCCGGGTCGGTGGCGGAGTCGAGCAGCCGGCCCACCCAGGGGGTGTCCGCCGTGCCCGGGCACACGCAGTTGACGCGGATCCGATCCGGCAGGTGGTCGGTCGCCATGGCCAGGGTCAGCGAGAGCACCGCGCCCTTGGTGGCCGAGTAGAGCGCGCGGCTGGGCAGGCCCGCCCAGGCCGCGATGGAGCAGGTGTTGACGATCGCCGCGGACGGCGAGTTCTTCAGGTGCGGCAGGGCGGCCCGGGCGAGCCGGACCATGCCGACGACGTTGACGTCGAACACGCGGTGCCACTCGTCGTCGCCGTTGGCGGTGACGTCGCCCTGCGCGCCGATGCCGGCGTTGTTGACGAGGATGTCGAGGCGCCCGAAGCGGTCCACGACGGCGTCGACGGCCGAGCGCACGTCGTCGTCCGAGGAGACGTCACACCGGAAGCCGTCGTCACCAGGTTTCAGATCCAGGACTGCCACCTGGGCGCCGCGTTCGGCCAGCAGGGTCGCCGTCGCCAGGCCGATCCCCGAGGCGCCTCCGGTGACAGCGGCCACCAGACCCTCGAATTCACTCACTTGCGGTCTCCGTCCACTCGGGACCGTCCGGGAAGCGGAACCGGCGCAGCGTGGCGTCGTGCATGCGCGCGGAGAACCCGGGGGCGGTCGGGGCGAGGTACCGGCCGCGCTGTACGACGGCCGGGTCGGTGAAGTGCTCGTGCAGGTGATCGACCCACTCGATGGTGCGGTCGGTGTCGGTGGCGGACACGGCCACGAAGTCGAACAGCGACAGGTGCCGGACCAGTTCGCAGAGCCCGACGCCGCCGGCGTGCGGGCACACCGGGACGCCGAACTTGGCGGCCAGCAACAGGATCGCGAGGTTCTCGTTGAACCCGCCGACGCGGGCGGCGTCCAGCTGCAGCACCGAAATCGCGTTCGCCTGCAGGAGCTGCTTGAACATCACCCGGTTCTGGACGTGCTCGCCGGTGGCCACGCGGATCGGTGCAAGCGCTTTCGCGATGGCGGCGTGCCCGAGGATGTCGTCCGGCGACGTCGGTTCCTCGATCCAGTACGGGTCGTACGGCGCGAGCGCGGTCATCCAGGTGATCGCGGCGGAGACGTCCCAGCGCTGGTTGGCGTCGACGGCGATGCGGATGTCGTCGCCGACGGTTTCGCGGGCGAGCTTCATCCGCCGGACGTCGTCGTCGAGGTTGCCGCCGACCTTGAGCTTGATCATGTCGAAGCCGTCCACGACGGCCTGTTCGGCCAGCCGGACCAGCTTCGTGTCGGCGTACCCGAGCCAGCCGGGCGACGTGCTGTAGGCGCGGTAGCCGTGCGCTTCAAGCTGCGCGATCCGCTCGGCCCGGCCGGGCTCGGCGGCACGCAGGATGTCCAGGGCTTCGGCCTCGGTGAGCGCGTCACTCAGGTAGCGGAAGTCGACGAGGCCGACGAGTTCCTCGGGCGTCATGCGGGCCGCGAACTTCCAGACGGGCAGCGCGGCGCGGCGCGCGGCGAGGTCCCAGGCGGCGTTGACGACCGCGCCGACCGCCATGTGCGCGACGCCCTTTTCCGGGCCCAGCCAGCGGAACTGCGAGTCGCCGACGAGCGTGCGCGACAGGTCGCCGAGCGCGGCCGCGTCGGCCGGCACGTCCCGGCCGACGACGTGCGGCGCGAGCGCGCGGATCGCGGCGGCCTGGACGTCGTTGCCGCGGCCGATGGTGAACGCGAGGCCGTAGCCGTCCGGGCCGCCGTCGGTGTGCAGCACGACGTAAGCGGCCGAGTAGTCCGGGTCGGGGTTCATCGCGTCCGAGCCGTCGAGCTCCCGCGACGTCGGGAACCGGACGTCCAGGACCTCCATGCCGATGATCTTCGCCATGGTCAGGCCTGCCTCGCGCTCTGGCGCTGCCGGCCGAGGCCGTCGATCTCCAGCTCGATCACGTCGCCGTCGCGCAGGTAGGGCTTCGGGTCGGGCTGGCCGAGCGCGACACCTTCGGGGGTGCCGGTGTTGATCAGGTCGCCCGGGCGCAGCACCATCACCTGGCTCAGGTGGTGGATGATCTCGGCCACGCTGAAGATCATGTCCTTGGTCGAGGAGTCCTGTTTCTTCTCGCCGTTGACCCACAGCCGCAGGCCGAGGTCCTGCGGGTCGGGCACTTCGGCCGCGGGCACGAGCGCCGGGCCGAGCGGGTTGAAGTTCTCGCAGGACTTGCCCTTGTCCCACTGGGCGGTGCTGAACTGGAGCGCGCGCTCGGAGACGTCGTTCGAGACGACGTAGCCGGCGACGTGGTCCAAGGCCTCGTCGACGCTGTCGAGGTAGCGGGCGGTCTTGCCGATGACGACGCCCAGCTCGACCTCCCAGTCGGTGCTGACCGACTTGCGCGGGATGAGGACGTCGTCGCCGGGGCCGACCACGACGTCCGGCGCCTTCATGAACACGACGGGCTCGGTGGGCGGCGTCGCGCCGGTCTCCTCGGCGTGGCGGCGGTAGTTCATCCCGATGCAGACGACCTTGCCCGGCTGGGCGATCGGCGAACCGATCCGCAGGCCCGTGACGTCTTCCTCCGGCAGCTCTCCGGCGGCGAGCGCGGCGGCCACGCGGGCAACGCCGCCGGTGGCGAGGAACCCGCCGTCGATGTCGGCGGTCAGCCCGCTCAGCCCGTAGGTCGTGCCGTCGTCGGCGCGGACGAACGGACGCTCACTTCCCGGCTCACCGAGGCGTACAAGCTGCACGGATGTTCCCTTCACCGACACGACCAGACATCCGATGTATATCGCAGACGAGGTCTCCAATCCAGAGCCGTCGCACAATCGGCTCGAAATTGGTCGGATCAGTGCCGGGCACGAGTCATTCGAGCACGGGGTGTCACCAGTCACAGCCGGAATAGGCTCGAGGACCGCGTCGCTGCTCCGTGAGTGACCTGAGGAGGCCGATGACCGACACGGCGGAACCTACCGCGCCCACCCGGCGCGCGCAGCTGAAGTTCGTGCTGATCCTGGGCGGCCTCTCGGCGTTCGGCCCCCTGTCCATCGACATGTACCTGCCCGCGCTGCCGCAGATGGCGGGCGACCTCCACGCCGCGGACACGACGGTGCAGCTGACGCTCAGCGCGTTCATCGTCGGCCTCGCGCTGGGCCAGCTGGTGCTCGGGCCGCTGTCGGACGCGCTCGGCCGCCGCGGCCCGCTGCTCGTCGGGCTGGTCCTGTACGTCGTGGGCTCGGTGCTGTGCGCGGTCAGCCCGGACGCGTGGCTGCTGGTCGCCGCGCGGGGCGTGCAATCCCTCGGCGCCGCCGCGGGCATCGTGATCGCCCGCGCCACCGTGCGCGACCTGTACTCCGGCACCGCGATGACGAAGTTCTTCTCGACGCTGATGCTGGTCAGCGGCCTGGCCCCGATCCTCGCGCCGCTGATCGGCGGGCAGCTGCTCAACTGGACGTCCTGGCGCGGGGTGTTCGTGGTGCTGACGGTGTTCGGGGCGGTGCTGCTGGCCGTGGTGGCTTTCGCGCTCCCGGAGCCGCTGCCGGCTTCCCGGCGCTCGCCCGCGCGGCTGGGCCGGGTGATGAAGACGTACGGACGGCTGGTGGTGGACCGGACGTTCGCGGGTTACGCGCTGGCGTCCGGCCTGCTGTTCGCGTCGATGTTCGCCTACATCTCGGGGTCGTCGTTCGCGCTGCAGGGCGTGTACGGGTTGAGCCCGCAGGCGTACAGCGTGGTGTTCGGCGTCAACGGCGTCGGCATCGTGCTGGCGGGTCAGCTGAACGGCCGGCTGGTCGGGCGGATTTCCGAGCGCGCCCTGCTGCGGGCCGGCCTCCTCCTCGGAGCGGTGGCCGGCCTGCTGGTGCTGCTGTCGGCGTGGGCGCACCTGCCGCTGGCGGCGTTGCTCGTGTCGCTGTTCCTGCTGGTGTCGAGCATCGGCCTGGTGATGCCGAACGCGAGTTCGCTGGCCCTGGCCGAACACGCGCGCTCGGCGGGCGCGGCGTCGGCGTTGCTGGGGGTGCTGCAGTTCGTGGTGGGCGGCGTGGCGACGCCGCTGGTGGGCCTGGGCGGGCCGGGGACGGCGGTCCCGATGGCGGCGACCATCGCGGGGTTCGCGGTGCTGGCGCTGCTGGCGTTCTCGGTCCTGACGCGGCCGGTGCGGGTTGTCGTGAGTGTTTAGGGCGGTTCTAACCCCCTGATCACTCACGACCGTTCGTCGCGCAGCAGCCGTTCCAGCTCCGCGCCCGCGCCGTCGTAACCGGCGTCGGAGATGCGCTGCAGTTCCAGGAGGTCGCCCGCCGCGACCGCGTGCCGGGTGAGCAGGCGCCCGGCGTGCTCGCAGCCTTCGTCGAGCAGCTCGCTCAGCTCGGCCAGGTCGCCGCGGGCGTCGGCCAGCTCGGCCAGCCGGTCCAGCGCGGTTTCGTTGCCCTCGTCGGCCAGCGCGCGCAGAGTCTCGTAGTCCGCCATGCCGACATCGTCCGACGTTGCCCCTGGGGCAAGGTCAAGGGGGATCATGGCGGGATGCTCACCATCGGACAGCTCGCCGGGTACGTCGGGGTGACGACCAAGACGATCCGCGTCTACCACGCCAAAGGCCTGCTGCCCGAGCCGGAACGCGACGCGTCCGGCTACCGGCGCTACAGCGCCGAGCACGCCGTCGACCTGATCAAGATCCGCACGCTGGCCGAGGCCGGCGTGCCGCTGGCCCGCATCCGCGAGCTCCGGTCCGCCACCGGCGACGAGTTCCGGCGGGCGCTGGACCGGATCGACACCGACCTCGCCGCCCGCATCGAAAGCCTGCGCGCCACCCGAGGACGTCTCCGCCAGCTCGCCGACGACCGCCTGCCCGCGCTGCCGGCCGAAGTCACCGGCGTCCTCGAGCAGTTCACCCGCTTCGGCTTCAGCGAGCGCTGGGTGGCGCTGCTGCGCGACTTGTGGCTCCTGGTGTTCGCCACCCACCCCGCCGCGGCGCGCGCCGCGTTCGACGACCAGGCCGCGATGCTCACCGACCCGGTCCAGCGCGAGCTGTTCCTCGCCTACGACCGGGCGTACGACCTCGACCCCGCCGACCCGCGGCTCGCCGAGCTCGCGGACGGGATCGTCGCCGCCACGCACGCGCGCTACGGCGACGACCTCCCGGCGTACGGCGACCCGGCGATCCCGGGCCTGGTCCAGGGCGCGGTCAACGCGTCGTCTCCCGCGTGGCGACAGCTCGACACCCTGATCCGGCGCCGTCTCGGTGTCAGGTGAGCGACGCCAGGTCCGCCGTCTTGAGCTGCTCCGCCGTCACCTTCGTGCGGCCGTCGACCAAGGCCGAGAGGGCGTCGCCGTCGTCCCACATGTTCACGTTCATCGCCGCCGCCACTTCGCCGTCGCGGAGCCAGAACGCCGTGAACTCCCGCGACGCGAGGTCTCCGCGCACCACCAGCTCGTCCGCCGCCGGGTCGGCCAGGCCGCGGTACTCGCAGCCCAGGTCGTACTGGTCGGTGAAGAAGTACGGCGACGCCAGGTAAGGCTCGTTCTCCCCCAGCAGGTTCTGCGCCACGTGCGTGCCCTGGTCCTTCGCGTTCGACCAGTGCTCCACGCGGATCCGGCGGCCGTAGCGCGGGTGGAAGTGGGCCGCGATGTCGCCGACCG
Organism: Amycolatopsis sp. NBC_00355; assembly: GCF_036104975.1. Taxonomy (GTDB): domain Bacteria; phylum Actinomycetota; class Actinomycetes; order Mycobacteriales; family Pseudonocardiaceae; genus Amycolatopsis. The sequence continues at coordinate 8,743,325 of NZ_CP107982.1, read as the reverse complement.
CGTAGACGTCCGGGGCCGCCGTGCGCAGGCCCGCGTCGACGCAGACGCCGCCGTCGTCGGACAGCTCCAGGCCCGCCGCGTGGGCCAGCTCGACCCGCGGGGCCGCGCCGACCGCCACCAGGACCACATCGGCCAGCAGCTCGTCGCCGTTGCCCAGCTTGACGCCGCGGACGCCGTCCGGGCCGCCGGTGATCTCCGCGACCTGCTCGCCCAGGCGCCAGTGGACGCCGTTTTCGGTGTGCAGGTCCCGGAACACGCCGCCGATCTTCTCGCCGATGACGTTCGCCAGCGGGACCGCGACCGGGTCCACCACCGTGACGTCCGCGTCATGCGAGCGGGCGGCCGCGGCGGCTTCCGAGCCGATCCAGCCGGCGCCGATCACGACCACGCGTTCCGCCTCGGCGAACGCGGACCGCAGCTTGAGCGCGTCGTCGAGACTACGCAGGGTGTAGAGGCCGGGCAGGTCGCCACCGGGCACCGGCAGGGAGCGCGGCCGCGAGCCGGTGGCCAGCACGAGCCGGTCGTAGCGGTGCTCGCCGCCCGCGTCGTCCAGCACCAGCCGCGCGCCCAGCTCGACGCGCGTCGCGGTGACGCCGGGGGTGAACCGGATGTCCTTCTCCGCGTAGAACTTCTCTTCGTGCACCCAGTCGGGTTCGTCCGTGGTGCCGAGCAGCACGCCCTTGGACAGCGGCGGCAGCTCGTACGGCCGGTGCGGATCGGACCCCATGAGCAGGATTTCGCCGGGATAACCGCGTTCGCGCAACGCGGCCGCGGCGGACGCACCGCCCAGGCCCGCTCCGACGACGACGATCTTCCGCGGCTCCGACATCCTTGACCTCCACCGGCGACAGCAAATCCTGGCGCGAACCTACTCCCGAACCCGCCGCACCACATCCCGGTACGCCGGAACCTCTCGTTCCGCAAGGGAAAACTCGCGGGTAGGCAAATCGGGTGAACCGGCGTCATGGCCCCGTGGCGCGGTCCTCCCACCCCCGCACGAAGCAGAACGTCGAGGGAATCGGAGGCGGCGACCATGAGTCGGGGCGAATGGTCGGTCACCTGCCGGGATCTGGCCGGCAGGCGCAGGGACGTGACGGTGTTCGTCAGCAACGACAAGGTGGTGCTCGTCGCGCCACCGGGCGAGGCGGCGGTGCTCGGGCCGCTGGACGTCGGACGGCTGCGGGCCGCCTTGCGTGACGCCATCGTGGCGACCGCCGACGACAAGGTGGAAACCTGACAACTACCGTTCCTACTTTTCAGTAGGTTAGAGTCGGCCCACCACGACGAGTGCAAGGGGCCGGCCATGACCACCTACTTCGTGACGGGCGCGACGGGTTTCCTCGGGAAGCGCCTGGTCGCCCGCCTGTTGCGGCGGCCGGAGACGTCCGCCGTGTACGCACTGGTGCGTGAGACTTCCCGGGAGCGGCTGTCCGTGCTCGCGCGGGGCTGGGAGAACGCGGACAAGCTGCATCCGGTCGTCGGCGACCTGACCGAGCCGCGGCTCGGCGTCGACGCCGCCGGGCTGCCGCACCTCGATCACGTCGTCCACCTCGGCGCGGTCTACGACTTCACCGCGGACGAGGAGGCCAACCGGCGCGCCAACGTCGAGGGCACCCGGCACCTGCTCGCCTTCGCCGCGGCGGCCGGGGCCGGACTCGTGCACCACGTTTCGTCGATCGCCGTCGCGGGGGATCACGCCGGGCGCTTCACCGAGGCCGACTTCGACCTCGGCCAGCACTTCGGGTCGCCGTACCACGCGACGAAGTTCCAGGCCGAGAAACTCGTCCGCGAGCAGCCGCTGCCCCACCGCGTCTACCGGCCCTCGGCCGTCGTCGGCGACTCGCGCACCGGCGAGATGGACAAGATCGACGGCCCGTACTACTTCCTGCCCGCGATCTCGCGGCTGGCGGCCCTGCCCCGGCGGCTCCCGCTGGCCGCGCCCGACCTCGGCGCGACCAACCTCGTGCCGGTCGACTACGTCGTCGAGGCGATGGAGTTCCTGATGCACCGGGACGCGCCGTCCGGGGCGACCTACCACCTCGCCGCCGCCCACCCGCAGTCGCTGAACTCCGTCTACAACGCCTTCGCGCGCGTCGCGGGCGGGCCCACGATCCGCGCCGTGCTGCCCGCGAAGCCGTCGAACGTGCTTCGCCGTGCGGGCACCCGGCTCGCGCACGCGGCCGCCGCCGGGGTCGACCGGGTACCCGGCGGGCGGGCCACGCGGGCCGCCGTCCTCGACGAGCTGGGCGTGCCGCTCGAAGTCCTGCCGCACTTGAGCACCGAAGTCGTCTTCGACACCGCGCGCACGACGACGGCGCTCTTCGGCAGCGGCATCCAGCTCCCGGAACTGCGCGACTACGCCGCCCCGCTCTACCGCTTCTGGCGGGCGCACCTCGACCCCGACCGCGCCCGCCGCACCCACGGCCTGGCCGGGCGGACGGTGCTGGTCACCGGCTCGTCGTCCGGCATCGGCCGCGCGTCGGCGCTCGCCATCGCGCGCAAGGGCGCGAAGGTGATCCTCGTGGCCCGGCGCGCCGACGAGCTCGACGACGTCCGTGGCGAGATCACGGCCGCCGGCGGCGTCGCGGCGGCGTACCCGTGCGACCTCACCGACGGCGACGCGGTCGACGCGCTGGTCAAGGACGTGCTCAGCGACCACGGCGCGGTCGACATGCTGGTCAACAACGCCGGCCGGTCGATCCGGCGCTCGGTTTCGCTGTCCACGGAACGGTTCCACGACTACGAGCGCACGATGGCGATCAACTACTTCGGCCCGGTCCGGCTCATCCTCGGGCTGCTGCCGTCGATGGCGCAGCGGCGCTTCGGGCACGTCGTCAACGTCACCACCATGGGCTTGCAGACCGACACCCCGCGCTTCTCCGCCTACCTGGCTTCGAAGGCGGCGCTGGAGGAGTTCGGGCTGGCCGCCGGGCGCGAGACGCTCTCGGACGGCGTCACCTTCACCTCGGTCCGGATGCCGCTGGTGCGGACGCCGATGATCGCGCCGACCGGCTACCGCGGGATCCCGTCGAGCAGCCCGGAACGCGCGGCCGCGCTCGTCGTCAAGGCCCTCGAAGAACGTCCCGCGATCCTCAGCCTCCCCGAAGGACGGGCCGCGGAGATCGCGACGTTCGTCGCGCCGCGGCTCTCCCGGTTCGCCGCGCACCTCGCCCACCGGGCGACGCGGGAGTCGGCGCCGGAGGCCCGCGGGCTGCCGGGCCGGCCCGCGCCCGCGGCCGTCGCGGCGGCGATCACCCGCACAATCTGGCGCCGTCGTGCGTGATCGGTGCGAATTCCGGCAAAACCCTGGCACCGCGGCGACGGTACTTCTACCCTCGCGCGAGTCTCATTCATCAGGACGAGCGTGAACTGGGGAGTTCGAAATGCCGGAACGCAGTACTGGGGAACGCACCGCCGCCGCGGATCAGACCGCCGCGATCGGCACCGCCCGCACCACGACCGGGTGACACTCACCAAGTCCGTGAAGGCCTCCTTGAGGGACTCTGAGTCCCTCAAGGAGGCCTTCACGGACTTGAGGCCCACGTCGTCCCAGGCCGGGCGGACCGGGCGGGCCCGGTGGTGCTGTTCATCCCGGTGGTGACCCCGGCCGCTACCATCGCTTCCCGGGTGTGATCGGTGGAAGGCGGGCAGGGGTGGACGTGGCGAGTCCGGTGCGCGCCACCGCCTCCCCGGACGACGCACCCGCGGCGCTCTCCCGGCCGCTGCTGCGCTGGAGCGCGCACGCCACCTGGGTCGTGCTGCTCGCGCTGGCCACCGAACTCCGCGTCGGCCGCTTCGGTTTCCACCCCTCCGACCAGGGCTTCATCCTCGCCCAGGCGTGGCGGGTGCTGCAGGGGGAAATCCCGCACGCCGAGATCATCTCCGCGCGCCCGCTCGGTTCCGCGGTCCTGCACGTCGTCGACTTCGCCTTGCCGATGCCGCTCTTCTTCGGGTCGAGCTTCCTGTCGATGATCGAGATCATCGTGGCGACCATCGCCTTCGCGGCACTGGTCACCCGCCGCCGGGTGCTGGCCTGGGGGCCGGGCATGACCGCGATGGTCGCGGCGGCGTCGCTGATCAACCTCAACGCGTTCCCGCTGATGGCCTGGCACACGGTGGACGGCATCGCGCTCACCGCGTGCGGCGCCTGGGCCCTGGACGCCGGGCTGCGCGGCGGCCACGCGCTCGCCCGGCGCGGCGGCCTGGCGCTGCTCGGCTGCGCGGTGTTCGTCAAGCAGAGCTTCGCGCTGGCGGCCGTGATCGGCGTCTTCTGGCTGCTGTTGCACCCGGCGACGCGGTCCGGCGCGCTGCGGGCGGCCCGCTGGTGGCGCCGCCTGGTCCTCGACCTCCTCGCGCTCGGCGCGCCCGGGCTGGCGTACGTGGCCTGGGTGAGCCTGGGCGGCGGCTTCGCGGAGATGGTCGAGCAGCTGACCGGCGGCGTCCCCGCCTACGGCGAGCGGCTGCTCGGGCTGTGGCTGGACGACCCGGAGGTGCTGACCCGGGCGCCGGTGCGGGAGCTGAGCTTCTTCGCCGCGATCTCGGTGGTGCTGCTCGCGGTCCGGCTGCCGGGCGACCGGCTCGGCGTGGCCGGCCGGGTGGCGTCCTGGGTGCTGGTGCTGGCCGGCGCGACGGCCGTGGTCCTGACCGTGGTCGACGGCCGGTTCACCGGCTCGTCGCGCTGGGCGGACGTGCTGTGGTGGATCGTCGCGGTGAGCGTGCTGGTCAACGCGGCCGTGACGCGCAAGGTGCCGTGGGCCGGGCTGCTGGTGCTCGCGACCGGGTTCATGACCAGCCTGTCCTGGGGCAATGACACGCCGACGCTGCTCACCGGGACGCTCGCGCTGACGGCGTTGCTGCTGCTGAGCGCGGTGGTCCCGCCGCGGCCGCGGCTGGCGCGGCGCTGGGTGACGGCGACGGCGGGGCTGACGGCGGTGGCGGTGTGCGGCTGGGTCGTCGTCGCGCGCCACGACGAGGCGGCCTACCTCGACCTGAGCCACGACAAGCTGACCGAGGACCTCGGCGCGGTGACCCCGGCGATGAGCGGGATCCGCACCAACCCCTCGACGTTCACCTACGTCCGGCAGATCCGCGACTGCCTGGCGGAGTTCCCGGCGGGCCGGACGGCGATCCTGCCGGACAGCTCGTTCGCCTACCCGGCGTTCGGGCTGCGCAACCCGTTCCCGCTGGAGTGGCCGCTGCCGCTGGAGATCGTCGGCGACGCGCCGCAGCGCATGCTGGCCGAGGCCGGCGACCTCAACCGCGAAGGCGACTACCTGGTGCTGTTCCAGACGGACTCGATCCGGCAGCTCGCCACCGGCGGCCCGGTGCCGGCGCGGATCCCGCTCGACACACCGGTCTTCGACTACCTCGGGCTGGAGAAGGCGATCCAGGCGAAGCTCACCGGGCAAGCGGTGACCTGCGGCAGCTTCGTCGGGAAGTACGCGCGCTGATCAGCCCTCGTTGATCTGCTGGTGGATCCAGTTGGCCACGACGTCGACCCGGGCGATGACCTCGAGACCGGGCTGGGGGCACGCCGGCCCGTCGTTGACGATCGCCACCAGGGTGCCGGTGCGGTCGTCTGCGGAAGTGAAGAACGGGCCGCCCGAATCGTCCTTGCACGGGCTGTTCTCGACGGTCCGCGTCACGACCGGCGCGGCTTCGAGGGTGGTCTGCCGGATCTTCGCGACGGTGAACGCCCCGCGCTTGAGGTGGTCGGACGGCGCGACGACGGTGGCCGACACCGACCCCCAGCCGGCGAACTTGAGCGGCTGCCCCTTCGCCGGCGGCTCGTCGGCCAGTTCCAGCGGGGTGATGCCGGTGATCGGCTTGCTGAGCTTGATCACGGCGAGGTCGTTGAGCGCGGACTGCCGGACGTCGACCACCTGCGCCGACTCGCCGCCGGTGTCGCTGTCCTTGAGCTTCCCGAGCGTCACGGTCATGTCGTAGCGCGGCCGGCCGCCGACCCGGACGTCGTTGACGTCGTGGAAGCAGTGCCCGGCCGTCACGACCCACTGAGGCGCGACGAGCGAGCCGCTGCACGCGCCGCTGCGGACGCCCCCGCCGGGGACCGGGATGTTCGTGGACGTCAGCTTCGCGTTGAACGGCAACACCGGCTCGGGCACCGGACGGCTGAGCACCGGAGTCGTCGGGCTACTGCCCGTAGTACCGCTTTGGGTCACCGCGGTGTGACGCGGCGCATCGGCGCTCGCGATCAGCGACGCGCCGAATGTGGTGTATGCGCAGGCCAGCCCGGCTCCCACGACAGCCGCGACAGCGGCGGCCCCCAGCCTCGGCCCGCGGCGGCCGCGCGTTTTCGTCCTCACTCTTATGAGTACGTATGCCGGACCGGGATGGTTGCGTGATCTAGTCGACGATCAGGTCGTCGGGGCCGCCCGAAGCCAGCGTGGCGAGCACTTCCAAGGCCGTTTCGAGCAGGTCGACCGGGGGCGCCGACACCGCGATCCGGACCGCGTTCGGCGCGTGACCAGGCAGCACCGCGAACGCGGACGCCGGCGGCAACGCGATCCCGCGCCGGGCCGCCGCCGCGACGAAAGTTTCCGCGCGCCACCGGTCCGGCAGCGTCCACCAGCGGTGGTAGGACGCCGGGTCGCCGTGGACTTCGAAGCCGGCCAGCTTGTCGTCCACCACCGAAGCGCGCGAAGCCGCGTCACGACGCTTCGCCGCTTCGACCTCCGCGAGGGTGCCCGTCGTGATCCACCGCGTCGCGGCTTCGACGGCGAAGCGGGACGCCGCCCAGCCGCCCGAGCGGACCGCCGACGCCAGCCGGGCCGTCCACGCGGGCGGCGTCACCAGGAAGCCCGCCGTGAGCCCCGGGGCGACGCGCTTGGACAGGCTGTCCACGAAGACCGTCCGCTCCGGCGCGAACGCGGCGAACGGGCGGACGTCGCCGCGCAGGAACGTGTAGATGCCGTCCTCGATCACCGGCAGGTCCAGCCGGGTGACGACCTCCGCCAGGGCCGCGCGCCGCTCGGGAGGCATCGTCGTGCCGAGCGGGTTGTGCAGCGTCGGCTGGACGTACAACGCGCGCACCGGGCCGGCAGCCAGCAGCGCCGAGGGCACCAGCCCGGCGTCGTCCGTCTCGACCGGCACCAGCTCCACGCCGAGCCGCGCGGCGACGCCCTTCACCACCGGATAGGTCAGCGACTCGACGGCGAGCCGCTCCCCCACCGGCACGAACGCGGCGATCGCCGCGGCGATGGCCTGCCGGCCGTTGCCGGTGAACAGCAGCGTCGCCGGGTCCGGTCGCCACCCGGCGCGGGTGAGCAACGCGGCCGCGGCGGCCCGCGCGGCCGGGGTGCCCGCGGCGCCGATCGGGTGCAGCGCCGCGGTCAGGACGTCCTGGCGCAGCAACGGTTCCAGCACGCGGGCGAGGCTCGCGGACTGGTCCGGCAGCACGGCGAAGTTGAGCTCGAGGTCGACGCGGGCGTCACCGGGCTCGGCGAGCGCGGGCTCCGGCGGCGGCTTCGCGGCCCGGACGAATGTGCCGCGGCCGACTTCGCCGACGGCCAGGCCGCGCCGGACCAGTTCGCCGTAGACGCGGGCGGCGGTGGAGTTCGCGATGCCGCGCTCCCGCGCGAAGCGGCGTTGCGGCGGGAGCCGGTCGCCGGGGCGCAGGCGGCCGGCTTCGATGTCGGCGGCGAGGGTGTCCGCGACGACGCGGTAGTCGTCCATGTCCACCTTCCTCATCGGCCGTCCCGGCCATGATCCCACCGGCGCGGTTCTCGCTAGGTTGGGTCCCATGAGCGACAACACCTGGGCCGAGGTCGACGACTACTTCGCCGCCGCCGTGCTGAGTCCCGATCCGGTGCTCGACGCCGCGCTGGCCGACTCCGCGGCCGCCGGCCTGCCGTCGATCGCCGTCGCCCCGAACCAGGGCAAGCTGCTGAACCTGCTGGCGCGCCTCGCCGGCGCGCGGTCGATCCTGGAGATCGGCACGCTCGGCGGGTACAGCACGATCTGGCTGGCCCGCGCCCTCCCGGCCGGCGGCAAGCTGGTGACCTGCGAGTACGAGCGGAAGCACGCCGACGTCGCGCGCGCGAACCTCGAGCGCGCGGGCTTCGGCGACGAGGTCGTGGACATCCGGGTCGGCGCCGCGCTCGACACGCTGCCGACGCTCACCGGACCGTTCGACTTCGTGTTCATCGACGCCGACAAGGCCAACCTCGACAACTACGTCCGCGAGGCTCTCGCGCTGTCCCGGCCGGGCACGACGATCGTCGTCGACAACGTCGTGCGCGGCGGCGCGGTGGTCGATGCCGAAAGCACCGACCCGAACGTCCAGGGCGTGCGGCGGATGGCCGAGCTGATCGCCGCCGAGCCCCGGCTGGACGCGACCGCCGTCCAGACGGTCGGCGGCAAGAGCTACGACGGGTTCCTGCTGGCCCTGGTCAGTTGAGCCGTCACCGCCGCGGGCGGATCTCCGGCGGCGGCGCGAGCGCCACGCCCCGCTTCGCGTCGCCGAGCGGCCGGATCGGCTGTCCTTCGTGCGCCGCGGCCATGAACGTCCGCCAGATGTCGGCCGGAACGACGTCGCCGGTGAGCTTGGCGCCGGTCGCGTCCTTGAGCAGCCGGTCGTCGTCCGAGCCGATCCAGACCGCGGTCGCCAGCTGAGGCGTGTAGCCGACGGCCCAGGCGTCCTGGTTCTCCGGCGAGTTGCCGTGCTCGGCCGCGCCGAGCCGCAGCGCCGCCGGGCGGCCGTCCGGCAGCGACGTGCCCAGCGTCGCGGTGACGTCCTCGGCGACGCGGCGGCTCGCGTCGCCGTCGTCGTCGAAGGCGGGCCGCGCGGTGTCGGTGTGCTCCCAGACGACCGCGCCGCTCTCGTCGCGCACCTTCGCCACGAAGTGCGGGGTCGCGCGCTGCCCGTCGGCGGCGAAAGTCGCGTAAGCGCCCGCCATGTCCAGTGGCCGCAACGGGTACCGGCCGATCGCGATGCCCGCGCCGATCAGGAAGCCGTCCTTCTCCCGCATGGTCGGCACACCGTCGACGGCCTCCGGGATGCCCGCCTGCCGCGCGGCCTCGCTCAGCGCGTCCGGGCCGAGTTTCCTGGCCATGGCGATGAACGGGCCGTCGGCCTGGGACTGCATCGCGATGCCCGGCGTGCACTTCGGGCCGCAGACGACCGGGTACTGGAAGTTCTCGCCGAGGAACTCCTGCTTCTCCGGCGACGGGATCGGCTGGTCCAGGCCGAACCCGCGGCGCAGGGCCGCGGCGAGCGTGAACGGGTAGAACGCCGAACCGGCCGCGTGCGGGGTGCTCGCGTAGTCGCGGACGCCCTGGTCACCGCCCTGGTAGGCGCGCACGGCGCCGGTCTTCGGGTCGACGGCGACGACGGCGCCGCGGAACTCCTTCGGCTCGCCCTTCAGCCTGTCCTGCAACGCTTTTGTCGCGGCGTCCTGCGCGGTCCGGTCCAGTGTCGTCTCGACCGTCATGTTGCCCTGCTGGAGCCGGCCGAGCGGGAAGCCGTCCTGCTCGAGCTCGGCCAGCACCTGCTGCTTGACGTGGAATCCGTCGTAGGTGACGCGGCCGGCGCGGGTTTCCGACGGTGGCTGGACCTCCGCGCCGGGGTAGGCCATGCTTTCGTCGCTCTTCACATAGCCGCGCTCGACGAGCTTGTCGTGCACGTACTGCCAGCGCCGGGCCGCGTGCGCGTCGCCGGACGCGGCCGGGTCGTGCACCGACGGCGACTGGATCATCCCGGCCAGGAACGCGGCTTCGCTCCAGGTCATCGAGTCGTCGAGCTTCTTGCCGAAGTAGGCGTTCATCGCCGCGGCGGGCCCGAACGTGCCGCGGCCGAAGGAGATGATGTTGACGTAGCTCTCGAAGATCTGTTCCTTGCTCTGCTGCTGGGTGATCTTCGTGGCCAGCACGAGCTCGGCGAACTTGCGCCCGACCGTCGCGTCGTCGTCGCCGGTGGACTTCTTGATGTACTGCTGGGTGATCCCGGACCCGCCGCCGACGCCGGTGAGGAACGCGCGGCCGATGCCGGTCGGGTCGAACCCCTGGTTGTCCCAGAAGGTCGGGTCCTCGGTGGCGATGATCGCGTCCCGCAGCTTCGACGGCACCTGCGCGTAGGGCACGAACATCCGGTCGCCGTCGGCCGGGATCACCTTGAGCAGCGGCGATCCGTCGGCGTAGTTCAGCACGACGGTCTTGTCGAGCCCGGCGAGCACCTCCTGCGGGCTGCGGACGTCGAGCACCAGGTAGGCGATCCAGAACGCGATCAGCGGAACGCCGACGAGGAGCCCGAAGCTCCGGTAACCGATCCGCCGGATCCGCCGCCAACGCCGGCGTCGCTGGGTGTCGGGCGTCGCTTCGGCGTCATCGGCACCGTCGGGTTCCGTCGTCGTCGAGGTCACGAATGGATGACGCCCGGTTGGGTGAAAAGGTTCTGTGGAGAATTAACGAGGTTGTCAGAATCCTGTCAAGACGCCTTGGGTCAGGACAGGAAGGCGCGCAGCAGCGAAGCCGTTCCCTCGATGTGCTCGGCCATCGCCTGGCGGGCCGCGACCGCGTCACCGGCCAGGATCGCGTCCACGATCGCCTCGTGCTGGGCGTTCGAGTGCTCCAGGTTCGGCTGCAGCAGCGGGATCCGGTCGAGCAGCTGGTTGACCCGGGTGCGTGCGTCGGCCATCGCCGTGGTCAGCGAGCCGGACGCGGTGACCTCGGCGATCGCCAGGTGCAGCCGGGAATCCTTGCGGCGGTAGTCGTCGAGGTCGGCGCCCGCCGCTTCGGCCAGCGTGCCGGTGAGGTGCTGGCGGTCGGCCGGGCTCAGGGAGCGGGCGGCGGCCATCTCCGCCGCGCCCGTCTCGAGGACGTAGCGCAAGCTCAGCGCGTCTTCCAGCACCACGGAGTCGACGGCGGCCGCGTCGGGCGAGTGCTCCGGCGGGCCGGGCAGGGTCTCGTTCACGAACGTGCCGCCGTAGCGGCCTCGACGTGACTCGACGTAACCGGCGTCGGAAAGCGCTCGGATGGCCTCGCGCAGCGTGACGCGGCTGACGCCGAGCCGTTCGGCGAGCTCGCGCTCCGACGGGAGCCGCTCCCCCGCGCCGACCACGCCCAGCCGGATCGCCTGCAGCAGCCGCTCGACGGTCTCCTCGAAAGCGTTGCCCGCGCGGACCGGCCGGAACAGCGCTTCGCCGGCATTCACCACCGAGGTCGACTCCATCCCGAGAGTTTAGGCCGCGGGCCGCGGTGCCCGGGTGGTTCACCCGCCTCGCACGACCCGGACACGCTCGGTGTCCGTCACGGTACGCCTCGCACCTTCGGAGTGGACCGAGGCACGCGCGCCGATCACACTGTGTTCGCGGTGGGAAAAAACCTGTGGAACCGGACGGGTGCGGTCGGCGACGATGGGTCGCACGACACCGATGAGCGACGCAGGGGGTGAGCCGGTGCACTTTCTGATGGCCGAGGATCTGGTTCACGAGCGCGAGAACGAGTTGCGCCACGGCGTGCGCAACCGTCCGCCGGGCCGGGCGACTCCACGGCGCCACACCGGCACCCGCCGCCAGCAGCTCGGCTGGACCCTCGTGGAGGTCGGCCTCCGGCTGGCCACCAACCCCGAGGAGAACTAGCACCGCTAGAAAACGCATCTTTCCTAGCGAAAGCTCGCACCTAGCACCGCTAGGTCGCATCTTTCCCTACGAAAGTGACGTCTTCAGCACTCGATGACGTTCACCGCCAGGCCGCCGCGGGCCGTCTCCTTGTACTTGACGCTCATGTCCGCGCCCGTCTCGCGCATCGTCTTGATCGCCTTGTCCAGCGTCACGACGTGACTGCCGTCGCCGCGCATGGCCATGCGGGCCGCGTGGATGGCCTTCGACGCGCCCACCGCGTTGCGCTCGATGCACGGGATCTGCACCAGGCCGCCGACCGGGTCGCACGTCAGGCCGAGGTGGTGTTCGACGCCGATCTCCGCCGCGTTTTCCACCTGCGCCGGGGAACCGCCGAGGACTTCGGTGAGGCCGGCCGCCGCCATCGCGGACGCCGAGCCGACCTCGCCCTGGCAACCGACTTCGGCGCCGGAGATCGAGCCCGTCTGCTTGAGGATCGAGCCGATCGCGGCCGCCGTGAGCATGAACGTCACGATGCCGTCGTCGCTCGAGTGCCGGATGAACCGCTGGTAGTAGTGCAGGACCGCGGGGATGATGCCGGCGGCGCCGTTGGTCGGCGCGGTGACGACCCGCCCGCCCGCGGCGTTCTCCTCGTTGACGGCGAGCGCGTACAGGCTGACCCAGTCCATCGCGTACAGCGGGTCGTCCAGGCCGTCCTCGGCCAGGAGCTTCTCGTGCAGCGCGCGAGCCCGGCGCGGCACCTTCAGCCCGCCCGGCAGCACACCTTCGTGGATGCAGCCGTTGCGGACGCACTCCGCCATGACCGCCCAGATCCGCAGCAACCCGTCGCGCACCTCTTCGCGCGAACGCCACGACAGCTCGTTCGCCATCATGATCTCGCTGATCGGCAGGCCGGTCGACGCGCAGTGCCCGAGCAGGTCGGCGCCGGTGCGGAACGGGTACGGCACCGGCGTCGCGTCCTCGACGAACACCGCGTCGGTCTCGTACGACTCGTCGCGGACGAAGCCGCCGCCGACCGAGTAGTACGTCCGCTCGCGCAGCACTGCACCGGCCGCGTCGAACGCGCGGAAGATCATGCCGTTCGGGTGCGCCGGCAGGGACTTGCGGCGGCGCATCGTGAGGTCGGTGTCCTCGTCGAACCCGATGTCGTGCGTGCCGGCCAACAGCAGCCGCCCGGTCTCGCGGATTTCCGCGACGCGCACCGGCACCGTGTCGGTGTCGATGTTCTCGGGACGCTCACCCGAAAGCCCGAGCAGGACGGCTTTGTCGCTGCCGTGGCCGAAGCCGGTCGCGCCGAGCGAGCCGAACAGCTCGGCCTGCACGCGCGCCGTCCTGCCAAGGTCGTCGCCGAGTCCGTCCACAAAGGTCAGTGCCGCCCGCATCGGGCCGACGGTGTGGGAGCTCGAAGGCCCGATGCCGATGGAAAACAGGTCGAAGACGCTGATCGCCATTGATCCGCCTCTCCTATCTCGCCAGCAGGGAGCTGGCTTCTTGCGCGGCCGGTCCCTGCTCGGTGAGGTGCCGCAGGTTTTCCGGGAGATCTTCACCGCGGTGGGCCTTGGTCTGGGCGTAAAGCCGCCCCGCCCGGTACGACGAGCGCACCAGCGGACCCGCCATCACGCCGGCGAAGCCCATCGCCTCGGCAGCCTGGGAGTGCTCGACGAACTCCTCCGGCTTGACCCAGCGGTCCACCGGGTGGTGCCGGGGTGAGGGCCGCAGGTACTGGGTGATCGTCAGGATCTCGCAGCCCGCGTCGACCAGGTCCCGCATCGCCGGGGCGACCTCGTCGGGCGTCTCGCCCATACCGAGGATCAGGTTCGACTTCGTGACGAGCCCGAACTCACGCGCCTTGGTGATGACCTCGAGCGAACGCGCGTAGCGGAAGCCGGGACGGATCCGCTTGAAGATCCGCGGCACCGTTTCGACGTTGTGGGCCAGGACTTCCGGCTGCGAACCGAAGACCTCGGCCAGCTGCGCCGGTTCCGCGTTGAAGTCCGGGATCAGCAGTTCGACACCGGTACCCGGATTGAGCGAGTGGATCTGACGCACAGTCTCGGCGTACAGCCACGCCCCACCGTCTGCCAGGTCATCCCGAGCCACACCGGTGATCGTCGAGTACCGCAGACCCATGGCCTGGACGCTTTCGGCGACCTTCCGCGGCTCCGTCCGGTCCAGCTCGGCCGGCTTGCCCGTGTCGATCTGGCAGAAGTCGCACCGGCGGGTGCACTGGTCACCGCCGATGAGGAACGTGGCTTCGCGGTCTTCCCAGCATTCGTAGATGTTGGGGCACCCGGCCTCTTCACACACCGTGTGCAGGCCTTCGCGGCGCACCAAGCCCTTCAGCTCGGTGAACTCCGGCCCCATCCGCACCCGTGTCTTGATCCACGGCGGCTTCTTCTCGATCGGCGTCTCGCTGTTGCGCACTTCCAGGCGCAGCAGCTTCCGGCCCTCGGGCGCAGCGCTCACCGGGACAGGTCCGCGTACAGCGGGTGCTTCTTGGCCAGCGTCTCGACGCGGTCGCGCAGCTTCGCGCGCACGGCGTCGTCGAAGTCCGGCTTGAGGGCTTCGGCGATGACGTCGGCGACCTCGGTGAAGTCGTCGGTCTGGAAGCCGCGGGTGGCCAGCGCCGGGGTGCCGATGCGGAGGCCGGAGGTGATCATCGGCGGGCGCGGGTCGAACGGGACGGCGTTGCGGTTGACCGTGATGCCGACCTCGTGCAGCCGGTCCTCGGCCTGCTGACCGTCCAGAGTGGACTGGACGAGGTCGACCAGGACCAGGTGGACGTCGGTGCCGCCGGTCAGCACGCGGACGCCGGCCTCGGCGAGGTCCGGCTGCGACAGCCGCGACGCCAGGATGCGGGAGCCGTCCAGGGTGCGCTGCTGGCGCTCCTTGAACTCCTCGCTCGCGGCGATCTTCAGTGCGACGGCCTTGGCCGCGATGACGTGTTCGAGGGGCCCGCCCTGCTGGCCGGGGAACACCGCGGAGTTGATCTTCTTCGCCAGCTCCTGGCGGCAGAGGATCAGCCCGCCGCGGGGGCCGCCGAGGGTCTTGTGCGTGGTCGTGGTGACGATGTCGGCGTGCGGTACCGGCGACGGGTGCAGCCCGGTCGCGACCAGCCCGGCGAAGTGCGCCATGTCGACCATCAGGCGAGCGTCGACCAGGTCCGCGATGCGGCGGAACTCGGCGAAGTCGAGCTGACGCGGGTACGCGGACCAGCCGGCGATGATCAGCTTCGGCTTGTGCTCGACCGCGAGGCGCTCGATCTCGGCCAGGTCGACGATGCCGGTCTCTTTGTCGACGTGGTAGGCGACGACGTTGTAGAGCTTGCCCGAGAAATTGATCTTCATCCCGTGCGTGAGGTGGCCGCCGTGCGCCAGGTCGAGGCCGAGGATCGTGTCGCCGGGCTTGAGCACGGCGAACATCGCGGCGGCGTTGGCCTGCGCGCCCGAGTGCGGCTGCACGTTGGCGTGCTCGGCGCCGAACAGGGCCTTCGCGCGATCGATGGCGAGCTGCTCGACGACGTCGACGTGCTCGCAGCCGCCGTAGTAGCGGCGGCCGGGGTACCCCTCGGCGTACTTGTTGGTCAGCACCGAACCCTGCGCCTCGAGCACGCCCACCGGGGCGAAGTTCTCGGAGGCGATCATCTCCAGGGTCGACTGCTGGCGGGTGAGCTCGTCGGCGACGGCCGCGGCGACCTCGGGGTCGACGTCGGCGAGGTGGGCGTCGAAGGTCGTCATCAGTTCTCCTGGGTGAGCGAGGCGTAGGCGGCGGCGTCGAGCAGCTCGGGGACGTCCCCGGAGAGGCGCACCTTGAGCAGCCAGCCTTCGGCGTACGGGTCCGAGTTGATCACCTCGGGGGTGTCCGACGTGGTGCCGTTCACCTCGACGACCTCGCCGGAGACCGGCGCGTACAGCTCGCTGACGGACTTGGTCGACTCGACCTCGCCGAACACCTCGCCGGAGGTGATGGTGGCGCCGACCTCGGGCAGCTGGACGAACACGATGTCGCCGAGCGACTCGGCGGCGAACGCGGTGATGCCGACGGTGGCGACGTCACCTTCGACGTTCAGCCACTCGTGTTCCTTGGTGTACTTCAGGTTCTCGGGGATGCTCACGGTGCTGGAGTCCTTTACGCGCGGGAGTAGAAGGGCAGGGCGACGACCTCGACGGGCTCGATCCTGCCCCGGATGTCGACGGAAAGTTCGGTGCCGGGCTCGGTGTACGCCCGATCGACGTACGCCATGGCGATGGGGTGACCCAGCGTGGGCGACAGTGCCCCGCTGGTGACCTCGCCGATTTCGACCCCGTCGGCCAGCAGCTTGTAGCCGTGCCGCGGCGCGCGACGTCCGGCACCCTTGAGGCCGACGCGCACGCGCGGGACGTCCGCTTTGGACCGCTCTTCGAGGGCCGCGCGGCCGACGAAGTCACCCGGCTTCTCGAACTTGACGACACGCCCGAGCCCGGCTTCGAACGGGCTCTGGTCGAGGGTGAGCTCGTTGCCGTACAACGGCATCCCGGCTTCGAGGCGCAGGGTGTCGCGGCAGGCCAGGCCCGCCGGGACGAGCCCGTGGCCCTCGCCGGCCTCGGTCAGGATCCGCCAGACCGCCGGGGCCTCGTCGGCCGGGACGAACAGCTCGAAGCCGTCCTCGCCGGTGTAGCCGGTGCGGGCGAGCAGGACCTCGTGGCCCTTCACGACCGCCGGCACGCTGGCGTAGTACTTGAGCGCGTCGAGGTCGGCGTCGGTGACCGAACCGAGGATCTTGACGGCGTTCGGGCCCTGGACGGCGATCAGCGCGGTCGTCTCGGACCGGTCGTCGACCACCGCGTCGAAGCCCGCGACCCGCTCGGCCAGCGCGTCGGCGACGACCTTCGCGTTGCCCGCGTTCGCGACGACCAGGTAGTGCTCGTCGGCCAGCCGGTAGACGACCAGGTCGTCGAGCACGCCGCCGCCGGCGTCGCAGATCATCGTGTACCGCGCCCGGCCCGGCTTGACCCCGGTGAGGTTGCCGACCAGCGCATAGTCGAGGACGTCGGCGGCCTGCTTGCCCGTGACGTGGATTTCGGCCATGTGCGAGAGGTCGAACAGCCCGGCCGCCTCGCGGACGGCCTTGTGCTCGGCCAGCTCGCTGGCGTAGCGGACCGGCATGGACCAGCCCGCGAAGTCGGTGAACAGCGCGCCAAGTCCTTTGTGGACTCCGTACAGGCTGGTCTCTTTCGACGCTGTGGAATTCAAGGGAGAACTCAGCCTTCGTAAGCGTTGAGGGGCGGGCAGGAGCAGACCAGGTTGCGGTCACCGCGGGCGCCGTCGATGCGGCGGACCGGCGGCCAGTACTTGTTCTTGCGCGAGACACCCGCCGGGAAGACGGCCAGCTCGCGGTCGTAGGCCTTGTCCCACTCGCCGACCAGCGTCTCGGCGGTGTGCGGGGCACCGCGCAGCGGCGAAGCCTCCGCGGTCCAGGTGCCCTTGGCGACCTCGTCGATCTCGCCGCGGATGGCGATCATCGCGGCGATGAACCGGTCGATCTCGCCCAGGTCCTCGGACTCGGTCGGCTCGACCATCAGCGTGCCGGCGACCGGGAACGACATGGTCGGCGCGTGGAAGCCGTAGTCGATGAGCCGCTTCGCGACGTCGTCGACCGTCACGCCGGTCTCCTTGGTGATCTGGCGCAGGTCGAGGATGCACTCGTGCGCGACCAGGCCGTCCTGGCCCGTGTAGAGCACCGGGTAGTGCGGGGCCAGCCGCGAAGCGACGTAGTTCGCGGCCAGCACGGCGACCTTCGTCGCGGCGGTCAGGCCGGGCGCGCCCATCATCCGGACGTAAGCCCAGGAGATCGGCAGGATCGACGCCGAGCCGTACGGCGCGCCGCTGATCGGGCCGACGCCGGTGGCCGGACCGGCCTGCTCCAGCAGCGGGTGGTTGGGCAGGAACGGCGCGAGGTGCGCGCGCACCGCGACCGGGCCGACGCCGGGGCCGCCACCGCCGTGCGGGATGCAGAAGGTCTTGTGCAGGTTCAGGTGCGAGACGTCGCCGCCGAACTCGCCCGGCTTGGCCAGGCCCAGCAGGGCGTTGAGGTTCGCGCCGTCGACGTACACCTGGCCGCCGCCGTCGTGCACGATCTTGGCCAGCTCGTCGATCGAGTGCTCGTACACGCCGTGCGTGGACGGGTAGGTGACCATGATCGCGGCGAGCGTGTCCCGGTGCGCGTCCACTTTGGACCGCAGGTCGGCCAGGTCGACGTTGCCCTCGTCGGTGCACTTGACGACGACCACGCGCATCCCGGCGAGCACCGCGGACGCGGCGTTGGTGCCGTGCGCGGACGACGGGATCAGGCAGACGTCGCGAGCTTCGTCGCCGTTGGAGCGGTGGTAGGCGCGGATCGCGAGAAGCCCGGCCAGCTCGCCCTGGCTGCCCGCGTTCGGCTGCAGCGACACCTTGTCGTAGCCGGTGACCTCGGCCAGCCACTCGGCCAGCTGCGCGACGAGGACGTGGTAGCCCTCGGCGTCCTCGGCCGGCGCGAACGGGTGGATGCCGGCGAACTCGCGCCAGCTGATCGGCTCCATCTCGGTGGTGGCGTTCAGCTTCATCGTGCAGGAGCCGAGCGGGATCATGCCGCGATCGAGCGCGTAGTCCTGGTCGGACAGCCGGCGCAGGTAGCGCAGCATCGCCGTCTCGGAGCGGTGGCTGCCGAAGACCTCGTGGCCCATGAAGCCGCTCTCGCGGGCCAGGCCGTTGGGCAGCGCGACGCCGTCCCGCGCGTCCTCGTCGACGCCGAACGCGCGCAGGACCTTCTCGGTGATCGCGGGGGTGCTGACCTCGTCGAAGGCGACGCGCACGTGGTCGGCGTCGACGTGGCCGAGGTTGACGCCGGCCGCGCGGGCGGCGGCGTGGACGTCGGCCGCCTGGCCCGGGACGTGCGCGACGACGGTGTCGAAGAAGGACTCGTGCACGACCTCGACGCCGGTCTTGCGCAGCGCGTCGGCGAAGCCCGCGGCCAGGCCGTGGACGCGCTGGGCGATCCGCTTGAGACCGTCCGGGCCGTGGTAGACCGCGTACATCGCGGCCAGCACGGCCGGCAGGACCTGCGCGGTGCAGATGTTGGACGTCGCCTTCTCGCGGCGGATGTGCTGCTCACGCGTCTGCAGCGCCAGCCGGTAGGCCGGGTTGCCGTCGGCGTCGACCGAGACGCCGACCAGGCGCCCGGGCAGCGAGCGCTCGAGCCCGGCGCGGACCGACATGAAGCCGGCGTGCGGGCCGCCGTAACCGAGCGGTACGCCGAAGCGCTGCGTCGACCCGGCGGCGACGTCGGCGCCGAACTCGCCGGGCGAGGTGATCAGCGTCAGCGAGAGCAGGTCGGCGGCGACGGTGAACAGCGCGCCCGCGGCCTTCGCCGACTCGGAAATCGCGTGGTAGAAACCGCGGCCGCGCAGCACGCCGGACGCGCCGGGGTACTGGACGACGACGCCGAAGAAGTCCTCGGGGAGCCCGGTCAGCAGGTCGCGGACCTCGACCTCGATGCCCAGCGCCTCGACGCGGGTCCGCACGACGGCGATGGTCTGCGGCAGGCACTCGGCGTCGAGCACGACCTTGTTCGACTTCGACTTGGACGCGCGGCGCATCAGCGTGACGGCCTCGGCGACGGCGGTCGACTCGTCCAGCAGGGACGCGTTCGCGGTGGCCAGCCCGGTCAGGTCGGCGACCATCGTCTGGAAGTTGAGCAGCGCTTCGAGGCGGCCCTGGGAGATTTCCGGCTGGTACGGCGTGTAGGCGGTGTACCAGGCGGGGTTCTCGAGGACGTTGCGCCGGATCACGCCGGGGGTGACGGTGTCGGAGTAGCCGAGCCCGATCATCTGCGTCATCGGCCGGTTACGCGCGGCGAGCGCCCGCAGCTCCGCGGTGGCGTCCTCTTCGGACGCGGCGGGCGGGAGGACCAGGTCGCGAGTGACGCGGATCGCACTCGGCACGGCCGCTTCGAGCAGCGCGTCGAGGGATCCGTAGCCGCACTCGGCGAGCATCTTGGCGCGTTCGGCCTCGGACGGGCCGATGTGGCGGGCGTCGAACTGCGTAGAGGTGATCGGGAGCTCCTCGGGCCGGGCACCGGGCACAACGGTGCGCTGGGAACTCCCCCTCTGTCATGGCACCTGAGAGTTTCACCGTGTCAGACACGGCTTTCACCTTGGGTGAGGCGCGGGTGCGCCTGCTTTCCAGAGTGGCCTCGCACGAAGCGGTAGCAGGTACCTGAGAGATTCCGGGGAGTTTGCTCCTTCGGTGCCCCACTGACTTCGTGAGGGCTCTCCCGCCTCGGCTCGACGGCCCGATCTGCAGTTATGGCGGCTACCGTACCTGCCGGGTTCGACCCCCGTCTACTTCACCCGGCCAACACCACACCGGTTCTCGAGCCCGCCTCGACCGGCGGCCCGCTTCGTGACCGCGCTCACCAGTGGTGGCGGGCGGCGGACCCGGCCCGAGGGGAGCACCAGCCGCTTCAACGGCCCGCCCAGCGGGACCGGTGGCAGGCCCGCGCCGAGCAGGATGTGCTCCACCACCTGCTCCGCGAGCCACGCCACCGCGTCGTTCAGCCGGTCGAGGTCGGGCCGGTCGCCGTCGAAGACGTCGGCGTCGTCCAAGATCACCTCGAAGTACTCCCCCGGCAGCCGGGCGACCACCGCGTCGACGGCGGCCTCGATCGCGCGGGCGCCTTCCGCGGGGTCGGCGAAGCCCGCCTCGAGCAGTGGCTCGCGGTAGATCCGGGCGGCGCGGGCGCGCATCCGCGGGCCGTAGCGGACCACGACCGGGAGCCGGCCGCTCAGGTCCGGGACGGCGAGGCCGTGCAGCAGCATGATCGGCGGCACGCTGTGCACCAGGCGCGGCGCCGGCTCGGCCAGTTCGCGCGCGGTGATCCGGAGCCGGTCGGCCCTCGCGTCCGGCAGGCCGAAGTAGCGGAAGTCGACGTTGCCGAACCCGAGGCCGTCGGCGACCAGCGACGCCAGCAGCTCGCCGTAGCCCCAGATCGGCGACAGCACCACGACCGGCGGCGCCGTCACCAGCGGCGGTGACGGCGAGGGCGGGCGTGACGCCTCCTGCTCGGGTACCTGGATCATCAGCCGCGGCGGGTCGTCCCAGTCGTGCGGCTCGGCGACCCGCCAGTACAGCCCGAGCGGCTGCCACAGGCCGCCGAGGATCTCGCGCTCGACGATCCGCCGTGCTTCGGCGTCGGAATGCGGGAAGTCCCGGGGCGGCACGATCCCGACGTAGTGGTGGTAGGTGACGCGGATCTCGTCGCCGCGGGTCGCCGAGCGGATCCGCATCTCCCAGTCGATCGGCGACGCGGCGATCGCGTTCGCCACCTGCGTGCCGGGCGACGAGTAGACGAGCGCGGTCGCCTGCCGCAGGAAGTCCCCGGCCCGGTCGATGCCTTCCCGCAGCGACTTCGCGGCCTGCGCGACGTGCACCGGGCTGACCAGCGATTCCGGCAACACCCCGGCGACGCGCAGCAGCTCGGCCTCGCCGAGCCCGGTGACCTCGGCGAGCTGCGCCCAGTGGTCGAAGACGGTCACCTTCGGCGCGTGCCGGTGTTCGATCCAGCTGCGCAGGGTCGACGTCGGCACGCCGATCCGCCGTGCGGCCTCGTCGAAGGAGAGGCCGCGGGCCCGGATCCCGGCCCGGACCGCTTCCGCCCACTCGTCGGCGCGCCACTGCGTCACCTCACAAAGCTAACGAAACCCGCTAGCTTTGCGCAGGGACAAAACGCCCACGCCGCGACAACGCTGGTGAGCATGACCACCACCGTTCTCGCCCTGACCCTCATCGTCGGCGTGCTCACCTTCGCCGCCGGCGCCTTCCTCGCCGCCGAGGTCGCCACCCGCATCCTGCGGCGCCGCGAACGCGAGATCTCCGAGGAGCGCAAGAAGATCAACGCCGCCTGGAAGTACCTGCGGGAGGCCTACGACGTGAAGAAATCGGCGCGCCGTTAGATCGGGGTGACGTACGCGCCGGAGATGCCGCCGTCCACGAGGAACTGCGACGCCGTGATGAAGCTGGCGTCGTCGCTGGCCAGGAACGCGACCGCGGCCGCGATCTCCTCCGGCTCGGCGAACCGGCCGACCGGGACGTGGACCAGGCGCCGCGCCGCGCGTTCCGGGTCCTTCGCGAAGAGCTCCTTGAGCAGCGGGGTGTTCACCGGACCCGGGCACAGCGCGTTGACGCGGATGTTCTCCCGCGCGAACTGGATGCCGAGCTCGCGGCTCATCGCGAGCACGCCACCCTTCGACGCGGTGTAGGAGATCTGCGACGTCGCCGCGCCCATCACCGCCACGAACGACGCCGTGTTGACGATCGAGCCCTTGCCCTGGCGCTGCATGTAGGGCAGGACTTCCTTGCAGCACAGGTAGACCGACGTCAGGTTGACACGCTGGACCCGCTCCCAGGCCTCGATCCCGGTGGTCAGGATCGAGTCGTCCTCCGGCGGCGAGATGCCGGCGTTGTTGAACGCGACGTCGATCGAGCCGAACTGCTCGGCCGTGGTCCGGTAGAGGGCGGCCACCTGCTCGGCGTCGGTGACGTCGGCCTGCACGAACACGCCGTCGACCTCGTCGGCGGCGGCTTTGCCGGACTCCGGCGTCAGGTCGGCGATGACGACCTTCGCACCTTCGCTCGCCAGCCGGCGGGCCGAGGCGAGGCCGATGCCGCTCGCCCCGCCCGTGATCACCGCGACGCGGCCTTCGAAACGCTGGACCATTACTCCTCCGTGCTGATGAAAACGTTCTTGGTCTCGGTGAACGCCGTCGGGGCGTCGGGGCCCAGCTCGCGGCCGAGGCCGGACTGCTTGAAGCCGCCGAAGGGCGTCCAGTAGCGCACCGACGAGTGCGAGTTGACCGACAGGTTGCCGGCCTCGACGGCGCGCGCCACGCGGAACGCGCGGCCGGTGTCGCGGGTCCAGATCGACCCGGACAGGCCGTATTCCGTGGTGTTGGCCTGGCGTACCGCGTCCGCCTCGTCGGTGAACGGCACGACGGCCACGACCGGGCCGAAGACCTCTTCGGCCGCGGCCGGGTGCCGCAGGTCCTGCGGGGTCAGGACGGTCGGCGGGAACCAGAAGCCGGGCCCGGCGGGCGCGGTGCCGCGGAACGCGACCGGCGCGTCGTCCGGCACGTAGGAGGCGACCTTTTCCCGGTGCGCCGCGGAGATCAGCGGCCCCATCTCGGTCTTCTCCTCGGCGGGGTCGCCGACGACGACGCCGTGCACGGCGGGTTCGAGCAGCTCCATGAACCGGTCGTAGACGCTCGCCTGCACCAGGACGAGCGACCGCGCGCAGCAGTCCTGGCCGGCGTTGTCGAAGACGCCGTAGGGCGCGGTCGCCGCGGCCTTCTCCAGGTCGGAGTCGGCGAAGACGACGTTCGCGTTCTTGCCGCCCAGCTCCAGCGTCACGCGCTTCACCCGCGCCGCGCAGCCGGCCATGATCTGCTTGCCGACCTCGGTGGAGCCGGTGAAGACGACCTTGCGCACGGCCGGGTGGTCGACGAACCGTTGCCCGACCACGGATCCCTTGCCGGGCAGCACCTGGAAGACGTCTTCGGGGATGCCGGCCGCGCGCGCCAGCTCGCCGAGCCGGATCGCGGTGAGCGGGGTCAGTTCGGCGGGCTTGAGCACGACGGTGTTGCCGGCGGCGAGCGCGGGCGCGAAGCCCCAGCCGGCGATCGGCATCGGGAAGTTCCACGGCACGATCACGCCGACCACACCGAGTGGTTCGTGGAAGGTGATGTTCACCCCGCCCGGCACCGGGATCTGCTGGCCGATCAGGCGCTCCGGCGCGGCGGAGTAGTAGTTGAGCACGTCGCGGACGTTGCCCGCCTCCCAGCGCGCGTTGCCGATGGTGTGCCCGGAGTTCTCGACCTCCAGCCGCGCCAGGTTCTCGATGTCGGCCTCGACGGCGTCGGCGAAGCGGCGCAGCAGCCGCGCGCGGTCACCGGGGGCGACGTCGCGCCAGGCCGGGAACGCCGCCTGCGCGCGGGCGATCGCCGCGTCGGTCTCCTCGGCGCCGGTCTGCGCGACCGACCGCACCACCTGCTCGGTGGCGGGGTTGATCACGTCGAACGTCGTCATTGCCTCTCCTTGCTGGCTTCGACAAGTGCCTGGAACAAGCGGACGTCGTCGGTGTCCTGCTCGGGGTGCCACTGGACGCCGAGCAGGAAGTCCTCACCCGGCGCTTCGGCGGCTTCGATGGTGCCGTCGGCGGACCAGCCGACCGGGTCGAGGCCGTCGCCGAGCCGGTCGATGGCCTGGTGGTGGTAACACAGGGTCTTGGTCTCCGGGCCCAGGATCTTCGCGGCGCGGCTGCCGTCGGCCAGCGTGACGACGCCCTGGCCGAACGTCGCCGGCGCGGGCTGGTGCTCGGTGGATTCCCGCGCCTCGGGCAGGTGCTGGACCAGGGTGCCACCGAGGGCGACGCTGATCACCTGCAGGCCGCGGCACACGCCGAGCACCGGCTTGTGGTGGCGGCGCGCGGCGGCGAACAGACCGAACTCGAACGCGTCGCGCTGCGGGCGGACGTAGGTCGTGGGGTGCTGCTCCTGGCCGTAGCGCGCCGGTTCGACGTCGGCGCCGCCGGTCAGCACCAGGCCGTCCACTGTGGACATCAGCCGATCGTACGCATCACTCATCGGTGGCAGCAGCACCGGGATGCCGCCCGCCGCGGCGACGCACTCTACGTAGACGCGGTGCAGCAGCGCGACTTCCGTTTCCCACACGAGGAACTTCGCGGGCTCGAGGTAGGTGGTCAGCCCGATGACCGGTTTAGAGGCGCTCGAAGCCACGAACCCGCTCCCAGTCGGTGACGGCGGCGTTGTACGCGTCCACCTCGATCTTCGCCGCGTTCAGGTAGTGCTCGACGACGTCCTCGCCGAAGGCCGCGCGGGCCACCTCGCTGCCGGCCAGGGCCGCGGCGGCCTCGGGCAGGGTGGTCGGCACGGTGTCGCGGCCGGAGTTGTAGGCGTTGCCCGTGAACGGTTCTTCCAGCTCCAGCTCGTTTTCGATGCCGTGCAGGCCGGCCGCGATCAGCGCGGCGACGGCGAGGTACGGGTTGACGTCCCCGCCCGGCACGCGGTTCTCGACGCGCAGCGACTCGCCGTGCCCGACGACGCGCAGCGCGCACGTGCGGTTGTCGGTACCCCAGGCGATGGCCGTCGGCGCGAAGCTGCCGGGCACGAAGCGCTTGTAGGAGTTGATGTTGGGCGCGAGGAAGTAGGTCAGCTCGTGCAGCGCGGCCAGCTGCCCGGCGAGGAAGTGCTCCATCAGCTTCGAGAAGCCGTGTTCGCTGTCGCCGGCCAGCACCGCGCCGCCGTCGGTGGAGCGCAGGCTGATGTGGATGTGGCAGGAGTTGCCTTCGCGCTCGTTGTACTTCGCCATGAAGGTGAGGCTCTTGCCCTCCTGCGCGGCGATCTCCTTGGCGCCGTTCTTGTAGACGCTGTGGTTGTCGCAGGTGGCGAGCGCGTCGGTGAAGCGGAAGGCGATCTCCTGCTGGCCGGGGTTGCACTCGCCCTTGGCGGACTCGGGGTAGAGGCCGGCGCCGGCCATGTCGTTGCGGATGCGGCGCAGCAGCGGCTCCAGCCGCGCGGTGCCGAGCATCGAGTAGTCGACGTTGTACTGGTTGGCCGGCTTGAGACCGTGGTAGCGCTTGTCCCAGGCGGCTTCGTAGGTGTCGTCGAAGACGATGAACTCGAGCTCGGTCCCGACGAAGGCGCCGAGCCCGCGCTCGGCGAGCCGCTCGAGCTGGCCACGCAGGATCTGGCGCGGCGACACCGACACCGGCCCGCCCTGCACGCGTTCGACGTCGGCCAGCACCAGCGCGGTGCCTTCCTGCCACGGCACCAGCCGCAGGGTGTCGAAGTCGGGGCGCAGCACGAAGTCGCCGTACCCGCTGTCCCAGGACGAGAGCTCGTAGCCGTCGACGGTGTTCATGTCGACGTCCACGGCGAGCAGGTAGTTGCACGCCTCGGTCGCGTGCCCGACGACCTCGTCGAGGAAGTACTCGGCGGCGCAGCGCTTGCCCTGGAGCCGGCCCTGCATGTCCGTGATCGCGACGAGGACGGTGTCGATCGTGCCCGCCTCGACGCGCTCCCGGAGTTCGTCGAGGGTGAGCATGCCTCGCCTGCGTGCCATCAGCTACCCCAAAGGTTTGATGCGAATCCTTTGCCGGTCCTTCCTACCCTGGTGGCGCGCGACGGGTCAACCCTCGAAAAGGTATTTTCTTGACCCATTGCAGTGACAGCTGCGCGGCGTGGTGGAATGTCCGGGATGCCCGGCTGAGAAGAGTCTGTGAATCCCGTCCGACCGGGAGGAATCCGGGGTACTCCCACGTTGTACGGGGCAAGAGAGGTGAGATCGATGACCACAGCATTCACGCAGAGCACGATCGGGCAACAGCAGCAGGCCCGGCCTCAACTGCCGACCCTGCCCACGGGCTGGCCCATCGGTTCGTACGAGTCCTACGAGCAGGCACAGCGCGCGGTCGACCACCTCGCGGGCACGGACTTCCCGGTCACCGACGTCACGATCGTGGGTGTCGAGCCGCTGCTCGTCGAGCGCATCGCGGGCAAGATGTCGTGGAGCAAGGTCCTGGGCAGCGCGGCGATGTCCGGCGCGATGTTCGGCCTGTTCCTCGGCCTCGTGCTGAGCCTGCTCAACCCGGGCGCCGGAATGGTCCCGATCGCGATCGGCCTGATCGCCGGGCTCGGGTTCAACCTGCTGTTCGGCGCCCTCGGCTACGCGGCAAACCGCAACAAGCGCGGGTTCATCTCGCAGAGCCAGCTGGTCGCCCGCCGCTACGACGTCCTGTCCCAGCCGCGCAACGCGGAGAAGGGACGTGCGCTGCTGGCGGACCTGGCCGCGCGAAGCGCGTTCGGCCACTGACGGCTCCAGTCCCCGAAGGCCACCTCCCACGATCGGGAGGTGGCCTTCGGCGTGCCTGGCACCCAAGTCTCCGAAGGCCACTTCCCGCTCGGGAGGTGGCCTTCGGCGTCCCCTCGCAGGTGCCCCGGGGTCGTTCCCGGGGTCGTTCCCGCGCAAAACCGTCGGTGCCCGCCGGTAACGTGGGAATTCAGGGGGTGCTCGATCGGCTCTCCCGGCCCCCACCTGCGCGCCGGCGCCGACCGGTGCCGCGTTCGACCGTTCGCACCCCGTCGAACGGCCGCCGAGCGCGGCGGCGGGCTCGCGCGAGCGGTGGATTCCGGCGTCCAGGGGCGGGCTCATCAGCTCCGCGGTCGCAGGTCGTGCGCGCTCGCCCAGCGACTTCCGGACTCAGGCCGTGACACGCGCCAACGGTGACTTCCGGACGCAAGCGGCTCCGGACCGCCGGGACTCGACCGCGACCACCCCTGACTGTCGGTGCCCGCCGGTAGCGTGGAAAACGGGGGCTGCTCAGGTGCCGGACGAAACCGTCGGGGTGTCCGGCGCGTCCTCCGGGTCCGGCAGCTCCGCCGGGCGGCCCGAGCGCAGCAGCTCACCCCACCGGGACCGGTCGTGGCGCGCCGGCGGGGTCGACGTCAGGAACTCGCGCAGGATCTCCAGGAACCGCTTCGGGTCGGAGCGGTGCGGGAAGTGCCCGGCGCCCTCGAACAGCACCAGCCGGCTGCCCGGCATCGCCTGGTGGGCCCGCAGCGCGTGGCCGCTCGGCACGACGACGTCGTCCGTGCCCCACACCAGCAGCGTCGGGATGCCCTCGGTCAGGTAACACCGGTCGAGCATGTTGACGACCTGGCCGCGCCAGTCGACGACCGAGCGGAGCGTCCGCAGGAACGCCGTCCGGCTGCTCGGCTGCAGGAGCCGGACGTAGCGCGTCAGCACGTAGTCGAGGTCCGGGCCGAGCCCGAGGCCTTCGGAAATCCGCAGCAGCTCGGCGAAACCGCGCATCGCGGCCAGCGCCGGCTTCGTCCCCAGCAGCGGCATCACCAGCCCCGCGCCGGGCGCGGCCGCCAGGCGCAGCAGCGGGTGGACGCTCGCGCCGACCCCGCCGGAACCCACCAGCACCAGCCGCTCGCAGCGCTCCGGGAACTGGTACGCGAACTGCATCGCGACGCCGCCGCCGAGCGAATGCCCGACCACCGTCACGCGGTCGACGTCCAGCGTGGTCAGCAGGTCCCGCATGCCGCACGCGTAGGCGGCGACCGAATAGTCCGCGCGCGGCTTGGCCGACGCGCCGTGGCCGAGCAGGTCCGGCGCGATCACCGTGTAGTCGCCGGACAGCGACGCCAGCAGGTCCAGCCAGGTCGACGAGTCGTCGCCGATGCCGTGCAGGAACAGCAGGGCCGGTCCGCGCCCGGCCATCCGGTACGCGCGTTCGTACCCGTGGACCACCCGTATCCGTGGGGCGAAGGTGTCCGCCCCGATCCCCGTGAGTGCCGGCACCTGTCCAGATCACCACGCCCGCGTTCGCGGCACGTTTCGGGCAGGTTCGGATCGGGTGAACGCCAGGAGCGGCCCCGACCTCCGCTCCTGGCGTCCGTTCCCCCCTACTTCGTCGGCGTCGTCGTGGGTGCCGGCGTCGACGAAGGAGCACTGGATGACGGTGAGGGCGGCGCCGTCACCTTCGGGATCGCCGCGCTGAACGGCACGTTCGGGTCTTCGCGGCAGGCGGAGCGGTACCCGTTGTAGCCGTCGAAGTTGCCCTGGTCGTCGGTGACGCCCTGCTGGATCCGCGGCCGCGGGAACCGGTTGTCCGACCCGATCTTCTCCTTGGTGCCGGACGAGCGCTCGCAGCCGTAGCGGGTCAGCGTGATCGGCCGGCCCTCCTCGTCGTAGAGGTAGACCTCGGTCAGCGGCTTGCCTTCGGCGTCGAAGGCGTAGACGTTGCCGATCGACTGGCCGCCGTAACTCAGCTGGTCGTTGCCGTACCGGTCGGACGACGACGGGTAGTACGACGACGCGCTCTGGTAGGCGTTGCGGTTCGAGATGAGGTCGACCGCCGCCCCGAACCCGCCCAGCGACCCGCCGATGACGAACGCCGAAACCGGCACCGCCACCCACAGCAGCCGCCGGTCGGCGCGCAGCCGCGGCCCGGCCCACACGGCCGCGACCCCGGCGACGAGCAGGAACGGCAGCAGCAGCACGGCTTCCCGGTGCCGCAGCATGAGCAGCACCCCGAAGACGAGCAGCGCGAGGGCGCACAGCACCCACCACGCCGGCTTCAGCGAACCGAGGTAGCGCAACGCTTTCCCGCCGTCCTCCTGCTCGCGCAGCCTGCCCATCGACGCGCGCAGCCGCGCCAGCTCCGGCAGCGCCAGCACCGGCTCGACGCCCCCGCGCAGCAGGAGCGCCAGGCTGATCAGGAAGACCGGCGCGGGCAGCACGATGAAGATCAGCGCGTCGGGCTCCACGTTCATGGCGGCGGCGAAGGCGATCAGCGTGAGCGCCGCCGCGCTGATCACCAGGCCCCACAACGCGATCCGCGGCTTGAACAGGCTCGGCGACGCCGGCGCCGTGGTCAGCACCGTGGTCGCGCCCTCCGCCGGCTGCGGGTACCCACCGGACGCCCGCAGCTCGGCGGCGTAGCTCTCGGGCGTGCCGAGCCGTTCGATGAGGGCCTCGACGCGCGCGCCCTCCCCCAGCTCGGCCTCCAGTTCCGCCAGGTGCGGGCGGACGTCCTCGAGGATTTCTTCGATCTCGCTCGCGGGCAGGTCGGCGAGCGCGGTCCGGACCCGCGCCAGATACACCCGCACGGCGGTCGGCTTGTCGCTCATGCTGCCTCTCCCAAAAGCGCGTTCATCGTCGAAGCGAAGCTGTGCCAGGTCTTGCCCGACTCCGCCAAGCGGAGCCGGCCCGGCTCGTTCAGGCTGTAGTACTTGCGGTGCGGCCCCTCTTCACTGGGCACCACGTACGAGGTGAGCAGGCCGGCCTTGTAGAGCCTGCGCAACGTCCCGTACACCGACGCATCCCCCACCTCGTCCAGGCCTGACGCCCTGAGTCTTCGCAGGACGTCGTACCCGTAGCCGTCGTCCTCGCGGAGCACCGCGAGGACGGCGAGATCGAGCACACCCTTGAGCAGCTGACTGATCTCCACTGCACCCTCCAGTCGTACGCTTAGGAAGGTACCACGCATTGCGCAGTAGTGCGCACGGCGGAGGGCCATCCGGCAGGGCGTCACGGGATCAGCCGGGGTCGATCGGCCGCTCGAAGAAGGACTCCAGCACGACGATCGTCTGCGTCCCGGTGACGCCGTCGATCGTGAACAGCCGCCGCAGCGCCGCCTGCAGCTCCTCGGTCGACGACGTCCGCACCTTCACCAGCAGCGACGCCGGACCCGCGACGACGTGCGCCTCGACGACTTCGGGCAGCGCTTCGAGAGCGGCCTTCACCGAGCTGTCCCCCATCCAGGCGTTGGCCTCGACAAGGACGAACGCCGCGACACCGCGACCGACCGCGGCCGGGTCGACCTCCACCGTCGTCCGCCGGATCACGCCCTGTTCGCGCAGCTTGCGCACGCGCTCGTGAGCCGCGCCGGCCGAGAGCCCGACCGCCCGGCCGAGCGCGGTGTACACCTGCGCCGCGTCCCGCTGGAGTTCTGCCAGCAACATCCGATCCACGTCATCCACCTCTTGACCATATCAGGTTCGGTGTACCATGATTGTGGCGGGATGAGGTTCGGACACAGGAGGTGAGCGATGGATCTGGTCAAGGCGGAGTTCGAGGTGCTCGACGAGCGTTTCGCGCGCATCAACGGCGACGAGTGGATGCAGCGCTTGCACACGGGCTGCCGCTGGACCGAGGGGCCGGCGTACTTCCCCGCCGGGCGCTACCTGGTGTTCAGCGACATCCCGAACGACCGCACGCTGCGCTGGGACGAGACGACCGGGCAGGTCGGCGTGTTCCGGCAGCCGTCCGGCTACGCGAACGGGCACACGGTCGACCGGCAAGGCCGGCTGGTCAGCTGCGAGCAAGGTCCCCGGCGGGTGACGCGCACCGAGCACGACGGCTCGATCACCGTGCTCGCGTCACACTTTCAGGGGAAAAAACTGAACAGCCCCAACGACGTCGTCGAGCACTCCGACGGCTCGATCTGGTTCACCGACCCGAGTTACGGCATCGACAGCGACTACGAGGGGTACCGCGCGGAGAGCGAGATCGGCGCCTGCCACGTGTACCGGGTCGACCCGGCGGACGGCGAGGTGCGCATCGTCGCCGACGACTTCTCCCGGCCGAACGGGCTCGCCTTCTCGGCCGACGAGTCGCTGCTGTACATCGCCGACACGCGCCAGGAACCCAGTCACCTCAGGGTGTTCGAGGTGCGCGAAGGCGGCACACTCACCGGCGGCGAGATCTTCGCGACGTCCGACGGCGGCGGTTTCGACGGCGTACGCGTCGACAGCGAGGGCAACATCTGGGCGGCGGCACACGACGGCCTGCACTGCTTCGCCCCGGACGGCACCCGCATCGGCAAGCTCCGCATGCCGGAGGTCTGCTCGAACTTCACCTTCGGCGGCGCGAGGCGGAACGAACTGTTCATCACGGCGTCGAGCTCGCTGTACACACTGCGGGTCACGGTGAACGGGGCCCGCTACCCGGGAGGGGGAATGTCAGGGACATAAAGGCTCCGCTGCTTTCGCTCGGCCGGCCGAGCGCCTGGTTCAGCTGCGGCCCGCGGTGCCGAACTCCGGTTCCCCGAGGCTTGTGCGGCCGGTTCGGCGGGTCCGCGCGGCGGCGCGGACTTGGTGCGAGCAGCGTGGCGTTACCGAGGTTGACGCCGGGCGGTGGGACGACCCAGTGCTGCGGTCCGAACCTCATCCAGCAGCGCAACGCAGCCAGAACCGAAGCCGACGGGCCGTGGGTCCACTCAGCGCTGCGGTCCGAACCCCGTTCAGCAGCACTGCGCAGCCAGAACCGAAGCCGGCGGGCGGTGGGTCCACTCAGCGCTGCGGTCCGAACCGCGTTCAGCAGCACTGCGCAGCCAGAACCGAAGCCGACGAGCGATAGAGCAGCCGCGCCGCGGCCTGAACCTCCTGCAACAGCGCAGCGCAGCCAGGACCGAAGCCGACGGACGGTGGAGCAGCCGAGCGCCGCGGCCTGAACCTCGACCAGTTCAGCAGCGCGGCGCCGCTGGGACTGGAGTCGGCGCGGGCGGGCAGCGGGGCCGGTTGAAGGCAGTCGTCTGAACCTCGTTCGGCAGCGCGCTGCTAGCACCGAAACCAGCGCCGCGCGAGGTGGGTCAGCTGAATACCGTGGGCCGAACCTCGTTCAGCAGCGCCCCGCAGCTGACACCAAACCTGCGACAGCGGTGGCGGTGGCGGTGGCGGTGAGCCGATCACCGCGGGCGTGGGCTCGTTCAGCGGCGCGCAGCTGGTACCGAAGCCAGCACCGGCGCGCCACGGAACAGCTGCGCGACACGGTCCGAATCTCGTTCAGCAGAGCCCGCAGTTGTGACCGGAGTCGGCGACGGCGGGCGGGTCAGCTGAGCGCCGCGGTCCGGACTTGGTTCAGGAGCGCGCCGCGGCGCCAGGCGCGGCTCACCCGGACCAGCCAGGCCGCCTCGGCCACGACGTCGGCGTCCGCGTCGGCGCTGTGTTCCGGGTCCTCGTCGGCCGGGGCGAATCTGCGGCCTGCGCGCTCGGCCTCGATCGCGGCGGCCAGGGTGACCGCCTCGACCGTTGCCGCGAGGTCGGCTTCGGGGACTCCCGCGCGCCGGGCTTCCTCCTCCGCGCGGGCCGGGAGCTCCGGGTCGAAGTGGGCGCGCAACGCCAGGTGGCCGTCGCGGATTTCGATCACTCGCCGGTACAGCGCGAATTCGGGGCCGCCCGTCAGCTCGTGGCCCGGGTTGAGCGCGATGCCCGGGACCGCCGCGTGCAACGCCGTCCACAGTGGCTCGATGCGGCGGTACGCCCGGTACGCGCGCACCCGGCCGAGGACCGATGACACCGACGGTGACCACGCGCTCAGCGTCGCCCCCGCCGTGAGGAAACAGACGGTCGCCGCTCCGAGCACCGAGGACGGTACGTCTTCGCGGGCGCCGATCCGGGACGTCTGCGCGAGCAGGCGGACGTCGTCGATGTCCCAGAGCGTCCACGCGAACGCGGCGCCGACCCCGATCACCAGCAGCCAGAGGCCGGCGCGCAGCGGGCCCGGCTCGGCGTGCCGCGCGCTGCGGACGAACACCGTGATCAGCAGGGCGAGGCTGGTCAGGCCGTAGACCAGGAACACGGCCTGGTTGCCCAGCGCGAACGGCAATCCCCTCTCCGACACAACCGTGTCGTCGCCGATGCGTTTCGGCCCGGACAGGGCATAACACGCGGCGAGCAGCGCCATCGCCGTGCCCGTGAACAACGCGTGCGGGGCGAGCCGGGCACCTTCGCCGCGCCACACCGACTGGCTGAACGCGACCGCGAAGCCGAACGCGCCGAGCTTCAGCTCGTCACCCGCCAGGGGCGCGATCCAGTCGAACACCGGACCTTGGCCGACCAGGGCCTCCATCGCCGGGGTCAGCACGACGATGCCGGTGGCGATGCAGATGCCGAACCCGGCGAGGAACCACATGGTGCGCACCGGCTGGCTGCGGCGCGCCTCGATGAGCTTGTACCCGAACCCGGCGAACGCCACCACGCATAGGTGATAGGCCAGGGTCTCGATCACGGTGCGCGACGCCGGGGCCGGCCGCCGAACAGCGTGTCGAAGCGCCGGACGCCGTCCGGGACGTCGGCCGCCGGTTCGCGCGGCTCTTCCGGCCGCACGACGCGCTGGGCGAGCAGGCTCGCGACCAGTTCGGCCTCGCGCTCCTCGACCTCGGTGTAGGTGGTGCGGCCGAGGACCCGCCGGACCAGCTCGGGCGAGAGGTTCGGCATCAGCTGCCGCCCCGCGGCGGCGTCGATGGCCGCGCCGTCGGCGCCGGCGCCGGACCCCGTGTGCCCGCACAGCAGGTGCCCGACCTCGTGCAGCAGGATGTGCCGCCGGTGCAGGGCGGTCGTGTTGGTCGGGTAGAGGATGTAGTCGGCGCGTTCGGTGCTCATCAGCAGCCCGCACGGCGCGCCTTCGGGTGCGCTGACGGGCATCAGCTCGATCGGCCGCCCGCGCCCGGCGGCCAGCCCGTCGACGAACGCCTCGGCGTCGAACGGCTCCGGCAGGCTCACGGCATCGGCGACCTCACGTGCCCGCCGCCACAACGCGCGGCCCGGCCGCCGCCCGGAGAGCCGCAGGGACGGTCGTTTCGCCACGTCAGCTCTCCTCGCCATCATGCCGCCACGGCCGGATCGGTCCGGCAGGCGATGACGCGGGCCCGCTTCGGGAAATCCGGTTTTCGTCCGCACCGCCATGCCGACCCCGCGAACCTACCGCGACAACGGGCGCGCCGGGGCCACCACGTCAGTTCTGACCTCACCGCAAAGCCCGAAGTGTGCCCGCACAACCCCGGTGCCGACGGCTCCGGTCGGCTCATCACGGTACCTGCGTGGTCGTTCACCTCTGCTGATGTGTCGGTGTCCGCTCCTTGCGGGCTCGAATGGCCCGGCGCGGCCCGAGTTCCGCCGCGTCAGCTCTGGCCATCGCGACACGTGCCGTATCCCCCACTGCGCGGACAGTCAACGCATGTCTGTCGCGGGCCTGGAATCTGCCCACGACAGCCCGAGTGCCGCTGCGTCGACTCTCGCCCATCGCGACCTGGAGCGGCCCCGCGGTCCGATCAGCGGCCGGCAGCTCCGGCCTTCTCACGATCCCCGAAGCTCGTGCGGCGAGCTTGCCGCCGCGTCAGTTCTCCTTCTTGGGGCCGCGGCTCGCTTCTCTGCGGGCGATCGCGTCGATCATGTCGCTGATCGTGTCGAGGCCGTCGGCGGACAGGGTCACCGCTCGCAGGGCCAGGTCGCGGACGCCCGCGTCGCGCAGGGCTCCCAGCAGGGCCAGCTCGTCGGCGATCTTGCGGCTCTGCTCGTCGTCGAAGAAATATGCCGGGGGGACGCCGAAGAACTGGGCGAGGGCTTCCAGGTGGCGCTTGGTCGGGTTGGTGCGCCGGCCCGTGCGCAGTTGCCACAGGTAGGTCGTCGAGAAGCTCTCGCCGGTCGCCTCGCGGCAGGCCGTGGCGACCTCCTCGTTGCTGTACGGCTCCCGATCGGGCCTGCGGACCACGTGGAACAGCTGGTCGACCTTGTCGGCCAGCGTCGACTTGCCGGGCTCCTTGACCACGTTGCACTCCCTCAGCTACCAGGCGTATTCATCCTAGCTGAAAGGTGAACAGCTTTTATCAACGCGAGTTCACCCTCGGCCGGGGCTGGCACCGCGGGCACGTGAACGACGAGCGGTTCATGAACGGTTCCCGCCGGATCGGCGAGCCGCACCGGTGGCACGGCAGGCCCTCCTGGCCGTACGCGTCGAGCGAACGGTCGAAGTAGCCCGACTGCCCGTTGACGTTCACGTACAGCGCGTCGAACGACGTGCCGCCCTGGCCCAGGGCCGCGTTCATCACGTCCGACGCCGCCGCCAGCAGCTCGCGGCACTTCGCCAGGGTGAGCTTCTCCGTCGGCCGCGCCCAGTGCAGCTTCGCGCGCCACAACGCTTCGTCGGCGTAGATGTTGCCGATGCCCGAGACCAGGGTCTGGTCGAGCAGGGCGCGCTTGATCTCGGTGCGGCGGGAACGCAGGGCCTTGACGGCCGTGTCGAGGTCGAACGCCGGGTCCATCGGGTCGCGCGCGATGTGGGCGATCGAGCCCGGCAGCAGCACGCGCTCGCCGATGTCGGTCAGGTCGTCCAGCACCAGGCCGCCGAACGTGCGCTGGTCGACGAAACGGAGCTCCGGCCCGTCGTCGT
This sequence comes from Amycolatopsis sp. NBC_00355, assembly GCF_036104975.1. Lineage (GTDB taxonomy): Bacteria > Actinomycetota > Actinomycetes > Mycobacteriales > Pseudonocardiaceae > Amycolatopsis. Next base: position 8,707,962 of record NZ_CP107982.1, on the reverse strand, counting down.
CGAAGCGCAGCCGGACTCGCAGGTGTTTCTCGTCCGGCGCGCTTTCGGGCTGGACGAGCATCTGCCCGCTCATCCCGAGGTGCGCGACGACGGCTTCCTTGTCGGACAGCTCGAGCCACAGGTACTTGCCCCGCCGCCGCGCGGCTTCGACGCGGGCACCGATGAGCCGGTTGGTGAAATCGTCCGCACCCAGCACGTGCCGCCGGATCGCCCGCGGGTGCAGGACCTCGGCCTCGCGGATGGTCCGGCCGGCGACGTGCGCCTGCAGACCCACGCGGACGACTTCGACCTCGGGAAGTTCGGGCATGAGCACATTGTGCCCCGCAGGTACGACACTTCTTCGAGGGTGCCCTGGGGGAAGCCGGCGCGCGAGCGATGCGGGCCGGAAGCCGGTGCCGGCCGGGAAGGAACCCCGGAAACGACGACGAATCCGCCTGTCTCCCAGCGGTTCGTGGCGGATGGCCACGACGCCGCTGGGATACAAGCGGATCAGTCCCGAAGCTCAGGACACGAGGTTCAGGCGTCCTCGTCCGGCTTTTCGGCCGGCTGCTTCTCCGCCTCGAGTTCGGCGGACAGCGAACGCCAAGCCGTCTCGGCGGCCTTCTGCTCGGCTTCCTTCTTCGTCGAACCCGAACCCGTGCCGAGAGGACGGCCGCCGATGAGGACGGTGGCCGCGAACTCCTTGCGGTGGTCCGGGCCCGTGTCCTCGACGCGGTACTCGGGCACGCCGAGACCGGCCGACGCCGTCAGCTCCTGCAGGCTGGTCTTCCAGTCGAGACCGGCACCGCGCAGCGGGGCTTCGGCGAGCAGCCCGTCGAAGAGGTGGTGCACGAGCTTGCGGGCGATCTCGATGCCGTGGGCGAGGTAGACGGCACCGATGACCGCTTCCAAGCCGTCGGCGAGGATGCTCGCCTTGTCCCGGCCGCCGGTGAGCTCTTCGCCCTTGCCCAGCAACAGGTGTGCCCCGAGACCGCCCTCGCCGAGCCCACGGGCGACCCGGGCCAGCGCGTGCATGTTGACGACGCTGGCTCGGAGCTTCGCGAGCTGCCCTTCGGGCAGGTCGGGGTGAGTGGTGTACAGGTGATCGGTGACGACCAGGCCGAGCACGGCGTCACCGAGGAACTCCAGCCGCTCGTTCGGCGGCAGGCCCCCGTTTTCGTACGCGTACGAACGGTGGGTCAGCGACAAGCCGAGCAGCTCGGGGCCGAGTGTGACCCCGAGCGCCTCGAGCAACGGCGCCGTGTCGGCTGGTGGTCCCCCGGGCGTCTTGCCCCCCATATCGGCTACCCGATCAGGCGGGCTCGACGACCTGGCGGCCGTTGTGCTGGCCGCACGACGGGCACGCGATGTGCTGGAGCTTCGGCTGCTTGCAGGCGCGGTTGGAGCAGGGCACCAGCTGAACCGGAGCCGCCTTCCACTGGCTGCGGCGGGCGCGCGTGTTGGATCGCGACATCTTCCGCTTCGGGACGGCCACGAGTAGATCTCCTTAAGACGGTCTGCTCGCGGTGCGAGCGAACTTTCCTCACCGACGAGCTGGACACTCGTCAGGCTTGCTCTTGCTCAGCGGGGTCCTGCGCAGGCTTTTCGCCCGCATTCTCGTCGAAGCGCTCGACCAGTGCGGCCCACCGAGGGTCTATCTTCTCATGCCCGTGTCCGGGCTCGAGATCGGCCCACTTGACGCCGCAGTCGATGCAGAGCCCGGCGCAGTCCTCGGTGCACAACGGCGCCAGGGGCAGGGCCAGGACGACGGCGTCGCGGACGGTCGGCTCGAGGTCGATCCGGTCGTCGATCAGCCGCGGGATCTCGTCCTCGTCGGTGGTCTCCTCGGTGGCCGACCCCGGGTAGGCGAACAGCTCCTGGACCTCGACCTCGACCTCCTCGATCAGCGGGTCGAGGCAGCGCGCGCAGTTGCCCTTCGCGGTCGCCGTGACCGTGCCGCTCACCCACACGCCCTCGACGACGGATTCGAGGAGCAGGTCGAGCTTGAGTTCGGAACCGGCGTCGATGGTGATGACGTCGGGGACGCCAAGCGGCGTCTCCGCCGGCACAGTGCGCTGAAGAGCGCGGCTGAGGCCGGCGTGACGGCCAAGCTCACGGGTGTCGATCACCCACGGGCTGCGGTCGTCGAGCTGGGGGGTCTTGTTCTCGGACATCCCGTCCAGAGTACGCACGGGGTGCCACCCCTTTCGAGCTGGCACCCACGCACGTCACGCAGCCGCTGAGAGGCTGGTCACACCTGATAGTCGTAGAGCGTCGGGCGGCCGCCGCTGTTCGGCAGGTTCGCCGGGGAGCGCAGGTGGTTGCGGCCCGAGTCGACCGTGCGCAGCGTCGTCGCCAGCAGCTCCGAGAACTCCGCCAGCTTGCCGTCGACGTACGCGTCGCAGTCGCCGCGCTGGCGGTCCGCTTCCGCATGGGCTTCGTCGACGATGCGGGCCGATTCGGCGTGGGCCGCCTGGACGACCTCCGTCTGCGCGACCAGCCGGGACTGCTCGGCGCGGCCGTCTTCGATGGCGCGGTCGTAGGCGTCGCGGCCGGCCTGGATCATCCGCTCCGACTCGCCGCGGGAGCGGTCGGTGAGGTTCTGGTACTCGGCCTGGCCCGCCGCGACCGTGCGGTCGGCCTGGTCGTGGGCGTCGGCGAGCATCTGCTCGGCGCGGGCCCGGGCGTCGGCCAGGATGCGCTCGGCCTCGTCGGTGGCCTCGGCGATCGCGCGCTCGGCTTCGGAGTTCGCGCCCGCGACCGTTTCACCGGCCTCCTTGCGGGCGGCGTGGATCAGGTCGTCGCGCTTGTCCAGTACGTCCTGGGCGTCGTCGACCTCCGCCGGCAGTGCGTCGCGGACGTCGTCGAGGAGTTCGAGGACGTCGCCGCGGGGCACCACGCAGCTGGACGTCATCGGGACGCCGCGCGCCTCCTCGACGATGGTGACGAGCTCGTCGAGCGCCTCGAAAACCCGGTACACGGCAACTCCAATCCCCTGTCGCTGAGACCAGTCTGCCCTCATCCGGCGCCGAAGCGGTGAAGGCGCACGGCGCCGGGCGTGTCCGCGCTTCACGACAGGGTGAACGCCGGATCGGTGATCACCTCCGTGAGCTGCTCGCGGGTCAGCTGGACCGAGTCGGTGACGCCGGGGGCGCTGTCGCCGGCGTCGGTGACCGTCACCACCGAGCCGTCCGGGCGGGCCAGGACTCCGTTGAAGCCAGGCAGCTCACCTGCGCCGTCGAACCCGGAGATCGCCAGGAGCGCACCGTCCGGCATCTTGTCGCACGGCCTCCTCGCGCAGGCCTGGCCGAGCGGCGTGACGTCCGGCGCCGCCCGGTCGCCGCGGACGGTGAGCTGGAAGGTGCCCGGGCGCCCGGCGGCGTCGACGAAGGTGGCCGTCGCGCTCATCCGGTCCGGGCCGACGGAGTCGGCGGTCGACGCGCCCACGCTCAGGCTCCGCAGGCCGGGGAACAGCCGCGTGACGGCGTCGGTCAGCCCCTGGCGGACCCGCGCCTGCTCGGCGAGCGAAGGCGGCGTAGGCGGCCCGGCCGGGGGCACCGGGGCCGGCGCCGCCGGGACGAACACCGCCACGGCCGCGACGACCGCGCCTGCGGCCAGCGTCCCGGCGATGCCCGCGGTCCGCCGCCGGGTCTGCTTCGCCGCGCGGTCGGCCACCTCGTCCGGGTCGAACCCGAGCGGCGGCTCCACGAGGGCCACCTCGCGCAGGCGGGTCTCGATGTCGGTCATCACGCGCTCCTCTCCGCGGTGTGCTCGAGCACACCGCGCAGGGTTTCGAGCCCGCGCGAGGCCTGGCTCCGGACGGTTCCTTCCGAGCAGCGCAGCACCGCCGCGACCTCCGCGACCGGCAGGTCGGCGCAGTAGCGGAGCACGACGGCGGCGCGCTGCTTAGGCGGAACTTCGGCGAGGGCGCGCAGGAGGGGATCCGAGATGCCGGTCTCGAGGGTGAAGGAAGGCAGGTCCGGCACGACGCCGTCGCGGCGTTCCCGGCGGCGCCACGGCCGCCGCTGCTCGTCGAGCCAGCAGCGCAGCAGGACCCGCCGGGCGTAGTTGTCGACGGGCCCGCGGCGGGTGATCCTCGGCCAGACCCGGTGGAGCTTCAGGAGTGCGTTCTGGACCAGGTCCTCGGCCAGGTGCCAGTCACCGCAGAGCAGGTAGGCCGTGCGCCGCAGCGTCAGTGCCCGCGCCCGGGCGAACTCCCGGAAGTCCGCGTCGTCCCCAGCACGCATCCGTGCCTCCCTCGTCCGTGTTCCGGTGTACCTCACGGACGAGGGGGCACGGCGCGTTGCACGGGGGTCAGGAATTCAGGTCGATCGCCTTGAAGGTGACGTAGTGGTCGGGGGTGTAGGCCAGCTCGCCGGCCTTGCCCGAGATCACGCGGTCGTTCGTGCCGACGCTGAAGAGCTGGTAGTAGCCGGACGCGCAGGCCGGGAGCACGCCTTCGCGGTTCTCGTAGGTCGTGCCGGTGGACGCGCCGCCGCGGACGTTGTCCACCACGGTCTTCGCGGCCGCCGAGAGCCGGGAGTAGCCGATCTTCGCCAGGCCGGACAGGTCGCCGCACTGCTGCGTCGGCGTGCCGCCACCGCCGATGTCGATGACCTGGAAGGTGGCGTAGTGGTCGCCGGTGTAGAAGTACTCGCCGGCGCCGCCGGTCACGATGCGGCGCGTGCCGCGGTTGCTCGCGCCCGGGGTCGGCACGGTGTACTCGTGGTAGTAGCTCGTCGCGCAGGACGGCAGGATGCCCTCCCGGTTGTCGAAGACGACGCCGTCGTTCTGCGGGTAGGGGAACGGCCCGCCCTTCTGGATGAGGTTGTACGTCGTCGTGGCCTCGGCGGGCAGCGACGAGAGCGCCTTGTGCGTGAACCCGGCGAGGTCGCCGCACTGGTTCTGCGCCGCGACGGCCGGTACACCGGTGACCGCCTCGGCGGCGGTGACCCCCATGGACAGTGTGGCCAGGAGCGCGAAGACAACCGCGACCAGGCGAGATCGGTAGTTGGTCATTTTCGGACCGTAACTCGATCGAGTGATCGTCAGAAGACGGGAACGTGAACTCCGCCGCTCCCGGCGCGAAGTCCCGACGTTCGTAGGGGGCCGATCGACGGGAACCGGGCGCGCGGGGGTCGCTTGTGGAGGGTGCTCAGCGGCCGAGCTTGGGGAACTTCGCCGCGAGGCGCTCGTAGACGATCGCCGGGACCAGGTTCTCGACGTCGCCGCCCAGGGCCGCGACCTCCTTGACCAGCGAGCTCGACACGAACCCGTACGCCGGGTTGTTCGCCATCAGCAGCGTCTCGACGCCGGTGAGCTCGCGGTTCATCTGGGCCATCTGCAGCTCGTAGTCGAAGTCGCTGACCGAGCGCAGGCCCTTGGCGATCGCCGCGATGTCGTTGTCGCGGCAGTAGTCGACCAGCAGGCCTTCCCACGAGTCGATCCGCACGTTCGGCAGCTTCGCGGTGATCTCGCGCAGCATCTCCAGGCGTTCTTCGAGCTCGAAGAGGCCCTTCTTGCTCTTGTTGACCCCCACCGCGACGACGACCTCGTCGAACAGCCGGCTCGCCCGCTCGATGATGTCGAGGTGCCCGTTGGTGGCCGGATCGTAGGAACCGGGACAGACCGCACGCCGCATGGCGCGGACGCTACCGTGCCCGGCGCTCCCCCGCGCGCTCCTTGCCGGATGCGTCACACACCGGCGGTGTACTCGGCCCAGTGGACCGCCGTGTCGCCGTACTTCTTCGCGCGGGTCGGCTCGAAGCCGGGAGGCCACCCGGGCGCGCCGTCACGCGCGGCGCGTTCGACCACCACCAGCGCGGACGAACCCAGCCAGCCGCTCGAGGCCAGCGCCGCCAGCACCTTCCGCAGCGCGCCCGCGTCCACGATGTAGGGCGGGTCGGCGAGCACCAGGTCGTACGACCGCGGCGCGGGCGCGGCGACCACCGCCTCGACCGGGGCGGCCCGGACGGTGCCGCCGAGGCCCAGCGCCGAGACGTTGTCGCGCAGCACCTCCACGGCACGCCGGTCGGATTCGACGAACAGCGCGTCGGCGGCGCCGCGGGAGAGGGCTTCGAGGCCGAGCGCGCCGGAGCCCGCGTAGAGGTCGAGCACGTGCGCGCCGTCCAGCTCGCCGGCCGTCCCGAGGGCGTTGAACAGGGCTTCCCGCACGCGTTCCGACGTCGGCCGGGTGCCCTTCGGGGGCACCTTCAGCCGCCGCCCGCCCGCCGTCCCGGCCACGATCCTGGTCACCCCCCGATTGTGCGGGGAGGACCCGGAGCACTCATGGCCGGGACACGGGTGAACCCGCCGGGCGCAACGCGTAGAGTCGTTCTTCGCCCTCGGAGGCGATCCAGAGCTGTCAAGGAGCCATGCGTGTCGGAACCTCGGGTCAGACGGGCCGAGATCGCCATCGAACAAGCCCACGTCGATCGCGTGTACACCCGTCTGGACGAACTGCGCACCCAGGCCGAGGCGATGCGCACCAAGGGCTACGAGATCGGCCAGGGCGCGCAGCGCGAGGCGATCTTCGAGCAGGCGTCGATGCTGTTCGAGCGCGACATGATGGTGTACCACGCCAACCAGACGCTGCAGTCGCTCGACGCCGAGTACGAGGGCCTGGTCTTCGGCCGGCTCGACCTGCGCGAAGACGACGAACGCGTCTACGTCGGCCGGCTCGGCATCCGCGACGCGGAGTTCGACAACCTCGTCACGGACTGGCGCGCCCCGGCCGCGGCGGCGTTCTACCAGGCCACCGCCGAAGAGCCGATGGACGTCGTGCGGCGGCGGGTGATCCGCTGCTCCGGGCAGAACGTGCTCGACGTCGACGACGACGTGCTGATGGCCGACGCCGTGCCCGAGGACATGCAGATCGTCGGCGAAGGCGCGCTGATGGCCGCGCTGGGGCGTTCGCGCGGCGAGAAGATGCGCGACATCGTCGCGACCATCCAGAAGGAGCAGGACGAGGTCATCCGGGCGCCGTGGCGCGGTGTCACGGAGATCACCGGCGGGCCGGGCACCGGCAAGACCGCCGTCGCCCTGCACCGCGCCGCCTACCTGCTCTACCGCCACCGGCGTCAGCTCGGCGGGGCCGGCGTGCTCGTGATCGGGCCCTCGGGGGTGTTCACCAGCTACATCTCGCGCGTCCTGCCCTCGATGGGGGAGACGAACGTGGAGCTGCGCGCGCTCGGCGAGGTCCTCGACGGCCTCGACGCGACGCGGCAGGACGCGGCGCCGCTGGCCGCGATCAAGGGTTCGCTGCGGATCCGGAAGGTGCTGCTGCGCGCGCTGCGCGACACCCCGCCGGACGCGCCGGAGGAGATGCGGATCGTCTACCGCGGCGAGGTCCTCAAGCTGGACGCGCGCGAGCTGGAGAAGGTGCGCCGCAAGGCCCACACGCAGGGCGCGCCGCCGAACCGGTCGCGGCTGCGGGCGGCGGAGCTGCTGCTGGACGCGCTGGCGACGAAGGCCGAGGGGTACGCGAAGGCCGACGGCAAGCCGTTCGAGCGGGCCGACCTGATCACCGATCTGGGTGAGCGGATCGAGTTCCACCGGTTCCTGGTCGTGTGGTGGCCGGTGCTGTACCCGGCGCAGATCCTGAAGTGGCTGGGCGAGGAGAAGCGGCTCGCGGCGGCGTCCAAGGGCGTGCTGAACCGCCAGGAGATCTCGCGGCTGGCCGCGGACCTCGCGGACCGCTCGCGGGGCTGGTCGATCGCGGACGTCGCGCTGCTCGACGAGCTGCGCGTGCTGATCGGGCCGCCGCCGAAGCGCAAGCGCCGTCAGGTGATCGAGGGCGAGGTCGAGCGCGGCGGAGGCGGCACCACCCGGCCCGAGCACTACGACGAGTACTCGCACGTGGTCGTCGACGAATCGCAGGACCTCTCGCCGATGCAGTGGCGGATGGTCGGCCGGCGCGGCAAGTACGCGAGCTGGACGGTCGTCGGTGACCCGGTGCAGAGCTCCTGGCCGGACCCGGCGGAGGCGGCACAGGCGCGCGACCAGGCGTTCGGGATCAAGACGACCCGGCGGCGGTTCACCCTGCGCACCAACTACCGGAACTCGGCCGAGATCTTCGACCTGGCGGCCAAGGTGGTGGCCGGCCACGCGGAGGCGGGCGACCTGCCGGTGGCGGTCCGCAAGACGGGCGTCGAGCCGGACGTCCGCCCGGTCGAGGCGGCCGGCCTGGCGTCCGCGACCCAGGCGGCCGTGAAGGAACTGCTGGGCGCGGTCGAGGGCACGGTCGGCGTGATCACGGCGATGGACCGCGTCCCGGAGGTCGCGGGCTGGCTGGCGGACCAGGGGGACGAGCGGCTGAAGGTCGTGGGCAGCCTGGATTCCAAGGGCCTGGAGTACGACGCGGTCGTCCTGGTCGAGCCGATCGACCTGGTGACGGAGTCGACGACCGGACGCCGCGTGTTGTACGTGGCGCTGACCCGCGCGACGCAGCAGCTGACGGTGCTGGCCTCGAACCCCGACTGGATCCCGGCGGGCTGATCCCGAGCGGGCCCGGGCACGCTGAAGGGCTCCTTCGAGGGGCGGGAGGCAACTTCCCGTGCCCTTGAAGGAGCCCTTCAGACCCCCGGTCAATCGAACGTTCGTGGGACGCGTCCGTCCGAGGGCATGTCTAGTCGATCCGGGTTGTTCGGTGTCCGCGAGCGGCTACCGAACAACAACGCCGAACAACCCGCTCAGGGGCACGGCGGCCGGTAGTCCAGGCCTGGCAGGCTCGCCGTCCATTCGTCCGGGGTGACGCGCGGGGCCGCGATCGCGCAGATCCGTTCGGCCGCCCGGTCGGGATCCGTTTCCTGCACCCGGATCGTGCCGTCCGCGATGGCCGCGGCGAGCGTGTGGCCGTCCGGGGCGAACCGCACCGCGTAGACGCGGTCGCGTTCTTCGGGCAGGACGGCGCGCGGCGACGCCGTGCCGACGTCCCACAGGCGGATCGTGCGGTCGTAGCCGCCGGAGGCGAGGGTGCGGCCGTCGCCGCTGAACGACACCGCCATCACGATGTCCGTGTGCCCGGTCAGCACCGCCGGCCGGCGCGCGGGAGCGACGTCCCACAGCCGGACCGTGCGGTCGGCGCTCGCCGTGGCGAGCCGCCGGCCGTCCGGGCTGAAGGCGATCGAAAAGACCGTGTCCGTGTGCCCTTCGAGCTTGGCCAGCGGCTTCGGCGCGCGGGGTGCCGAGACGTCCCACAGCCGCGCCGTGTGGTCCCAGCCGGCGGTGGCCAGCGTCCGGCCGTCGGGGCTGAACGCGAGGGTGTGGACGTCGTCGGTGTGGCCCTCGAGCCGGGCGAGCTCCACCGGGTGCGCGCGGTCGGCGAGGTCCCAGAGCCGGGCCGTGTGCCCCTCGCCCGCGGTGGCCAGGAGCCGGCCGTCCGGGCTGAACGCGACGGCGTCGATGTCGTCACCCGGCCGGGAGAACACCACCGGCGGCCCGGGTTTCGCCGGATCGGTGATGTCCCGCAGCGTCATCGTGTGGTCCCAGCTGCCGGTGGCCAGCGTCCGGCCGTCGGGACTGATCGCGACGCCGCAGACCGCGTCGCCGAAGCCGCCGATCGTGGCCGGCGGCCGTGAGGTGCCCAGGTCGCGCAGCCGCACCGTCTTGTCGTAACCGCCGCTGACGAGCAGGTTGCCGGGGCCGAAGCTCACGTCGCACGCCTTGTCCGTGTGCGCGGGAATGCCGGGCCCGGGCAGGTCCCAGAGCCGGGCGGTCTGGTCGTCGCTGGCCGTGGCGAGGGTGCGCCCGTCCCGGCTGAACACGGCCGAGCCGACGGCGCCGGTGTGCCCCGGCAGCGGCGCCAGCTCGCGCGGCCGCCGCGGGTCGGCGACGTCCCACAGCCGGGCGGTGCGGTCGAAGCCGGTGGTCGCGAGGGTGCGTCCGTCCGCGGTGAACGCGACCGACCGCACGATCGCCTTGTGCGACGAGAGCGCCGAAAGCTGTGCCGGCCGAGCCGGGTCGGTGACGTCCCACAGCCGCGCGCTCTGGTCGGCGCTCGCCGTCGCGAGGGTGTGGCCGTCGGGGCTGAAGGCGACCGAGTGGACGACGTCGGTGTGCCCGGTCGCGACGCCGAGCAGGCGGCGGCCGCCGACGTCCCACAGCCGCGCGGTCTTGTCCGCCGACGCCGAAGCGAGCAGCTTGCCGTCGGCGCTGAAGGCCAGGTTGTTGACGTACGACGTGTGCCCGGTCAGCTCGCCCACCTGCTTCAGGCTCGCGGTGTCGTACAACCGCAGCGTGCCGTCGACGTCGCCGGTGGCCAGCAGCGGACCGGCAGGGCTGAACGCGACGGCGTACGCCTTGCCTTCGTGGCGTTCGACGATGACGCCGGGCCCGGGACGGCTCGGGTCGGTGACGTCCCAGACGCGCACGGTGCCGTCGAAGCCGGCGGTGGCGACGGTCCGGCCGTCGGCGGCGAAGGCGACGTTGTTGACGTTGCCGGTGTGCCCGGCCAGCGTGGCGAGCGGCACCGGGTGGTGCGGGTCGTGGATGTCCCACAGCCGGGCCGTGCCGTCCCAGCTCGCGGTGGCCAGCACCTGGCCGTCCGGGCGGAGGGCGACGGTGTTGATCCGGCCGGTGTGCCCGGTGAGGCGCGTCGAATACGGCGTCGCGAACATCCCGAGGACGGCGCCGCGCGCGTCGGCCGCCGGGTCGAGGCGGTACGCGGCCAGCGCGAGCTGCGCGGCGAGCGCGGGGTTGGTGGCGCGCATGGCCAGGGCCTGGCCGGCGACCTTCTGGGCGAGCGCGCTGTTGCGCTGGCCGGTCGCGGTGGACTCGGCGCGCACCGCGTAAGCCGTCGCGCCGACGGCGAAGACCAGCAGCACGGCCAGGAGCGCGACCAGCTGACGCAACCGCCGCGTGCGACGGCGTTCCCGCTGCTGCTCGGCGTGCTCGACGGCGAGGCTGGCGTCGAGGAACCGCCGTTCCCGCTGGGACAGCACGGAGTCCTGGCGCGCGGCCCATTCCCGCGCGATGGCGAGCCGGGTGCCGCGGTAGAGCCAGCCGGGATCGCGCTCGACCGACTCCCAGGCGTCGGTCGCCTCGGTGAGCTGCCGGTGCACGCGCAGGCCTTCGCGGTCCTCGGTGAGCCACTCGCGCAGCCGCGGCCAGCCGCGGATGAGGGCCTCGTGCGCGATGTCGATGCCGGTGTCGTCGAGGGTGACCAGCCGGGCCGCCGCCAGCTCGCCGAGCACGACGGCGGTGTCGTCGTCCTCGGTGTCGAGCTCGGCGCGGCTGATCCGGCGCTTGGTGTCCTCGGTGCCCTCGCCGAGCGCGGTCATCCGGAGGAAGATCTGCCGCGCCAAGCGTTGCTGACGCGCGGAGAGCGTGGCGAACGTGCCTTCGGACGTCTGCGCGACGGCCCGTTCGATGCCGCCGGTGGACTCGTAGCCGGCGAGGGTGAGCGTGGTGCCGCGGCGGCGTCGCCACGTCTCGAGCAGTGCGTGCGAGAGCAGCGGGAGCACACCGGGCTGGCCGGTGGCGTCCGCGACCAGCCGGGAGACGAGCGCGTTTTCGACGCGGTAACCGGCGTTGACGGCGGGGCGCGAAATGGCTTGCCGGAGCTCTTCGGTCGTCATCGGGCCGACCAGGACCTGCGCGTCCTGCATGGCTTCGGCGAGGTCCGCGTGGCGCGCGCAGTGGGTGTAGAAGTCGGTGCGGATGCCGAGCACCACCCGGGTCCGGCTGCCGGGTTCGGTGGTCGCGGTGACCAGCGCGGCGAGGAACGCGGCGCGCTCGGCGGTGTCCTGGCAGAGCGTGAAGACCTCCTCGAACTGGTCGACGACCAGGACGACGTCTTCGTCGCCGCGATCGGCGAGCTGCCGTGCGGCGAGGCCGAGGTTGCGCGGGTGGGCGGTGAAGTCGTCGAGCAGCGCGCCGGGCGTGACGCCGAGCGCGGCGGCGAACTTGACGGCGCACTCCTGCAGCGGCCGGGCGCCCGGGGTGAGCAGCACGACGTGGCCGGGGACGGCGGGCAGCAGGCCGGCGCGCAGCAGGGAGGACTTGCCCGAGCCGGACGCGCCGAGCACCGCGAGAAAACGCTGTCTCGCAAGGCGCGTGGTGAGCTTTTCGACCAGTCGTTCGCGGCCGAAGAACCGGCTCGCGTCGGCGGCTCCGAATGCGGCCAGCCCGACGTACGGCGGCGATTCCCCGGCTTCCGGCTCGGGTGGTGAATCGGCACCGGCCTGTTCGTCGGCGACGGCGTGCCAGCGTTCTTCCCATTCGCCGGACTCGCCGCCGCAAGCGCGGACGTAGGCCAAAGTGACGGCCAGGCTGGGAAGTTTCCGCCCGCCGGCGGCTTCGGAGAGCGTGCCGGCGGAGTAGTGCGCCCGCCGGCCGAGCTCGCGGTAAGTGGGATTCCCGGCACTCGCCCGCAATCGCCGGAGCTCGGCGGCGAAGTCGACGAGCAGGTCGTCCCCGGGATCCAGCGGTCGCTCCGGACGCGGCACCCGTCCTCCTTGGTGATTCCGGCGTGCCACACGCTATCCGGTCTCGCGCGACTCAGAGGGAAAAGCCGATTTTCACAATCGGCGCCGGACTTCTTCGCGATCGACGCCGAGCGCGGCGAACAGGTCCGCCGCCGGGTCCGGCGGGGTCACCGACAGCAGGACCCGCAGCAGCTCCAGCGGATCCCGGCGGCGCGGCACCCCGCGGATCGCCTCGTTGACCACCGCCCGGGCGTTCGACGTCAGCGCTCCCGGCGTCAGCTTCGCGCGTCTCCGCGGGACAGCCGCCGGGCGGAGGCTTTCGACGTCGATACCCAGCGCCGTCAGGGCTTCGCGGTCCAGGCGGTCGAGGGCGGCGTGGGCCGCGGCCAGGTCGACGCCGAGGGTCCGCGCGCAATCGGCGTTGTGGAGCAGGCCGAGCAGCAGGTGTTCGGTCCCCAGACGACGGTCGCCGCGGCGGCGGGACTCCTCCAGGGCCTCCGCGACGACCGAGGCGAACGGGCTCTTGGCGATCATCCGGGCCTCACTTCCCGTGCTTCGTGTGCACCGACTGCCGCGCGACGCCGAGGGCGTCACCGATCTGCTCCCACGACCAGCCGCGGTCCCGGGCGTGCGCGACCGCCGCCGTCTCGACCTGCTCGGCGAGCCGGTGCAGCGCGCCGACGGCCCGCAGCGCGACCGCCGGATCGGTTTCCGAAATCCGCCCGGAAAGCTCTTCCGCCTCCATGGTTTGTCAGTCTAGCCTGACACACGACGTCAGTTCAAACTGACGGAGACATCCGGGGCTTCGCCCCGGGCCGGGGGCTTCGCCACCCGGAACCCCCCAAGGACAAGAGAGACATCCGGGGCTTCGCCCCGGGCCGGGGGCTTCGCCACCCGGAACCCCCCAAGGGCAAGAGAAGGAGGCGTCATGGACGTAGCGGTGATCGGAGCGGGCCCGGTGGGCCTGATGCTGGCGGCGGAGCTGCGGCTCGGCGGGATCACGCCGGTGGTGCTCGACCGGCGGGCGACCCCGGACGAGCGGCCGCGCGCGAACGGGCTCGGCGGCCGGATCGTCGAGCAGCTCGACCACCGGGGGCTGCTGGAGAAGTTCGCCGCCGAAGCGGCGTTCGCCGGGCCGTTCCCCGGGTTCCCGTTCGGGCCCGTGCCGCTGGACTTCACGAAGCTCGGCAGCCCGCCGCTGCGCGGGCTCATGCTGCAACAACCCCGGCTGGAGGCACTGCTCGGCGAACGGGCCGTCGAACTCGGCGTCGAGATCCGGCGCGGACACGAACTCGTGGACGTCGGCACGGTTCTCGGCCCGGACGGCGAGTACCGGCTGGACGCGGAGTACGTCGTCGGCTGCGACGGCGCGCACAGCCGCGTCCGCGACCTGGCCGGCATCGGCTTCCCCGGCACGACCGACGACGAACTGCTGCGGTTCGGGCATTTCCGGACGGACCGGCCGTTCGACCTCTTCACCACGGCGTACGGCCTGAACCGGGGCTGGAACCGGCGTCCGGCCGGGCGCGTGCTGGTGACGTCCTTGACGCCGGGCGTGGTGATCGCCGGTGTCCGTGAGGTGACGCCGGAGCCGTCCGGCGAACCGACGCTCGACGAGTTCCGCGAGAGCGTCCGGCGGGTGCTCGGCGCCGACCTGCCGCTGGGCGAGCCGCTGTGGCTGTCGCGGACGGTCAGCTCGGCCCGGCTCGCCGAGCGCTACCGGGCCGGGCGGTTCCTGCTGGCCGGCGACGCCGCGCACGTCTTCCCGGCCGGGGGCTCAGCGCTGAACGTCGGGCTGCTGGACGCCGTCAACCTCGGCTGGAAGCTCGCCGCCGTCGTCCGCGGCGAAGCCGGCGAGGCACTGCTCGACAGCTACGACGCCGAACGCCGCCCGGTCGCGGCGCGGACGTTGACGCAGACCCGCGTCCAAGCCCTGCTCGAACGCCTGACCGGCGAGGACGGCGACGCGCTGCGGACGCTCTTCGGCGAGCTGGCCGCGTTCGAGGAGCCGACCCGGCACCTCGCCGGGCTGCTGCGGGACGCCGACAAGCTGCCCTACGTCGCCGACCTGCCGCTGACCGTCGGCGGCGAGAAGACCCGCGTGGCCGAGATCATGCGGGACGCCCGCACCGTGCTGTTCGACCTCGCGGACCGCGCCGACCTGCGGGAAGCCGCCGGATCGCGCGTGAAGATCGTCACAGCCACGTGTCCGGCGGTGGTGGAGGACGCGCTGCTCGTGCGGCCGGACGGCGTCGTCGCCTGGCGCGGCGGCGATCCGGCGGCGTTGCGGGAAGTTATCGGGGCACCGGGGCGTTGACCCCGGTTGTGAGCTCACTGCCTGATGTGCCGCTGTCCGTGCTCGACCTGTCCCCCGTGTCCGAGGGGATCAGCATCGGGGAGACGCTGCGCAACACCCTCGACCTCGCCCGCGCCACCGAGCGGCTGGGCTTCAACCGCTACTGGCTGGCCGAGCACCACAACATGCCCGGCATCGCCAGCTCGGCGACGGCGGTGCTGATCGGCCACGTCGCCGACGCGACCGAGCGCATCCGCGTCGGCTCCGGCGGGGTCATGCTGCCCAACCACGCGCCGCTGGTCGTCGCCGAGCAGTTCGGCACCCTTGAGGCGTTCCACCCGGGCCGCATCGACCTGGGCATCGGCCGCGCGCCGGGCACCGACCAGCGGACGGCGCTCGCGCTGCGCGGGCCGGGCGGGCTGTCGGCGGAGAACTTCCCGGAGCACCTGCAGGAGCTGATCGGCTACTTCACCCACTCGGAGGCCCGCGGGGTCAACGCCGCCGTCGCCGAGGGCAACCAGCCGCCTATCTGGCTGCTGGGTTCGAGCGGCTTCAGCGCGCAGCTCGCCGGCCGGCTCGGGCTGCCGTTCTCCTTCGCGCACCACTTCGCCGCGGAGAACACGATCCCGGCGGTGCAGCTCTACCGCGACAACTTCCGGCCCGGTGCGCTCGACGAGCCGTACGTGATGCTCGGGACGTCCGTGGTCGCCGCCGAGACCGACGAGCGCGCCCAGTTCCTGGCCGGGCCGTCCGGCCTGACGTTCCTCAGCCTGCGCCGCGGCCGCCCGATCGCCATGCCGACGCCCGAGGAGGCGGCGGAGTACCCGTACACCGAGATGGACCGCGCGTTCCTCGCCGACCGCTTCGGCTCGAGCATCATCGGCTCGCCCGAGACGGTCCACAAGGGACTCCAGCAGCTCCTCGACGACACGGACGCCGACGAGCTGATGATCACGACGATGGTCCACGGCCACGCGGACCGCATCCGGTCCTACGAGCTGATCGCCGGCCTCAAGTCCTGACGGGCTTCCGGAACGCCGGCACTCGGTCGGCGTTCCGGACAACTCCGGCGAACACGCGTACCGGAAGGGTCGGTTCGCGTACCCGGACGGTCGGGTCGCGTACCCGGACGGTCGGGTCGCGTGCCTGGAGAGTCGGGTCGCGTGTCTGGACGGACGTCGCTCTTGCGCTTACCCTGCCGGGCAACCTCTCCGGCAGGGTTGATGTGTCGTCCATCCGGGTACTGCTCAGGACCGGGAATGGGCCGGACTGTGCAGCCGTGAACAGTGCGCGCGTCCGGGGCGGGATTTTCCTTTCCTCAGTTGACAACAAGATCCGGGCCGTTTGTCAGTAATCGACAAGAAATGCGCGGTTACCAGGCCGTGACCGCGTGATCATGCTCAAGTTCTTGTCTCCCAGCAGGGCCGTGGTTAGCGTACCGACCAGTAGGAAACGGCACGGTGACCCCCGAGACCGTGAATGGCCGACATTAGGTACCCCGTTCGGACCAGTCTCATTTACTCACCTCGGGTGTATTCGTCGTGCCCGCGAAACACTGGGGAGGCACTCGAATGGCCGAACGGACGACGACGACGTCGTTCCCCGGGGCCGCCGCGCTGCGGCAGACCGGGCGGCTCTACGCGCTCGGCCTCGACGTCGTCAAGCTGACGTTCCGGCGCCCCTTCCAGACGCGGGAGCTGATCCAGCAGTTCTGGTTCATCGCGAGCGTCTCGATCCTGCCGACGGCCCTGGTGTCGATCCCGTTCGGCGCGGTCATCGCGCTGCACATCGGGTCGCTCACCACGCAGATCGGCGCACAGTCGTTCACCGGCGCGGCGAGCGTGCTGGCCATCATCCAGCAGGCCGCCCCGATCGTGACGGCGCTGCTCATCGCCGGCGCCGGCGGCAGCGCGATGTGCGCGGACCTCGGCTCCCGCACCATCCGCGAGGAGATCGACGCGATGGAGGTGCTCGGTGTCTCGCCGGTCCAGCGCCTGATCGTGCCACGGGTGCTCGCCGCGATGGGTGTCGCGGTCTTCCTCAACGGCATGGTGAGCGTGGTCGGCGTGCTCGGCGGCTACTTCTTCAACGTCGTCATGCAGCACGGCACCCCGGGCGCGTACCTGGCGAGCTTCTCCGCCCTCGCCCAGCTGCCCGACCTGTGGATCAGTGAGATCAAGGCGCTCATCTTCGGCTTCGTCGCCGGGGTCGTCGCCTCCTACCGCGGGCTCAACCCCAAGGGCGGGCCGAAGGGCGTCGGCGACGCGGTGAACCAGTCCGTGGTCATCACGTTCCTGCTGCTGTTCGTGCTGAACCTGGTGCTCACCACCGTCTACCTGCAACTCGTGCCGCCCAAGGGGAGCTGAGCGTGACCACCACGGAAGTCCCCAAGACCGCGCGGGTGCGCGAAGCCGTCGACCGCCGGTTCGGGTTCCTCGACACCCTCGGCGACCAGATCCTGTTCTTCCTGCGCGCGATCGCCTGGATCCCGCGCGCGCTGCGCCGCTACCTGCGCGAAGTCGTCCGGCTGCTGGCCGAGGTCAGCTTCGGCAGCGGCGCGCTCGCCGTCATCGGCGGCACGATCGGCGTGATGATCGGGATGACCGTCGCCACCGGCACGGTCGTCGGGCTGCAGGGCTACTCCGCCCTCAACCAGGTCGGCACGTCGGCGTTCGCCGGGTTCGTCTCGGCCTACTTCAACACCCGCGAGATCGCGCCGCTCGTCTCCGGCCTCGCACTGAGCGCCACCGTCGGCTGCGGGTTCACCGCGCAGCTCGGCGCGATGCGCATCTCCGAGGAGATCGACGCGCTCGAGGTCATGGGCATCCCGAGCGTCCCGTACCTGGTGACGACGCGGGTGATCGCCGGTTTCCTCGCCGTCATCCCGCTCTACGCGATCGGCCTGCTCTCGAGCTACCTCGCGTCGCGGCAGATCACCGTGTGGTTCTTCGGCCAGTCCGCGGGCACCTACGACCACTACTTCCTGCTGTTCCTGCCGCCCGGCGACGTGCTCTGGTCGTTCGGGAAGGTCCTGGTGTTCAGCATCGTCGTGGTCCTGGCGCACTGCTACTACGGCTTCCGCGCGAGCGGCGGCCCGGCCGGGGTCGGCGTCGCCGTGGGCCGCGCCGTGCGCACCGCGATCGTCGCGATCAGTGTGCTCGACTTCTTCCTGTCCCTGGCCATCTGGGGCGCGACGACCACCGTGCAGGTGGCCGGATGAGACGGGAAACCCGCCGCAAGGCCGGGGTCCGCACCGCCGGGGTGCTGTTCCTGGTCGTGATGGGCGTGCTGGTCACGCTGTCCATCAAGGTCTACGACAAGGACTTCGTCGCCACGGTGCCGGTGACGCTCAAGGCGAGCCGCATCGGCAACCAGCTCTCCCCCGGCGGCCAGGTCAAGGCCCGCGGCGTGCTGGTCGGCGAGATCCGCGACGTCAAGGCGACGCCGGAAGGCGCGGAGATAGCGCTTGCTCTGGAGCCGGGCAAGGTCGGCATGCTGCCGAAGGACGTCTCCGCGTTGCTGGTGCCGAAGACGCTGTTCGGCGAGCGGTACGTCCAGCTGTCCATCCCGGACGGCGACCGGGCCCCGCACCTGAGCGCGGGTGACGTCATCGCGCAGGACCGCTCGGCCAACGCGATCGAGCTGGAACGCGTCTTCGACAACCTGTTGCCGCTGCTCAAGGCCGTCCAGCCGCAGAAGCTCGCGACGACGCTGACCGCGGTGTCGACGGCGCTGCAGGGCCGCGGTGAGCAGCTCGGGCAGACGATCGACACGGCCGCGAGCTACCTCAAGGAGTTCAACCCCAACCTGCCGCAGCTCACCTCGGACATCCGGGACCTGGCGACGGTTTCCCAGGTGTACGGCGACATCGCGCCCGACCTGCTCGACGCGCTCACCGCCTCCGCCGTCACGCTCGACACGGTCAAGGAGAAGCAGGCCGATCTCGCCGGGGTCTACCAGCAGGTGACGTCGTCGTCGCAGGAGATCACGACGTTCCTGCAGAACAACCACGACAACCTCATCTCCCTGGCCGCCGACAGCCGCGCGCCGCTGGAGATCGCCGCGAAGTACTCCCCCAGCTTCGCCTGCACCCTCGCTTCGCTGAACGCCCTGAGGGGATCCATGGACAAGGTGCTCGGCGCGGGCACGAACGAACCGGGCCTGCACGCCGAGGTCGCGGTGACCGCCGACAGCGGCAAGTACCTGCCCGGCAAGGACGACCCGCGTTTCACCGACGGCGGCGAGCCCCGCTGTTACCCCTCCGGCGTCGCCCCGACCGCCGGCACCGCCGCGGCCGCCCCCGGTGCCACCGGTCACCCGCTGCTGCCCGGCGGCGAGGGTGACCTCGGCGTCGCGAACTCGCCGCAGGAACAGCAGCTGCTCGCCACGCTCGTCGCGCCGTCGATCGGCGTGCCGGACGCGCAGGTGCCCGGGTGGAGCAGCGTGCTCGTCGGGCCGCTCTACCGCGGCACGGAGGTGAAGCTCAAGTGAGGAACATCGCCTCCCCGCTGATCAAGAGCCTCATCTTCATCGTCGTCACCGCGCTCGCCACGACCCTGCTGGCCATCTCCATCACGAACTCCGGCCTCGGCGACGCGAAGCCGTACTCGGCGAAGTTCCTCGACGCGACTTCGCTCAACGTCGGTGACGACGTGCGCATCTCCGGCGTCCGCGTCGGCCAGGTCGAATCCCTCGACATCAGCGACCACAACCGGGCGCGGATCGGGTTCTCCCTCGACAGCGGCCGCCGGCTGCCCGCCGACGTCCACGCGGTCATCAAGTACCGCAACATGGTCGGGCAGCGCTACATCGCGCTCGAACGCGGCACCACCGGGACGCGGGACCTGCTGCCCGAGGGCGGCGAGATCCCGCTGGGCCGCACGACACCCGCGCTCGACCTGACCGACCTGTTCAACGGCTTCAAGCCGCTGTTCCAGGCACTCTCGCCCAACGACGTCAACGAGCTCTCCGGCGAGATCGTCCAGGTGCTGCAGGGCGAAGGCGGCACCGTCGAGAGCCTGCTCGCCCACACCGGTTCGCTGACGACCACGCTCGCCGGGCGCGACAAGGTGATCGGCGAGGTGATCGGGAACCTCAACTCGGTCCTGAAGACGGTCAACGGCAAGGGTGACGCGCTCGCGAACCTGGTCTCCACGCTGCGGCAGCTGGTGTCCGGCCTGGCCGGCGACCGCGCCGCGATCGGCGACGCCATCAGCGGCATCGGCGACCTCACGCAGTCCACCGCCGGGTTGTTCGAGCAGGCCCGCCCGCCGCTCAAGGCCAGCATCGCCGGCCTGCAGGGTGTCGCCGGGAACCTGGCCCAGAACCAGTCCGATGTGGACAGTTTCCTGACGAACCTGCCGGTCAAGTTCACCGAGATCGGCCGGGTCGCCTCCTACGGCTCGTGGATGAACTTCTTCCTCTGCCGAGCCACCCTGGAAACCACGCCCGAGCGCGGTGTGTACGTCCCGACGCCGAGGTGTGAGTCGTGAAGTCCTTCAAGGAGCGCAACCCGCTCGTGCTCGGGGTGATCGGCAGCGTCGCGCTGGCCGCGCTGCTCACCATCACGTTCAACTACGACAACCTGCCGATCGTCGGCGGCGGCACGACCTACGAGGCCGAGTTCTCCGAGGCGGCCGGCCTGCAGGCGGACGACGAGGTCCGGATCGCCGGCATCAAGGTCGGCGAGGTGCGCGACGTCGAGCTGGCCGACGACCACGTGCTCGTGTCGTTCCGGGTCAAGGACGCCTGGGTCGGCGACCGCACGTCGGTCCAGATCAAGATCAAGACGTTGCTGGGCCGCAAGTTCCTCGCGCTGGACCCGAGCGGCGACGCCGTGCAGAACCCGGACCAGGCGATCCCGCGGACCCGGACCGTCACGCCCTACGACGTCACCGACGCCTTCAACGGCCTGGCGAACACCGTCGGTTCGATCGACACCAAGCAGCTCGCCGACAGCTTCACCACGTTGTCGGACACCTTCCGCAACTCCCCCGAGCACGTCCGCAGCGCGCTCGACGGCCTTTCGCAGCTGTCGAAGACGGTGTCGAGCCGCGACAGCCAGATCTCCGAGCTGCTGGCCAACGCCCGGACGCTGACCACGACCCTGGCGAACTCGAACGACGACTTCGAGAAGCTGATCGACGACGGCAACCTGCTGCTCACCGAGCTGAACCGGCGCCGCGACGCGATCCACGACCTGCTCACCGGCTCGGCCCGGCTGGCCGACCAGCTCAGCGGGCTGGTGCAGGACAACACCGCGCAGCTCAAGCCGGCGCTGGAGGCCCTCAAGCAGGTGACCGACCTGCTCAAGCGGCAGAACGACAACCTGACCAAGGGCTTGCAGCTGGCCGGGCCGTACTTCCGCGTCGTCACCAACACGACCGGCAACGGCCGCTGGATCGACGCCTACCTCTGCGGCCTGCTGCCCGAGAACCACGACCCGTGCGTCCCGCCGAAGAACCCGGGAGGGACCAAGTGAGCGCGCTGACCACCACCAGGGCCGGGGTCCTGACCAGCCGGTTCATCGCCGCCGCCCTGCTGCTCGCGCTGGTCGTGACGGCCGCGCTGTGGTGGGTGTTCGCCGGCAGCGGCCAGCACCACGTCACGGCGTTCTTCTCCCGCGCGGTCGGCGTCTACCCCGGCTCCGACGTCCGCGTGCTCGGCGTCCGGATCGGCCAGGTCGACGCCGTCACCCCGCGCGGCGAGCAGGTGCAGGTCGACATGACCGTCGACGGCTCGGTCGGTGTCGCCCAGGACACGACCGTCCTGGTCATCGCACCCAGTGTCGTCGCCGACCGCTACGTCCAGTTCGCCAAGCCGGCCCGCGGCGGGCCGCGGCTGCCGGACGGCGCGTCGATCCCGGTGCAGCGCACGGCGACGCCGGTGGAGCTCGACCAGCTCTACGCCAGCCTCGACTCGCTGACCAAGGCCCTCGGCCCGAACGGCGCGAACTCCCAGGGCGCGCTGTCGGACCTGCTGAAGACCGGCGCGGACAACCTGCAGGGCAACGGCCAGGCGTTCAACGACAGCGTCAAGAACTTCGCCCAGCTCGCCCGCACGCTGGCCGGCAACTCGGGCGACCTCTTCGGCACCGTCGACGAGCTCCAGCAGTTCACGACCATGCTCTCGACCAACGACCAGCAGGTCAGCAGCGTCAACCAGCAGCTCTCGCAGGTGTCGAGCACGCTGGCCGCCAACAGCGGCGAGCTGGCCCACGCCCTCGACGGCCTGGGCCGCGCGCTCGGTGACATCCAGGGGTTCATCCGCGACAACCGCGGCGCGCTCAAGGCCAATGTGGACAACCTGGTGACGACCACGCAGACGCTCGTCGACCAGCGCGCGTCACTGGCCGGCACGCTCGACGCCATCCCGCTCGCCGTGACGAACGTGCTCAACGCGGTCGACCCGAACACCGGACGGCTGATGGGGCGCGCGAACCTCGACTACTACCAGGAGTCGCTGCCGTTGCCGCTCACCGGGGACGTCTACACCAACGGGGGTGGGCGATGAAGCGGGCCCTCGCCGCCGCGGCCGTCGGCTGTCTCCTGCTCACCGGCTGTTCCGCGGGTGAGTTCAAGGGTGTCTACGACCTGCCGCTGCCCGGTGGCGCCGACGTCGGCGACCACCCCTACGACGTCACCGTGCAGTTCGCCGACGTCCTCGACCTGGTGCCGCAGGCCGCGGTGAAGGTCGGCGACGTCCCGGTCGGGCGCGTCCGGGAGATCCGGCTCGGCGACGACGGCTGGACGGCCGAGACCGTACTGGAGGTCAACGGCAACGTCGCGCTGCCCGCCAACGCCGTCGCGCGGCTGCGCCAGTCCAGCCTGCTGGGCGAGAAGTTCGTCGAGCTGGCGCCACCGGACGACACCACGGCCGCGCAGAGCGGCCCGCGGCTCGCGAACGGCGCCACGATCACCCTGGACCGCACCAACCGCAACCCCGAGTTCGAAGAGATCTTCGGCGCGTTGTCGCTGCTGCTCAACGGCGGCGGGATCGGGCAGCTGCAGACGATCAACCGCGAGCTGTCGAAGGTGCTGGACGGCAACGAGGAGCAGATCCGCTCGTTCCTGGGCGGGGTGAACACCTTGATGACCGACCTGGACGCGCACCGCTCCGACATCACCGAGGCGCTCGACGGCTTGAACCGGCTGTCGGCGACCCTGGCCAACCGCCACGAGCAGGTGTCCGGCGCGCTCACCGACCTGACGCCGGGTCTGCAGTCGCTGAGCGAGCAGCGCACGCAGCTCGTCTCGATGCTGCAGTCGCTGGACCGGCTTTCGACGGTGGCCACCGACGTCGTCGACCGCAGCCGCGACGACATGGTCGCCGACCTGCGGGCGCTCGCGCCGATCCTGGGGCAGCTGGCGAAGGCCGGCGACAACCTGCCGCAGTCGCTGCAGATGCTGCCGACGTTCCCCTTCCCGGACTCCGTGCTCCCGGCAGTGAAGGGCGACTACATCAACGTCTACACGTCGATGATCCCGGCGGCCGGGGTGCCGCTGCCCGACCCGGGCCAAGGTGTTCCGCCCGGTCTGCCGACGCTCCCGCTGCCCAGCGGCGAAGCCCGCGTCTCCGGAGGCCGCTGATGCTGACGCGCAGAGTGCGGATCCAGGTGATCCTGTTCGTGATCATCGCCTTGGCGACCACGGCTTTCGTGGGCGCCAACTACGCTGGTCTCGGCCGGTTGTTCGGCTCCGGCAGTTACACGGTCAAGCTGGAGCTCGCCGAAGGCGGCGGCCTCTTCACCAACGGCGAGGTGACCTACCGCGGCGTCGCCGTCGGGCGGGTCGGCGAGCTCCGGCTCACCACCACCGGCACCGAAGCCGACCTGCTGATCGACGACGGCGCCCCGCCGATCCCGGAGAACTCCCAGGCCGTGGTGGCGAACCGGTCCGCGGTCGGCGAGCAGTACGTCGACCTGCAGCCGCGCACCTCCGACCGGCCCTACCTCGCGCAGGGTTCGGTGATCCGGCGCGAATCGACGACCTTGCCGCTGCCGGTGAACAACCTGCTGACGGACCTGGACTCGTTCACCGCGTCGGTGCCGACGCAGGACCTGCGCACGGTGGTGAACGAGCTCGACGACGCCCTGCGCGGCGCCGGCCCGGACCTGCAGACGCTGATGGACTCGGCGACGACGTTCACCCAGGAAGCGAGCACGCACCTGCCGCAGACGTCGAAGCTGATCGGCGACGGCGCGACCGTGCTGCGCACCCAGGTCGACTCCGCCGCCGAATGGCGCTCGTTCAGCAGCAACGCCAAGGTGTTCGCCCAGCAGCTGGCGAGTTCCGACGGCGACCTGCGGCGGCTGATCGCGACCGCGCCGCCCGCGGCGACCGAGCTTTCGTCGTTGATGAAGGAGAACGACCCGGGCCTGCCGATCCTGCTGGCCAACCTGCTGACGACGTCGCGGGTGTTCGCCACCCGCACCGACGCCGAGCAGCAGCTGCTGGTCAACACGCCCAAGGCCGTCGCGGCCGTGGGTTCGGCGCTGAACGACCAGGGTGACGCGCTGCGGATGGGGCTGGTGCTCAACTTCGACAACCCGCCGCCGTGCCGGCAGGGCTACGAGGGCACGCCGCACCGGCCGAGCACCGACGTCTCGCCGCTGCCGTTCCGGACCGACGCGGCGTGCACGCTGCCGTACGGGAACGAGAGCTCGGTGCGCGGCACGCAGAACGCGCCGCACCCGGCCGTGCCGGCCCCGGCCCTGCCGGGCGGGCTGACCGGCCCGCTCGGGCTCGGCACGCAGGCGACGTCGACGAGCCTCGAGGAGATGCTGTGGCTGCGGTGAAGTATCTGCCCTGGGTGCTGGTGGCGACCGCGGCGGTGTTCGCGGGCGGCTCGGGCTACGCGTGGTATTCGGCGTCGAACGACCCGGCCCTGACCTACGGCGCCGCCCGTGACGACGCGCTGTCGAGCGGCCGGACCTTGGTGGCGGAGCTGAGCAGCCTGGACTACCACGACGTCGACGGCGGCCTGGGCCGCTGGCTGGCGGCGTCTACGGGCCCGCTGCACGACCAGCTGGCCCATACCGACGACACGACGAAGAAGACCCTCGCGGCGAACGCCACGGTGGCGACGGGCCGCGTCCTGGACGCGGCGTTGAGCGAGCTGGACGAGCACGCGGGCACCGCGAAGCTCCTGGCCTCGGTGGAGATCACGATGGCGAAGCAGGGAACGGCCCCGGCGGTCAAGCGCAACCGCTTCGCGGCCGCGCTGAGCCGGACGCCCGAGGGCTGGAAGCTGAGCGCGCTCGACCAGCTGCCGGTGGGTGCGTGATGAGCCGCACGGAAGAGATCACGGCGATCGACGAAGCCGACGAGCGCGACCTCGTCACCCAGCCCGAAGCCGACGCCGAGACCGACGCCGACGCTGTCGCCACCGAGACGGAGACCGAGACCGACGACTCCGGCGACTCCGATGTGGTCCCCGAGGCAGCTGATGCGGACGAAGCGGACTCCGCCGAAGCGGCACTTTCACGTGAAAGTGCCGCTCCGACCCCGCGGCCGGCCTGGCTGCGGCTGCCCGCGCTCCTGCTCGCCGCCGCCGTCCTGCTGACCGGCGCCGGCGTCTGGTTCACCTTCGAAGCGCGGTCCGCCTCGGGGAACCCGGCCGCCGACAACCTCGCCCTCACCGACGTCGGCGCGACCGCCGACGTCACCTCGGCCGTCACCCTGGCCATGAACCGGATCTTCTCTTATTCCTACGACAAGACCGACGTCACCGAAAAGGCCGCCGCGGCGGTCCTGCGCGGGTCGGCCAAGGATTCCTACGACAAGCTCTTCGCCCAGGTCCGAGAGAAAGCGCCGGCACAGAAACTGGTGCTCACCTCTCGCGTTTCGGCGATCGCCGTGCAGGATCTCCGGAATGGTCACGCGCGGTTACTCGTCTTTCTCGATCAATCAGCCGTTCGCGCCGACAACAATGCGACCGACAGCGCCGCGGCTCAGCTTTCCGTGACCGCGGAACACACCGGCGACGGCTGGGTCGTCACCGAACTCGAACCGCGCTGACGCCGTTCCACCGAATAGCGCACTTCACCGGTTCCGGAAGCATCCGGAACCGGCCGGGAAAATCGCAAGGGAGAACAACTATGTCCGTGGCAACGCAGCTGAAGAGACTGGCTGTGCTCACGTCGGCGGCGGCCGTCGTCCTGACCGGGGTCGCCGTGACACCCGCGTCGGCCGACATCATTCCCATCGCGGTGTCCTACAAGGTCACCGGCTCCACCACGGTCAAGAAGACCGGCAGCGCCTTGAAGCTCGGCCCGGGCAGCCTCAAGGGCAACCTGCTGATCGACGACCAGACCGGGTCGGTCGGCCTCAGCGCCGACCTGGCGCTGCCGCCGGCGCAGGCCGACATCTCCCTGCTGTCGGGGATCTTCCGGATCAAGGCGAAGGTGAAGGTCACGCCGCTCGGCCCGGCCACCGGCACGATCGCCGACGGCAACCTGGTCACCAAGGCCAAGGCCAACATGGAGATCTACGACATCTGGGCCGGCCCGATCGTGCCGATCATCCCGCTGCCGACCGTGCCGGGCAGCTGCAAGACGAAGACCCCGCTCGACCTGACGCTCAGCGCCCAGGACATCGACATCACGGCGCCCGCGATCACCGTCAAGGGCACCTACACGATCCCGGAGTTCAGCAACTGCTTCATCGCCGACATCGCGCTCGGCGCCCTGATTTCCGGGCCGGGCAACACGATTTCGCTCGACCTCGCCAACGACGCCACCTGATCCGGCCGCGGGTGGCGGGCTTCCGGGCCCGCCACCCGCAGGTTCAGCAAGCCGCGTTCGGATCCGTCTTCAGCACAAAACTGTCGTTGTCCCCGGCGGACACCGCGAACACCGGGCCGCAGGTCAGCGGCGACGACTCCCCGACGATGTTCGAGCCCCAGACGACGATGTCCCCGTTCGTCTTGTACGCCAGGTTGTGGTTGAACCCGGCGTCGATGCCCGCGACGTCGGACAGGGCTTCCGGCGGCACGTCGACCTGCAGGTAGTTGTCCCGGCCCCACGCGTAGACCCGGCCGCCCTTCAGCGCCAGGCTGTGCTGGTACCCGGCGGAGACCGCCGTGACCCCGGACGACAGGCCGGCCGGCACCGTCGCCTGGCCGTAGATGTTGCTCCCCCAGGCCAGCACGCCGCCGTTCTTGAGCGCCAGGTTGTGGTCACCACCGGCGGAAATCGCGCTCACGCCGGACTGCGCGGCCGCGGGCACGTCGGTCCGCGTCCCCCAGCTGATCACCTGCCCGCCCTGCTTCAGGGCGAGACTGTGCATGTTGGACGCCGAGATCGCGATGACGCCGCTGCCCACCGCCGCGGGCAGGGTGGTCTGGCCGTACCAGTTGTTGCCCCAGGCCAGGACCTTGCCGTTCTTCAGGGCCAGTTCGTGCCCCCAGCCGGAGGCGATCTGGCTGACCCCGGACGTCGCCGCCGCGGGGATCTGGTTGGCGCCCCAGTTGTTCGCGCCCCACGCGAGGACCGCGCCGCCCTTCAGCGCCAGCGCGGTCGTGCTGCCCGCCGACACGGCGGTGACCCCGTCCAGCGTCGCCGGCGGCGGGATCGTGACGTCGAAGTCCGGCTTGCCCCAGCCGATGACGCCGCCGACACCGGCCGCGTACGCGGGCGACGCGCACAACGAAGCGGTCGTCGCCACGGCCACCGCGAATGCGGCTCCCTTCAGTGATACCCGTCCACAACGGGAAGTACCCGGCACGGTAGCCTCATTTCTCCGGTTTCGTTATCCGGCATTGCCCGGCAAGATCACAAATGGTAGACCGTTCGGCACAGCGGTTCGCCGTCGCGACCGCTCTTTGTCACAATCCGCCAAATCCTTCGGCGATGCTGCGCCGACGCGCACAAGAAATCGATACTCCCGCGCGGGGCCTCACCCACGCAAGGACGAAGTCTTGTTCCGTACTGAACTGGCGAGTAGCCTCGATTTCGGCAGATGGACCTCCACCTCGCACGCCGGTGAATCGCGTCCCGCCACCCGGGGCAATGGGGTCGGTGAACGCGATGGGGGCGCGGCGGCGAGAAAATCGATCAGCCAAAGCCGAGACTGAACTGAATCAAAGGAGATGAAGCCATGTCCCGACTCAGCAGGCTGTCCGCCGGTATCGCCACCACCGCGACCGCCATCGGCGCCATCGCGGTGCTGACCGCCGGTGTCGCTTCCGCCGCGACGATCACCTACACCGCCGGCGGCACGACTCCCGTCACCTACAACTGCACCTTCCCGGGCATCTCGCCGCAGCCGGTCGCGGTCGTCGCGCACCTGGACGCGCCGAACTCGGTCGTGCACAGCACCACCGTCACCCCGAGCAACGTGAACGGCACCGCGACGATCTCCTCGACCGTCCACTCACTGCTCACCGCGGTCGGCTACGACGGCATCCGGGGCACGGCCAGTGTGCCGGTCAGCGCGTCCTCGGGCACGCTGTCGCAGCCGGCGGCGACCGGGCTGAACATCCCGCAGGTGATCTACCCGACCGGCGGGGCGATCACGGTGAACATCGCGCAGGTCGCGACGTCCAGCATCCCGAACTGGACGGCGCCGTCCGCCGCGGGCACCGCCACGCTGTCGCTGACGAGCTCGCTGTCGGCGGCACTGGAATTCCACAAGAAGTCCACGAACACCTGGACGCCGTGGGCGATGAGCTGCACCCTGAAGGCGACGAGCCCGGTGCAGAACACCTCGTTCAGCCCGAGCATCACCGTCTCCTGATCCGGTGTCCCGGTGCGGGCCCCCTCGACGGGCCCGCACCGGGACTTCCCGGTCCCGCTCCCGAACCACCCGAGGAACCCGATGCCACGTCGAGTCCGGCCCCGCACCGTCACGGTGTCCGCGCTGGCGGCCGCCGGCCTGCTGTCCGCGGCGAACGGCGCGCTGACCGGAGTCGGTTCGGCCGCCCCCGCCCCGGCGGTCCCGCCGGACACGAAGGCGACGGCGTCGGTCTCGGTGACCTGCCCCTTCGCCGACCCGATCGGCTCGCGCGCGCTCACGGTCGAGACGTCGGCGACACTGCCCGCCCAGGCGAAGACCAGCTCCGCCGCGACGATCAGCGACTTCTCCGCGAAGTTCACGCTCCCCCGCGACGTCGCGCTCACCCTCCTGCCCGCCGGTGCCACGGCGGGATCGCTGCAGGGCACCGTCGCCACGAACATCTCCGTGCACCAGAGCGACCGCGCCGAGAAGGTCCCGGTCCCGCTGACCGTGGCGGCCACCCCGCTGCCGGAGACCGGCGACGTCACCCTGACGGCGACCGGGGCCGTGCCGCGGATCGCGATCAACACCATCGGCCCGGTCACCCTCGACGTCACGGCGCCGACGCTCGCGCTGGCCGCCGTCCCGCCGCCGGACGCGACCGCGAGCACCCAGCCCGCGCCCGGGATCGCCTGCACCCTGGACCCCGGCCAGCCGGCGACCCTGGGCAAGATCCTGGTCCTGCCTAAGGCCACCACCACTCCGGGCACCAAACAGAAGCAGCAGACCGGCCCCGGCGGAGTGTCCACATTGGACGACCCGGTTCCGCCCCTGGAGATCCCCACGCCGCTGGCGCTGGTCAGCGTCCTGACGACGTCGACCGTCGCCAAGCTCGGCGCCACCGTCGTCAGCGATCCCGCCTTCCTGATCAACGGGCTGTTCATCCTGGCGCTCGACCCCGACACCGGCGAGATCGTCGACCGCAAGGTCACCGGGTCGACCGTCTTCAAGCCGGCCACGGCCACCTTCCTCGGTTTCGGGTTCGTGCCGGTGACGGCGACCATCGAGTTCCTGCCGCTCGACTACCGGGACAGCAAGCTGATCGACATCTCCGGCGGCCTGCACGACGACCCGGTCACCGGCGAGCCCGTGCTGGACACGCAGCTGTCGGTGATCGCGCGGCTGAGCGAGGCGAAGGTCAACGGCGTCCCGCTCGACCTCGGCCCCGACTGCGTGACGGCCGAGCCGGTGTCGCTCGACCTGAGCGGCCCGTACGACCCGTTCAGCGTCGGGCACATCCGGACCGACCCGGAGAAGGGCTTCGTGCTGCCGGCGTTCCGCGGCTGCGGCGCCGGCGGCCAGGACCTGAACCCGCTGCTCACCGGGATGAGCTCCGGCCCGGGCAACCAGGCGTTCGTCGACACCTACAACCTGGTGCCCTGCGTGGAACCCGACCAGACCCAGTGCCCGGACGGCTCCAACCCGCCCTCGCCCGGCGGCGCCACGGCCCAGAAGACCCAGAACACGCAGAAGGCGGTCAGGAAACCGAACTGAGGGGCGACCCATGAGGGGAATCGGCACGGCCGTCGCGGCGGCTCTGCTCGTCACGGGCGTGACGGCGGCGACCGCGAACGCGACGACGATCACCGCCACGAGCGGGTTGACCTACACCTGCACGTACCCGGGGATCCCGCCGCAGCCGGCGACGCTGACGGCCCACCTCTCGGTGACCGATCCCCACACCGGGCAGGCTTTCACCGTCACGCCGTCGCTCACGCAGGTCTTCCCGGCCGCGGTGCACTCGCTGCTGGCCGCGGCCGGCTACGACCAAGTGCGCGGCTCGATCGCCGCGACGTTCGCCGTTTCGGGCGCGACTCCGGCGTCCGGGACGATCGCGGGCGGCTTCCCGGCCCAGCCGATCACCACCTTCTCCGTGACCGGTTCGCCCCAGGTGTTCACGGCCGGTGCGGCGTTCGCCGTCGGGTTCACGCTGGGTCCGGCCGTCACCGAGGCCCTGGAGTTCCACCGTGCCAACGGAACGTGGGTCCCCTGGACGTCGAACTGCACGCTCGAGGTCACCAGCCCGGCCCAGAACACGGCGTTCTCCCCGAGCGTCCCGATCACCTAGGAGGACACCGTGTCCACCCGCTTCGCACCGGCCGCGGTCCTGGCGCTGGCCACCACGGCGGTCCTCACCGGGTCGGCGCACGCGAGCACGGTGTACCACGCCGGTCCGCTCGCCTACGACTGCAAGTTCCCGGACACCTCACTGCAGCGCGTCACCCTGGTGCAGCAGTTCACCGGCCCGGACACGGTCGCCCCCGGCGCCACTTTCCGGATTTCCGACGTCTCCGGCCGCGTCACGCTGTCCCCGGCCGCCCACGCGAACCTCGCCGCCGGCGGCAGCGACGGCCTCGACAGCGGCTTCACCGCGGCGTTCGTCGAGGCGGCCAACGCGCCGCGCTCGTCGACCGTCTCCGCGACGGACGTACCGGCGATGTGGGGTCCCGACCCGGTGGTGATCGACTTCGGCGGCGGCCGGCAGGTGCACAAGGCGGCCGCGTCGGGAACCGTCACGTTCCACGCCGACCGGCTGGCACTGATCCTTTCGCTGCACCGGCCGGACGGCGCTCCCTCGGGCCCGACCGTGGTCTGCACGCCGGCCTCGGGCCAGAACACCGGCTTCGCGCCCACGATGCCGATCGGCTAGCTCGACGTCCACTGTGGACGGATCGCGCCCGTCCGCGGGATCGGCAGCAGGCCGGGGGCCGCGTAGTGCAGGGGTAGCGGCGCCGCGCCCGCGCGCAGCGCCAGCTCCATCTCGAACCGGGCGCCCGGGTCGCGGAGGCTCTCGCCGAAGGTCGCCTGCAGCTGGCGCATGCGGTAGCGGACCGTCTGGGGGTGGACGCCGAGGCGTTCCGCGATCTCCACGACGTTGCCCTGACTGTCCAGCCAGGCGCGCAGCGTCTCCAGCAGCCGCTCCTGCTGTTTGCCCGTCATGTCCGCCAGCGGGGCGAACAACCGGTGGCGCAGGGTGCCGACCAGGCCGGTGTCGGAGTTGACGAGCAGCGTCGCCAGGTGTTCTTCGGCCCGCAGCACCGGGCGGGGCACCAGGACGCCGCGTTCGGCGAGCTGCAGCGCGTTCCGGGCCCAGCGCAGGGAATCCGCGACCGACGCCAGCGGCACGCACGGGCCGATCGAGAGGCGGCAGTCCGGTAGCGCCACCTGCAGCGTCGCCAGGCGCGCGCTGCCCAGCTGGCCGGGAACGACCAGTTTCGGGTCGGGGGTGTCGAGCTCGGCGAGGACGTCGGCGTCCAGCCCCGCGTGGCGGCGGGCGGGGGCGACGCCGTCGGCCGGGCAGACGGCCACCGGGGTGGCGTCGGTCGGGACCGTCCAGCCGATCAGCTGGGCCAGCTCGGCGATCGCCTTGGGTGAGGCCGGCGGCGTCTCGAGGATCAGGTGCAGCAGCTTGCGGCGCCAGGTGTCGAGCGCTCCCGCCGTGCGCGCCTTCGCTTCCAGGTAACCGTCGAGCGCGACGGAGGCGAGCTCGTCCATGAACGCCAGCATCGCGTCGGCCAGCTGGGACATCACGGCCGAGGAGAGGCCGCTGCGGCGTCCGACGCGCATGATCCGCCGCCACGACACCCGCGCGCCGACCCGGTAGGCCGACTGCAGCGTGTCGAGGCTGCGGCCTTCGCGCATCTCGTTCTGCCCGAGGCGGTGGTGGACGTCGTGGGACTGTTCCTTCGAGACCGTCGGGTCGGCGATCTGCGCGACGAACAGCGTGATCGCGTATTCGACGCCGGCCCGGATCGACTTGCCGTAGGGCCCGTCGAGCGGGCGGGCGTAGGCCGGGATGGTCGCGCGGATCTCGTCGACGATCTCGGCGGCGAGGCTGGCGAGCTCCGGGCGGAGGATGTCGGCGAGCTTGCGGGGTAGTGCGGCGGGTTGCGCAGGGTGTTCGAATCCGCGCTCCACCGACATCGCAGCTCCTTTGCTCCGCCCCAGAGGCCCCGCCCACGCGCGGCCGAGCACCCCGCGCCTGGTGCGGGGTGACACCGGACACATCGAAAAACTAGCCCGGAACGTGTCACACCTTCGAAGGGAAACCGATTTCTTGTCATCTTCGTGACAAGTTCACGAGGCACGCATGCGCAATGCTGACAAGTACCCCTCCGGCTGCGCGCGAATGTACGTACGAACGGACGTATCCGCTGCCCGGCGCGCACCCGGTCGCGCCCGCTTGTATCGTGTGGTTGATACAAGCGGGAGGTACGACATGGCGTGGGACAACATGCTCGCGATCGCGCTCTTCACGGGCCTGATCGGCCTGGCGATCCTGATCGTGCTCTGGCCGAACGACAAGCGCGGGGCCCGCCTGCTCGTGCGCTGGGGCGTGCCGGACCCGGACGCCGCCGAGGTGGCGCTCGCCGTCACCTACCTCAAGCGGCGCCGGTTCTGGTACCCGTGGCTCTACCTGGCGCTCCCGCCGCTGTTCGGCGGCGGCAACGACGGCGCCTCGATCGCCGGCACCCTGCTGCTCGGCGGCCTGATCGCCGAACTGCTGGCCCAGCGGCCCGCACGCGGCCCGCGGCGGGAGGCGGTCCTCGTCCGGCGGCGGCTGCTGGACGTCGTCCCGGCCTGGGCCCTGGTGCTCAGCGGGCTGGCGTCGGTGTCCGCGATCGCGCACCTGGCCCTGATCACGCAGTGGAAACTGCTGGCGGTGGCCGCGGGCACGACGGCCGTCTGCTGGGCGATCACCCTGCTGGCCGTGCGGCGCCCGGCGACCGGCGAGCCGCGCGCGGACCTGGCCCTGCGCTGCCGCAGCGCGCGCGTCGCCATCGGGCTGGGCATCGCCACCTGCACCGCGGTCGGCTGGACGGCGGGCAACCTCGGGTCGTTCCTGGTCGCCGTGGCCGGCATCGTCGCGTTCCTGGCCGTCACCGCGCCGCTGAAGAGGCTCCCGGCTCTCGCGTGAAGATCTTCGTCGACACCGAAACCGGCCTGGCGCCCTGGCGGCAGGTGCACGACCAGATCATCACGGCGGCCACGGCGGGCGCGCTCCCCGAGGGGACGCGCCTGCCGCCGATCCGCCAGCTGGCCCGTGACCTGGGCCTGGCGTCGGGCACGGTCGCCCGCGCGTACCGCGAGCTGGAGACGGCGGGCTGGGTGGAAACGGCCCGCGCCCGCGGCACGGTCATCACCATCCCCACGGACCGCCCGGACCCGGCGGCGCTGCTCCTGGCCGCGGCCACCGACTACGCGACCCGCGCCCGAGACCTCGGCGCGAACCTCGACATCGCCCTCGACGCCGTCCGCAAGGCCTACCCCGCCGACGATCCGGAAAGTCCGTGAAGGCCACCTTGAGGGACTCTATGTCCCTCAAGGTGGCCTTCACGGACTTCAGGGTGTGAGCAGCCGGCCGAGCGCGGCCAGCACCGGTTCCAGGACTTCGACCTCGCGCGGGGTGCCCACGCACTCGGTGATGCCCGCGCCCACGACGTCGTACGCCGCCAGGGCGTCCAAAGACGACACCAGCCGCGCGATCGTCCAGCCGTCCGGTTCCGGGTGGTTGAGGCCGCCGAACTCCGTCGGGTCCAGGACGTCGAGATCCACGTGCACGTACAGCTTCTCCGCGCCCGCCAACGACTCGAGCGACGTGACCGCCAGTCCGCGGTCGACCGCCGAGCGCTCCTCCGGGTCGAACACGCGCGTGCCCGCCAGGACCGCGCGTCCCGGCTCCAACGCGGGCGCCGCCGCGAACTCCGGGTCACCCTCGCCGAACAGCGACCGCAGCACCATCCCGTGGAACGCGCCCGACGGCGACGTCGCAGCCGTGTTCAGGTCCGCGTGGGCGTCGAACCACGCGACCCCCAGGCCCGGCCCGTACCGGAACCGGGCCACGCCGATCGGGACCAGCTCGACGCCGCAGTCGCCGCCGATCGTCAGGACCGGGCCGCCCGGTGCCTCCAGGGCGGCCAGCTGGGCCGCCCGGTTCGGGCCGGTCAGCACGGTGCGGTTGGCGATCCCGCCGTCCACTTCGGACAGTTCCCGGCTCTGCGGGACGTGGTGCACGGGCCGGCCGAGCACGTGCCCGGCCAGCTCCGCGAGCGCCGCACAGCCCCCGGGCAGCTCGCCCGCCCGAGGGCCCACCGCGCCTTGCCGCTGCGGTACGGCGTTGATCAGCGGGCTCACTCCAGGACGAGCAGGAGGTCGCCGCCCTCGACCTGCTGGACGGCGTTGATCGCGCGGCGCGCCACCTTGCCGCCCGCGGACGCCGTGATCGACGCCTCCATCTTCATCGCCTCGATCGTCGCGACCGTGGCACCGGCCTCGACCGTGTCACCCTCGTTGACCTGCAGCGTGACGACGCCGGCGAACGGCGCCGCGACCTGCTTCGGGTTGCCCTTCTCCGCCTTCTCGGTCGCCGGGATGTCCGAGGCGATCGAGTGGTCGCGGATCTGGATCGGCCGCAGCTGGCCGTTGAGCGTCGACATCACCGTGCGCAGGCCGCGTTCGTCGGCCTCGCCGATCGCCTCCAGCTCGATGATCAGCCGCACGCCCTGCTCGAGGTCGACCTGGTACTCCTCCCCCGGGCGCAGCCCGTAGAAGAAGTCCTTGCTGGGCAGCACGGAGGTGTCGCCGTAGGCCTCCCGGTGCGCCTCGAACTCCTTGGTGGGCCCGGGGAACAGCAGCCGGTTGAGCGTCCGGCGGCGGTTCTCGGCCAGCGCGGTACGGTCCTCTTCGGACAGTTCCTGCACCGGCTTCGCCGCCGCGCGGCCTTCGAGGGCCTTGGTGCGGAAGGGCTCCGGCCAGCCGCCCGGCGGGTCGCCGAGCTCGCCGCGCAGGAAGCCGATCACCGAGTCGGGGATGTCGAACTTGTTCGGCTCCGCCTCGAAGTCCGCCGGGGAGACGCCCGCGCCGACCAGGTGCAGCGCGAGGTCGCCGACGACCTTGGACGACGGCGTCACCTTCACCAGGTGGCCGAGGATCTTGTCGGCCGCGGCGTACATCGCCTCGATGTCCTCGAACCGGTCGCCCAGGCCCAGCGCGATGGCCTGGGTGCGCAGGTTCGACAGCTGGCCGCCCGGGATCTCGTGGTGGTAGACCCGCCCGGTGGGCGAGGCCAGCCCGGCCTCGAACGGCGCGTAGATCTTGCGCACGCTCTCCCAGTACGGCTCCAGCTCGCCGATCGCGTCCAGGCTCAGCCCGGTGGTGCGGTCGGAGTGGTCGGTGGCCGCCACGATCGACGACAGCGACGGCTGCGACGTCGTGCCCGCCATCGACGACACCGCGCCGTCGACGGCGTCCGCGCCCGCGTTGATCGCCGCGAGGTAGGTGGCCAGCTGGCCGCCCGCGGTGTCGTGGGTGTGGATGTGCACCGGCAGGTCGAACTCCTTGCGCAGCGCGGTGACCAGCCGGGTCGCCGCGGGCGCGCGCAGCAGCCCGGCCATGTCCTTGATCGCCAGGACGTGCGCCCCGGCGCCGACGATCTGCTCGGCCAGCTTGAGGTAGTAGTCGAGCGTGTAGAGCTTCTCCCCCGGGTCCGACAGGTCGGAGGTGTAGCAGAGCGCCACCTCGGCGACCGCGGATCCGGTCTCGCGCACGGCTTCGATGGCCGGGCGCATCTGCTCGACGTCGTTGAGCGCGTCGAAGATCCGGAAGATGTCGATGCCGGTCTTCGTGGCTTCTTCGACGAAGGCGGTGGTCACCTCGGTCGGGTACGGCGTGTAGCCGACGGTGTTGCGCCCGCGCAACAGCATCTGCAGGCAGATGTTGGGCACGGCCTCGCGCAGCGCGGCGAGCCGCTCCCACGGGTCCTCGGCGAGGAACCGCAGCGCGACGTCGTAGGTCGCGCCGCCCCAGCACTCCAGCGACAGCAGCTGCGGCACCGTGTTCGCGACGACCGGCGCCACCGCGAGCAGGTCCTTGGTGCGGACGCGGGTGGCGAGCAGCGACTGGTGCGCGTCGCGGAAGGTCGTGTCGGTGACGCCGACGTGCGGCGACTTCCGCAGCCACTCCGCGAACCCGCCCGGGCCCAGTTCGACGAGCTTCTGCTTCGAACCGGCGGGCGGCTGGGCGTCCTTCGGCAGCTTCGGCAGCTTGAGCGTCGCGTCCGGGGTCTTCGGGCGCTCACCGTGCGGCTTGTTGACCGTCTGGTCGGCGAGGTAGGTCAGCAGCCGCGTGCCGCGGTCGGCGGAGTGCCGCGCGGTCAGCAGGTGCGGACGCTCCTCGATGAACGACGTCGTGACGCGCCCGGCGCGGAAGTCCGGGTCGTCGAGCACGGCCTGCAGGAACGGGATGTTCGTGGCCACCCCGCGGATCCGGAACTCGGCGACGGCACGGCGCGCGCGGCCGACGGCGGTCTCGAAGTCGCGGCCGCGGCAGGTGAGCTTCACCAGCAGCGAGTCGAAGTGGGCGCTGATCTCGGTGCCGGAGAAGGCGGTGCCGCCGTCGAGCCGGATGCCCGAGCCGCCCGGCGAGCGGTAGGCGGAGATCATCCCGGTGTCCGGGCGGAAGCCGTTGGCCGGGTCTTCGGTGGTGATGCGGCACTGCAGCGCGGCGCCGCGCAGGTAGATCTTGTCCTGGCTCAGGCCCAGGTCGTCCAGGGTCTGGCCGGAGGCGATCCGCAGCTGCGACTGCACGAGGTCGACGTCGGTGACCTCTTCGGTGACCGTGTGCTCGACCTGGATGCGCGGGTTCATCTCGATGAAGACGTGGTTGCCCTGCTTGTCGAGCAGGAACTCGACGGTGCCGGCGTTGCGGTAGCCGATCTGGCGCGCGAACTTCACGGCGTCGGCGCAGATCCGGTCCCGCAGCTCGGGGTCGAGGTTCGGCGCCGGGGCCAGCTCGACGACCTTCTGGTGGCGGCGCTGCACCGAGCAGTCGCGCTCGTAGAGGTGGATGACGTTGCCCTCGGCGTCGGCGAGGATCTGCACCTCGATGTGCCGCGGCTCGACGACGGCCTTCTCGAGGAACACCGTCGGGTCACCGAAGGCGGACTCCGCCTCGCGCGCCGCGGCTTCGATGGACTCGCGCAACTGCGCCGGCTCCAGGACGCGGCGCATGCCGCGCCCGCCACCACCGGCGACGGCCTTGACGAACACCGGGAAACCCAGCTCGTCGGCCGCCGCGACCAGCGCGTCGATGTCGCTGGAGGGCTCCGAAGAGCCGAGCACCGGGACACCGGCCTCGCGCGCGGCCTTGACCGCGCGGGCCTTGTTACCGGTGAGTTCGAGGATGTCGGCGCTCGGGCCGACGAAGGTGATCCCCGCTTCCTCGCACGCGCGCGCGAGGTCCGGGTTCTCCGACAGGAAGCCGTAACCCGGGTAGACGGCGTCGGCCCCGGCCTTCTTCGCCGCGGCCACGATTTCGTCGACCGAAAGATAAGCGCGCACGGGGTGACCGGGTTCGCCGATCTCGTACGCCTCGTCGGCCTTCAGCCGGTGCAGCGAGTTGCGGTCTTCGTGGGGGAACACGGCGACCGTGCCCGCGCCCAGTTCGAAGCCGGCGCGGAACGCGCGGATCGCGATCTCACCGCGGTTGGCCACCAGCACCTTGCGGAACATGCCCGGTCCTTCCCGTTTGGATCGGTAGTCAGCGCACGTTACCCGGTTTTTCCCGGTGGGCGGGAGCTGCATACCAGGTGATGGACATCATGCGCGTGGAAAGATTGGCCGATCCGCCCCGGTGGCACCACCCGGTGAGGTCTCAGGACGCCGGCGGCACGTAGAGCAGCCGGTTGGCCGTGCCCTCCGGGACGCCCTTCAGCGCGTCCGGCGTCGCGGCCTGCACCAGCGCCTGGTCCACCTGCGCCGGCGTCGAGCCGGGGTGCCGGGCCAGGTAGATCGCCGCCGCTCCGGCCGCGAACGCCGCGGCCACGGACGTGCCCGACTCCGGGCCCGCGGTCGTGCCGCCCGCGATCGGGCTCGGGACGTCGACACCCGGCGCGTACAGGTCGACGTCCTGGCCGAAGTTGGACGCCTTGTCCGGGTGGTCCTGGTCGTCGATCGCCCCGACGGTCAGCGCCTCGGTGACGCGCCCCGGCGAGAAGCCGCTCGCGTCCGCCGTCTCGCTGCCGGCCGGGACGGCGATCGGCAGCACCGTGGCCAGGCGTTTCACGGCCGCGTCGAGCTGGTCGTTCGGGACGCCGCCGATGCCGAGGACGGCGACCGCGGGCTGCCGGGCGTTCTGCGCGACCCAGTCGAGCCCGGCGATGATCGCCTCGGTCGCGCCGCCGCCGTCCTTGTCGAGCACCCGCACCGGCACGATCTGCGCGCCCTTCGCGACGCCGTAGTCCCGGCCCGCGGCGATCCCGGCGAGCCGGGTGCCGTGACCGTTGGTGTCGGCCGTGTCGGTACCGCCGCCGAGGAAGTCCCGCCCCGGCGCGACGCGGCCCTGGAAGTCGGGGTGCCGCGGGTCGACGCCGCTGTCGATCACGTAGATCGTGACGCCGGCCGCGTCATCGCCGTAGCGGTAGGCGTGGTCGAGCCCGCTCCGCTGGTCGATCCGGTCCAGCCCCCAGCTGGGCGGATCCTGCTGCACTCCACCGGCGGCGGCCGCCGGCGCCTGCCCGGCGAGCACGATGGCCACGGCCACGAGAACACCCCGTCGTTTCCTCATGATCAGCGTGGTACCCGCGCGCCGGGGCCGCGACAACTCGGGGCTGTCGCCCGATCGGCTGATCTACACTGAGGGCACTAACGCAACAGGAGTGGCACTTGGAGACCATCGGCACGCAGCGCCCGGGAGGCCGCACCGAGCGGACCCGCCGCGCCGCCCTCGACGCGACGCTCGAGCTGCTCGGCGAACGCGGCTACGCCGAGCTGACCGTCGAAGCGGTGGCCGAACGCTCCGGTGTGCACAAGACGACGCTGTACCGCCGCTGGGAGTCCGCCGAGGGCCTGGTCGCGGCGGCGCTGCTGATGGGCACCGAGCAGGAGTGGGCCGCGCCGGACACCGGGTCCCTCGAAGGCGACCTGCGCGAGGTCAACCTGGAGCTGGTGCGCTTCTTCACCGAGCCGGGCCTGCGCGAACTCCCGATCGCCTCGATCTCGGCGGCGTTCCTCTCGACCCGCGCGGCCGAGGCCCTGGAGGAGTTCTACGTCGATCGGCACGCGCGGTCGGCGCCGATCGTCGAGCGCGCCGTGGCCCGGGGCGAGGTCCCGGCCGGAACGGACGCGGTCGAGGTCGTGCGCGTCGCTTGCGGACCGGTCTTCTACCGCCTGTTCGTCTCGCGCGAAGGCGTCACGCCGAACGACGCGGGAGTTGCCGCGGCCGCGGCGGCGGCGGCCGCCAAAGCCGGTGTGTTCGTCACGGCAACGGACGCCTGAACCGCAGCTCCTCCAGCGAAACCGTGCCACCGGCGATCGTTTCGGTGCGCGAGCCGCCGTCGAGGGACCAGCCCGCGCGCTCGTAGAACGCCTTCGCGCGCTCGTTCGTCGCCAGCACCCACAGCACCGCGGCCGGCCAGCTCGCGGCCAGCGACTCCAGCACCGAAGCGTGCAGCAGCCGGCCCAGGCCGCGGCTCCACACCCGCGGGTGCAGGTAGATCGCGTACAGCTCACCCTCGTCCGGCCCGTCGCGGCGCGGCCCGAACGCCGCGAAGCCGACCACCTCCGGGTCGGCCACCACCAGCACACGGCCGCCGTCGCGCAGGGTGCGGGCCCAGCCCGCCGTCCGGTCCTCGACCGGGATGCCGGCGAGGAAGTCCGCCGGCATCAAGCCGTCGTACGCCGCTTGCCAGGAGCGCACGTGGATCTCGCCGATCGCCCCCGCGTCGTCGACGGTGGCGGGCCGGACGACGGCGGTCACGACTTCTCCAGGTACTCCGCGCGCTCGACGTCGACGACGTCGGCGACCATCTGGGCCAGGCCGGGGAACTTCGAGATCGCCGGGTCCTTCTCGACGATCTCCTGCGCCCGCGCACGTGATTCCGCGATGACGTCTTCGTCCCGCAGCAGGGAAAGCAGCTTCAGCGTGGACCGCTTCCCGGACTGCGCGGCGCCGAGGATGTCCCCCTCGCGGCGCAGCTCCAGGTCGAGGCGGGACAGCTCGAAACCGTCCGTGGTCGACTCGACCGCCGCCAGCCGTTCGCGGGTCGTCGTACCGTCGAGGGCTTCGGTGACCAGCAGGCACAGTCCCGGCACGCTGCCCCGGCCGACGCGGCCGCGCAGCTGGTGCAGCTGGCTGATGCCGAACCGGTCGGCGTCCATGATCACCATCGCCGTCGAGTTCGGCACGTTGACGCCGACCTCGATCACGGTGGTGGCCACGAGCACGTCCAGCTCCCCCGCGGCGAAGGCCCGCATCACGGCGTCCTTGTCGTCCGCGGGCATCCGGCCGTGCAGC
The DNA here is from genome assembly GCF_036104975.1 of Amycolatopsis sp. NBC_00355. Taxonomy (GTDB): domain Bacteria; phylum Actinomycetota; class Actinomycetes; order Mycobacteriales; family Pseudonocardiaceae; genus Amycolatopsis. The sequence goes on along the minus strand of NZ_CP107982.1, from coordinate 8,667,196 downwards.
ACCGCGATGCGCAGCCCCTTGAGTGGCCCCTCCACCAGCTGCGGCGCGATGTCGAGGACGGCGACCGGCGGCCGCTTGTCGCTCTTGTCCGACGGCGGCTCGTCGCCGATCCGCGGGCACACGATGTAAGCCTGGTGCCCCTTCGACACCTCTTCGGTGACGCGCTGCCAGACGCGCTCCATCCACGCCGGCTTCTCCGCCACCGGGACGACGGTCGTGCTGATCGGCGAGCGGCCGACCGGCATCTCGCGCAGCGCGGAGATCTCCAGGTCGCCGTAGACGGTCATGGCGACCGTGCGCGGGATCGGCGTCGCGGTCATCACCAGCACGTGCGGGCTGGTGCCCTCACTGCCGCGGGTGCGCAGGGCGTCGCGCTGTTCGACGCCGAAGCGGTGCTGCTCGTCGACGACGGCCAGGCCGAGGTCGGCGAACTGCACGGTCTCCTGGATCAGCGCGTGCGTACCGACGATGATGCCCGCTTCGCCGCTCATGGCTTCCAGCAACGCTTTCTTGCGTTCCTTCGCGCCCATCGACCCGGTGAGCAGCGTGACGCGGGTGGCCTTCTCGGCCGCGCCCAGCTCGCCGGCCTGCGCCAGGTCGCCGAGCATCTCGCGCAACGACCGCGCGTGCTGGGCGGCGAGCACCTCGGTCGGCGCCAGCAGCGCGGACTGCCGTCCGTTGTCGACGACCTGCAGCATCGCCCGCAGCGCGACGATCGTCTTGCCCGAGCCGACCTCGCCCTGCAGCAGCCGGTTCATCGGGTGCTCGGTCGCCAGGTCGGCGGCGATCTCGTCGCCGATGCCGCGCTGGCCCGCGGTGAGGTCGAACGGGAGCCGCTTGTCGAAGGCGTCCATGATCCCGCCGTCGACGTGCGGGTTCGCCTTCGCCGGCCGGGAGATCGCGGAATGCCGGCGCTGCGCGAAGATCAGCTGCACGGCCATCGCTTCGTCCCACTTGAGCCGCTTGCGCGAGGCCTCCAGGTGCGCCCAGTTCTCCGGGCGGTGGATGCCGCGCAGCGCGTTTTCGAGGTCCCCCAGGTGCTGGAGCCGCCGCAGCTCCGGCGGCATCGGGTCCTCGTCGACCTCGAGGACGTCGAGCACCTGGCGCACGCACTTGGCGATCGACCACGTCGGCATGCCCTGCGCCGCCGGGTAGACCGGGATGATGGCGGCCAGGAAGTCGTCCATGGCCTCGGCTTCGCGGTCGGCCTCGAACAGCTCGTACTCGGGGTTGGTCAGCTGCAGGGTGTCGCGGAACGCCGAGACCTTGCCGGCGAACAGGCCGGACTTGCCCGGCACCAGGTCCTTCTCCCGCCAGGCCTGGTTGAAGAAGGCGCACGTGAGCCGGCGTTTCCCGTCGGTGATCACCATGTCGATGATGGTCCCGTTGCGGGCCTTCATCCGGCGCTTGCTCACCTTTTCGATGCGCGCCAGCACGGTCGCGTGCTCGCCCAGCTCGAGGCCGGCGATGTCGGTGAGCTCGCCGCGCTCGGCGTAGCGGCGGGGGTAGTGGCGCAGCAGGTCGCTGACCGTCTCGATGTCCAACGCCGTGGCGAGCGCCTTCGCCGTCTTGGCGCCCAGCAGCAACGGCAGCTTGTCGCGCAGTCCGGCCATCGCTATTCGACTCCCATCAGCAGCACGGCGGCCGCCTGCCCGCCGGCGTACCCGGCCAGCTCCACCTCGGGGTGCTCCAGCCGGAGCTGCTCCGCGAGCTCCTCGGCGACCCCCGGCGGCGCGGCGGCCCCGCTCAGCACCGTCACCAGTTCCCCGCCCAGCGCCAGCATCCGGTTCAGCACCTTCATCGCCGCCGCGACGAGGTTGGTCTCCGACGCCGGGGCGGGCTCGATCAGCACCACCTCGTCGTCGACCAGGCCGACCACGTCGCCGGACTGGGCCCGGCCCACCCAGGTTAGCGACTCTTCGCGGGCGATCCGCAGTTCGCCACGCCTGGTCGCGGCGGCCGCCTCGGCCATCGCGACGACATCGTCGTTGGTGCGGCGCCCGGCGTCGTGCACGGCCAGCGCCGCGAGCACCTGCACCGGCGACGTGCACGGGATGACCACGACGTCCCGGTCGGCGGCCATCGCGTGGCCCGCCGCGGTGTCGGCCGCCGCGGTCAGCGCGACCCCGCCCGGCAGCACCGTGACGTGCCGGCCGGCGGCCTCGTTGAGCAGGCCGATCATGTCCTCGACGCTCGGCACGGTGCCCTCGGGCACTTCGAGGACCGGGATGCTCTCGGCACGCAGCACCTCCGCCAGCCCACCACCGTGCACGACGGCGACGACCGTGCGGTCGATCCCGCCGCCCGGCTCGATCGGCGTCGGCGTGAGCAGCGGTTCGACGCGGATCCGGCGTGGCCGGCCCAGCGTCAGCCCGGCTTCGATGGCGGCGCCGATGTCGGCGCAGTGGACGTGCACGGCGTGACTGCCCGAGCCGTCGCCGGCCACGGTGACGCTGTCGCCGAGGCCGCCCAGCTCCTTGCGCAGGGTCGGCAGGCTCTCCTCGTCGACGCCGTCGAGCAGGTACATGACCTCCCAGGCGTACACCTGGTCTTCCACGACCGGCGCTTCCAGCGCGTGGTCCTGCTCGACCGCGGTGCCGGTGAGCACCCCGACCAGGGCGTCGAGCACGGCGACGAGCCCGCGGGCCCCGGCGTCGACGACCCCGGCCTTGGCCAGCGCGGGCAGCTGGAGAGGCGTCTTCTCGAGGGCGTGCGCGGCTTCCTTCGCGGCGGTCTGCGCCACGTCGGCGAGCGGGCGCGTATCGCCGCGCACGGCGAGGGCGACGGCGTGCAGGACGGTCAGGATGGTCCCGGCGACCGGCCGGCTCACGGCCCCGGTGGCGACCTCGTCGGCGTGGCCCAGCGCGACGGCCAGCCACGGACCGTCCAGCTCACCCTCGGCCCGGTCGGCCAGCCCGCGCACGACCTGGGAGAGGATCACGCCGGAGTTGCCCTTGGCCGAGGCGACGGCCCCGCGCGCGAGGACCTTCAGCGCGTCGGCGGCGGTTTCCGGCTCGGCGTGGTCGAGTCCGGCGGCCGCGCCGGTCATCGTGAAGAGCATGTTGGAGCCGGTGTCGGAGTCCGCCACGGGGTAGACGTTGATCCCGTCGATGGCCGGCCGCAGGCTCGCCAGGCTGCGCACACAACCCGCGGCCCAGGCCGACACCGCCGCCGCGTCCAGCACCCGCACTCCGTGACCTCCTCGTCGTTCCGGAGCGAGCGTATCGACCCCGTGCGGGACACGGCTGAGCCACTGGTTACTATGGTCGAGTTGCCCAGTGCATCTGGGCTCATCTCTATGACCCAGATCCAAAGGAGTTCGACGTGGCTGCCGTGTGCGACGTCTGTGGCAAGGGACCCGGCTTCGGCAAGTCGGTCTCGCACTCCCACCGGCGTACCAACCGCCGGTGGAACCCGAACATCCAGACCGTTCACGCCAAGGTGGGTATTTCCCAGCGCAAGCGCCTGAACGTGTGCACCTCGTGCATCAAGGCGGGCAAGGTCGTTCGCGGCTGAGGCGAGAAGAGTTCGAAAATGGCGGGTGCTCTCCGGAGCACCCGCCATTTTTATGTTCGGCCTGGGTGCGCCCGCCAAGTCCGTGAAGGCCTCCTTGAGGGACTCAGAGTCCCTCAAGGAGGCCTTCACGGACCTTCGGGTTACTTGAGGAAGTCGACCAGCAGGTCGCGCAGGGATTCCGGGTGCTGCAGGACGCCGTGGTCCTGGCCCGGGAGGGTCTCGTGGCGGGCGCCGGGGACCGCGGCCGCCGCGACGCGGGCTCCTGACTGCAGCTTCTCCGGGCTCGCGCCGCCGCCGATGACCAGCGCCGGGGCCGTGATGCGGGCCAGGTGGTCCTTGCGCGGGCGGGCGCCCGGGCCGCAGATCGTCAGGTCGTACGGGAGCGTGTGGGCCAGCGAGGTGAACCAGCCCCAGACCGGGGCCCGCTTCATCCCCTCGATCACCTCGGGCGGGGTGCCCGCGACCTCCAGGAAGGTCGCCGCCGCGCCGTCGCGGTCGCCCGCCGCGATCTGCGCGGTCACCTTCTCCGTGACGTCGGCGCGCGACTCCGCGTCGGTCGCGTACGGCGGTTCGTACGCCACCACCTTCTCGATCGCGAGACCCGCTCCGGCCGCCTCCAGGGCCAGCACCGCGCCCGACGAATGGCCGAAGACCGACGCCGAGCCTCCGACGTGCTCGATCAGCGCCGCGATGTCCTCGATCTCCCGCTCGACGGCATAAGGACCGGTGTCGCCGCTGTCGCCCCGGCCACGCCGGTCGTACGCGATCGTCGTGAAGTCCGCTGCCAGCACTTCGGCCAGGCCCGCGACCGTGGTCCGGTCGTTGAACGCGCCGCCGACCAGGATCACCGGCGCCCCCGTGCCGCGCTGCTCGTAGGCGATGGACGTGCCGTCGGCCGATGTGACGTTCATTTCTCCTCCAAAGGTTTCCCCCTGGTCGGAGCCGTCACCCCGATCCGGACACCGAACCTACGGGAGTTTCCAGTCGACCGGCGCGGCGCCCTGCTGCTCCAGCAGCTGGTTGGCGCGGCTGAACGGGCGTGACCCGAAGAAGCCGTTGTGCGCCGAGAGCGGGCTCGGGTGCGCGGACTCGATGCACGGCACCTCACCGAGCATCGGGCGCAGGTTGCGGGCGTTGCGGCCCCAGAGGATCGCCACCATCGGCTCCGACCGGGCCGCGAGGGCCTTGATCGCCTGCTCGGTGACGTCTTCCCAGCCCTTGCCCTGGTGCGAGTTCGACTTGCCCGGCTGCACCGTCAGGGCCCTGTTGAGCAGCAGGACGCCCTGGTCGGCCCACGGCGTCAGGTCGCCGTTGGCCGGCAGCGGGTGGCCGAGGTCCTCGGCGTACTCCTTGTAGATGTTGATCAGGCTCTTCGGGATCGGCCGGACGTCCGGCGCCACCGAAAAGCTCAGGCCGACCGCGTGCCCGGGCGTCGGGTACGGGTCCTGGCCGACGATCAGCACCCGGACGTCGTGGAACGGCTGCTGGAACGCCCGCAGCACGTGCTCACCCGCCGGGAGGTAGGTCCGGCCGGCGGCGATCTCCGCGCGGAGGAACTCCCCCATCACGGCGACCTGCGGCGCCACCGGTTCGAGGGCCTCGGCCCAGCCTGCCTCGACGATGTCCTGCAACGGTCGTGCGGTCACGGGCGGCGAGCTTACCGGCCGTGGCCGCCGTCACTCGCGCGGGTCGAGCCGCCGGAGTTCGACGCGGAACCGCTTCGCCCGCTCGACGTAGGAATCCACGACGAGAGCGATGCTCTCCGGCCCGAACGACTTGTTCTCCCGCGTCTTCGCGGGCACGCCGAGCGCGATCTCGCCGGACTTCACGTACGAGCCGTACGAGAGCACCGCGCCGGCGCCGACCATGCCCCCGTCCTCGATGACCGTGCCGTTGAGCACCACCGAACCGGAGGCGATCAGGCAGCCGGTGCCGATCGTCGCGCCCTCGACGTGCACCGCGTGCCCGATCGCCGACGACGGCCCGAGGATCGTCGGGTGCCGCTCGGTGCAGTGCAGGACGCACCCGTCCTGGACGTTGGAGCGCTCGCCGATCTCGATGTGGCCGTGGTCGCCGCGCAGCACGGTCTGCGGCCACACCGACGCGTGGGCGGCGATCCGGACGTCGCCGATGACGGTCGCGTCCGGGTGGACGTAGGCGTCGGGGTGGATCGTCGGTTCGAGCGAACCGAGCGCGTAAATGGGCATGCCGCCTCCGGGTGACTGCGGTTTCACGTGCTCTGCGATTGGATCACGTCATCGCCGCGAACCCGCACACCCGTCCGAGAAGCACCGCCCTCGTGCTCCTCCTCGTCGTGCTGACCTGGCTGCTGAGCGTGCCGGTCGCCGCGGCCCCCGCGCTGGCGAACGGCCTGGCCACGACCCCGCCGATGGGCTGGAACAGCTGGAACCAGGTCCGCTGTTACGACCTCACCGAAGACGTCGTCAAGAAGGCCGCCGACGCGCTCGCGGACGACGGCCTGCGGGACGCGGGCTACCGCTACGTCGTCGTCGACGACTGCTGGCAGGCGCCGGCTCGCGACGCCGACGGCTCCCTGCAGGCCGACCCCACGCGGTTCCCGCACGGCATCGCCGACCTCGCCGACTACGTGCACTCCCGCGGCCTGCTGTTCGGCATCTACGCCGTGCCGGGCAGCCGGACCTGCGCGATGGCCAACGACGCCTACCCCGCGTCCGGCATCGGCTCGCTCGGGCACGAACAGCAGGACGCCGAGACGTTCGGCCGCTGGGGCGTCGACTACCTCAAGTACGACTGGTGCAACGCCGACACCGTCGACGGCCTCGACCCCAAGGCGGCGTTCGAAAAGATGCGCGACGAGCTCGCCGCGCTCCCCCGCCCGATCGTCTACGCGATCTCCGAATACGGCGTCTCGAGCCCGTGGACCTGGGCGCGGCCGGTGGCGAACCTGTGGCGGACCACCTACGACCTGACCCCGACCTGGGATTCCGTGCTCGCGACGATCGACCAGCAGGCCGCCGTCGCCGTCCACAGTGGCTCGCCGGGCGGCTGGAACGACCCGGACATGCTGCAGGTCGGCAACGGCACGCTGACCGCGGACGAGGCCCGAGCGCACTTCAGCGTCTGGGCGGTGCTGAACGCGCCGCTGTTCGCCGGGACCGACCCGGCGATGCTGGGTGACGACGACCTCGCGACGCTGGGCAACCCGGAGGCGATCGCCGTCGACCAGGACTTCGCGGGGGGTCAGGGCCGGCGGCTGGCGGCCGGTCCCGGCTACCAGGTGTGGGGCAAACCCTTGTCCGGCGGCGGGTTCGCGGTGGTGCTGCTCAACACCGGCACCACCACCGCGACCGTGTCCGCGACGGTCCCGGGCGCCTGGAACGTCCGGGACCTGTGGTCTCACCGCGACGTGGGCACCGCGGTTTCCGCGTCGCTGCGCCCGCACGCGGCCGCGTTGCTGAAGCTCACGCCCCGCTGAGGTCCTTGCCGTAACACCGGCTCGACTCCTCGTTCTTGTACACGCCGAACTTCGGGATCTCGACGTAGCCCGAGGACGCGTAGAGCGCGATCGCCTCCGGCTGCTTGGTACCGGTCTCCAGCACCGCGCGCTTGCGGCCGGACAACGCCGCCGTGCGCTCCAGCTCGAACAGGATCATCCGCGCGAACCCGCGGCCCCGCGCGGAATCGGCGACGTACATCCGCTTGAACTCGGCGTCGCCGTCCTGGAAGTCGGGGGCGGGGCCGTCGTGCGCGCGCCACGCCCCGCAGGCGACGGCTTCCTCGCCCTGGTAGCCGACGAGGAACAGGCCCTGCGGCGGGTCGAACTGCTCGGGGTTCATCGGGGTGGCGTCTTCGTCGCCGTAGCGCTCGACGTACACCTGTTGCACCGCGGCCATGAGCTTGGCCGCGTCGGGGTGGTCGTAGGGGACCGGAACGATTCTCACGTCCGTGGAGCCTACTTCAGCGCCAGTGTGTCCAGCCGCCTTCGCGCGTAGAAGGCTTGCCGTCCACGGTGATCCCCGAGTCCGGCATGGTCGCGACGCCGATGGCGCGCCAGCCGTCCGGCAGCTCGGCGAACGACGGGAACGTGGCCACCAGGGCGTGGTCCTCACCGCCGGTGAGGACCCAGTCGAGGGGGTCGGCGCCCAGAGCCGCGCCGACTTCGGTGAGCCGGGCGGGGACGTCGAGGTCGGCGGTGCGGACGTCGATGCCGACGCCGGAGGCCTCGGCGATGTGCCCGAGGTCGGCCAGGAGGCCGTCGGAGACGTCGATCATCGCCGTGGCCCCGGCGAGCGCGGCGCGGGGACCGGCCTCGTAGGGCGGTTCCGGGGCGCGCTGCGCGTTGACGACGCCGACCGGGGACCGGAAGCCGCGCCCGAGCACCGCGAGACCGGCGGCGGCCCAGCCGAGCTTCCCGCAGACCGCGACGACGTCGCCGGGGCGGGCGCCCGAGCGCGTCACCGGCTCGCGGTCGCCGAGGTCGCCGAGCGCGGTGACGCTGATCACGAGCTGGTCGGCGCGGACCATGTCGCCGCCGGAGACGCCGATGCCGGCGCGTTCGGCCTCGGCCCACATGCCGTCGACCAGGGCGGTGATGACGTCCCGCGGGGTGTCGGGCGGGCAGGCGAGGCCGACCAGGACGGACGTCGGGGTGGCGCCCATGGCGGCGATGTCGGCCAGGTTGACCGCGACGGCCTTGCGCCCTACGTGCTCCGGGGCGGACCAGTCGAGCCGGAAGTGCACCCCCTGCACCAGGACGTCGGTGCTGGCGACCACCCGCCCGTCGGGGGCGGCGATCACGGCGGCGTCGTCGCCGGGGCCGAGCAGTGTGCCCGGCGGCTGGCGGCGTCCTTGCGTGACGGCTCGGATGAGCGCGAACTCCCCGGTCTCGGCGACCGTTGCGTCGTTCGGTGACACCGGTCACCTCTGCTTTCTCTACCGGGACAAAGAGTCGATCACCGATAGTCGGATGCCCTATGTTTTTCCGTGAGCTGCCGTTACGTTGCTGTGAACGTTCCTGCTCTCAAGTTCCTACCCTGAGCCGATCGATCCCGACGAAAGGGCGCGCCGTGGTCCACGCATACATCCTCATCCAGACCGAGGTCGGCAAGGCGGCCGCGGTGGCGGCCGAGATCTCGAGCATCCCTGGTGTGACCAGCTCGGAGGATGTCACCGGCCCGTACGACGTCATCGTGCGCGCGGCCGCCGACAGCGTGGACCAGCTGGGCCAGCTCGTGGTCGCGAAGGTGCAGAACGTGGAAGGCATCACGCGGACCCTGACCTGCCCGGTCGTGCATCTCTGAGCAGGGACGTTCCTGGGGGACGACCCCCCAGACCCCTCGAAACGTCTCCAGTGGTGTAGTGGTCCGGTGCCCGAATCCGACACCGGCGCGCCACCCAGGGTGGTGCTCGTCACGGCCGCCGCGCTCGCCGTGGCCCTGGCGGTCGCCGTCGCCGTCTTCGCCCTGACTCACCGTTCCCCCGATCCCGCGGCCGGCCCGCTGCCGCTGGTCCCCGTGCCCGCGCCGCAGGCCGCGTCCCCGGCGTGCAAGACGCTGCTGGGTGCCGTGCCGTCCGAGCTGACGTCGAACGGCGCCCAGCTGCCGCTGCGCACCCTGGCCGAGCCGGCCCCGCCGGCGACGGTGGCGTGGGGCACGGACGACCCGCTGGTCCTGCGCTGCGGCCTGGACCGTCCGCCGGAGCTGACGCCGACGGCGCAGCTGCGGCTGGTGAACGGCGTCCAGTGGCTGCGGGTCCCGGGCGAGGGCGCGTCGACGTGGTACGTGGTGGACCGCGAGGTCTATTCGGCGCTCACGGTGCCGGACAGCGCCGGCACGGGCCCGCTGCAGCAGATCTCGGACGCGGTGGCCGCGAAGCTCCCCGCGCGTCCGCTGCGGTTCAGCTGACAAGTCCGTGAAGGCCACCTTGAGGGACTCAGAGTCCCTCAAGGTGGCCTTCACGGCTTTTGGCTAGCGCAGGCCGGTGCCGCGGGCGATCGCCGTTTCGATGAGCGTGGTCAGCAGGGTCGGGTAGTCGATGCCCGTGACCTCCCACATCTTCGGGTAGGCGGACTTCGTCGTGAAGCCGGGCATGGTGTTGACCTCGTTGATGCTCGGCTCGCCGTCGGCGCCCACGAAGAAGTCGACGCGGGCGAGGCCCTGGCAGTCCAGCGCGCGGAAGGCATCGACCGCCATGGTGCGGAGCTTTTCCGTGACGGCGTCGTCGAGCTTGGCCGGGATGTCCAGCTCGGCGTCGTCGCCGAGGTACTTGGTTTCGAAGTCGTACCAGGCGTTTTCGTCCTCGGACAGGACACGGATCTCGGCCGGGAGCGACGCTTCGACGCGGCCGTCCGGGAACTCGAGGACCCCGCACTCGACCTCACGCCCGACGACGGCGGCCTCCACGAGGACCTTCGGGTCGGTGGCGCGGGCCAGCTCGATGGCGGCGTCGAGGTCGTCCCAGGACGTCACACGGCTGATGCCGACCGACGACCCGGCGCGCGACGGCTTCACAAACACCGGCAGGCCGAGCTTCACACGGCCGGCGTCGTCCAAAGTGGACTGTCCACGGCGGAGCGCGGCGAAGGTGCCGACCGGAAGCCCTTCGGCGGCCAGGAGCTTCTTCGCGGTCTCCTTGTCCATGGCGGCCGCGCTGGCGAGCACACCCGGCCCGACGTACGGGATGCCGGCGAGCTCGAGGAGGCCCTGGATGGTGCCGTCCTCGCCGAAGGCGCCGTGCAGCACCGGGAAGACGACGTCCACCTGGGACAGCAGCTCACTTTCCCGGCCCGGCTCGACGGCGACGAGCCCCTGACTGGACGGATCGCCCGCGAGGACGAGACCCTTGCCGTCGTCGACCGACGGCAGTTCACGACCGCGGATGGCGAGCTGCGCGGAGTCACCGGTGCCGAGCACCCAGCGGCCTTCCCGGGTGATGCCGACCGGCACGGCTTCGAACCGCTCCGGGTCGAGGTTCCCCAGGACGCTGCCCGCGGACAGGCACGAGATGGTGTGCTCGCTGCTGCGCCCGCCGAACACGACCGCCACCCGGATCTTCTCGCTCATGGTGAGCCACCGTACCCGGTGACCTCGGCGAACAGCCCAGCCCCGTGCGACGAGCGCGACCCCGCGCGCGACGAACGCAACCCCGGCGGACCCGGCACGTCGTTAGCTACGAGGGGCGTTGTCAGCGCAGCACCGACACCAAGGTCGGCAGCGCCGCGACCAGCGCTTCCCGACTACAGCCCGCGTAGCCGATCGCCACCCCGTGCGCCGTCGGCACCCCTGCGAAGTGCCGCGCCAAGCCGTCCAGCCGGATCCCGCGCCGCTCCGCCGTCGCGATCACCGAGGCCTCCACCGCGGCCGACGGGAACGGCACCACCAGGTGCGCCCCCGCGTCGTCGCCGCGGACCGGGATGCCCGCCCCCGCCAAGGCCCCCGCCAGCAGCGTCCGGCGCTCCGCCATCTCGCGGCGGATCTTGCGCAGGTGCCGGCCGAGGTCGCCGTTGCGCGCGAACTCGTACAGCACCCGCTGCCCCGCCGGGGACGGCCGCGTGCCCGTCAGGTCGCGGTACGCCAGCACCGCCGACGTGATCGCCTCCGGGGCCACCATCCAGCCCGCGCCCAGCGTCGGCGTGAGGATCTTCGACGTCGTCCCGAGGTGGGCCACGACGTCCGGGGCGAGGGAAGCCAGCATCGGCAGCGGCGCGACGTCGAAACGCAGCTCGCCGTCGTAGTCGTCCTCGATGACGAGCATCCCGTCCGAACGTGCCCTCTCGACCAGCGAAACCCGCCGGGCCGCGCTCAGCCTGCTGCCCATCGGGTACTGGTGCGCCGGCGAGCAGTACACCGCCCGCGCGCCCGCCGGGATCGCCTCCGGCCGCAGCCCCTCCTCGTCCACCGGGACGCCGACGACCCGCATGCCCGCCCGGAGAAACGCCTGCACCGCGCGCTGGTAGCCGGGCTCTTCGACGGCGACGATGTCGCCTCGCTCGAGCACCGCCGAGGCCAGCTCGACGACCGCGGCGGTCGTGCCGCCGGTGGCCAGCACCGAACCCGCCGCCAGGCCGCGGTGGCGCAGCAGGTGCTCCGACACCGCCGCGCGGTACTCCGGCAGCCCGGCTCGGTGGGCGCGGATCAGCGGGTCCGGGTCGGCCGCGGCGCGCCAGGCCCGGCGCCACGCCGCGCGGTCCAGCCCGGCCGCCCACGGCGTGCCCGGGCCGAGGTCCAGCAGCGACGGCGGCTCGGCGTCGGGAGCCGGGACAGCGGGCGCCGGCACTTCCGAAGCCGAGAACGACGGCGGCGTCGTCACGTAGGTGCCGGAGCCGTGCCGCCCGGCGATCCACCCTTCCGCGTGGAGCTGCTCGTAGGCGGCCGACGTCACGGTGCGGCTGACGCCGAGCCGCCCGGCCAGCGCGCGCGTCGACGGCAGCCGGTCGCCGCCGCGCAGGTGCCCGGACGCCGCCGCCTCACGCAGCGCGTCCGCGAGCTGGACGGCGAGCGGCGTGACGGACGCGCGGTCGAGGCTGACCGGGAGCGCGGTGTCGGCGTGGGTCACGGGACCTCCTCAAGTGGACTTCCCAAGTGTACGAGAAGTGGACATTTTCCGATGCCACTGCCGGGCGAGACGCTGATCGCATGCTGTCCACCACGCCCCGCACCACGCTCGGCCGCAAGAAGAACCGGGCCGTCACCGACCGCGCCGTGCTGCACGCCGTCCTGGACGACGGCCTGATCTGCCACCTCGGCGTCGTCCGCGACGGCGTCCCGCTGGTCCTGCCCACCGGCTACGGCCGCGACGGCGACACGCTCTACCTGCACGGCTCCACCGGCGCGTCGAGCCTCCGCACGGCGTCGGAGGACCTCGACGTCTGCGTCACGGTCACGCTGCTCGACGGCATCGTCTACGCGCGCTCGGTGAACAACCACTCGATGAACTACCGCAGCGCGGTGATCTTCGGGAAGGCGAAGCTCGTCACCGGCGCCGAAGCCAAGATGCACGGCCTCAAGGTGCTCACCGACCACCTCGCGCCGGGCTCGTGGGACCACGCGCGGGAGGTGAACGCGAAGGAGTTCGCCGCGGTCAGCGTGCTCTCCCTCGACCTCGCCGAAGCGTCGGTGAAGATGCGCGCGGAAGGCCCGGACGACGAGCCGGACGACGTCGGCGCGGACACCGCGTGGGCCGGGGTGCTGCCGGTGCGGACGGTCTTCGGCGAGCCCGAGCCGTCGGCCGACCTCTCCCCCGGCTGGGTGATTCCGCTGCACATCACCGATCGGGGGTAGCACGGTGTCGATCCGCGCGGTCGCCGTTCGTATAGGCGGCGACAGAGGAAGCAAGCGGAAGGAAACCCCGTGCGCGCGATCAGCGTCACCATGAACGTCACCCTCGACGGCGTCGTGCAGAGCCTCGGCCGCCCCGACGAGGACACCCGCGGCGGCTTCACCCACGGCGGCTGGGGCGGCCGCTACCAGGACGAGGTCCTGGGCGAGGAGATGAGCCGGGGCATGGGCAAGCTCGGCGACATGCTGTTCGGCCGCCGCACCTGGGAGGACTTCATCGGCGCGTGGGCCGGGCAGACGGACGGCAACCCGTTCACCACGCACCTGAACGCCGCCACCAAGTACGTCGCTTCGACCACCCTCGACGACGCCGGCAAGTGGCAGAACTCCGTGCTCCTGCGGGGAGACGCGGCGAAGACGGTCGCCGAGCTGAAAGCCACGCCCGGCAACGACCTCTCGGTCATCGGGAGCGCCTCGCTCGTGCACGCGCTGCACGCGGCCGGGCTGATCGACCACTACGCCCTGCTGATCCACCCGCTGACCCTCGGTGGCGGCCTGCGCCTGTTCGCCGACCCCGCGCCCTACACCGAGTTCACGCTCACCCGCAGCGTCGCGACCACCAAGGGCGTGATCATCGCCTACTACGACCGGGTCACCTCGTCGTGAGTGGTTAGGGCGGTTAGAACCGCCCTAACCACTCACGAGCGGGCCAGCGGGAGCCGGACGGTGAAGGTCGTGCGGCCCGGGGCGGACTCCACCGAGACCGTGCCGCCGTGCGCCGTCACCAGGGACTGCACCACCGACAGCCCGAGCCCGGTGCCGCCGCCCGAGCGGGTGCGCGAGTCGTCGATGCGGAAGAACCGGTCGAAGATCCGCTCCTGGTCGGCCGGGGCAATGGCGCCGGGCCCGGCATCGGTGACCCGCGCGACGGCCTCGGCGCCCTCGACCGTCACCGCGACGTGCACCGCGGTCCCCGGCGGGGTGTGCACGGCCGCGTTGGCCAGCAGGTTGTCGAGCACCTGCCGCAGCCGCAGCGGGTCGGCGTCCACCGCCGCCGCGTCCAGTGACGACGTCAGCGGGTGGTCGGGCCGGCCGGCGGCGAACGCGTCCGCCGCGTCGCCGGCCAGCTCGGCCAGGTCCGTCCGTTCCGGGCGCAACGGCGTCTCGGCCGCCCGCGCGTCGAGGCGGGCCAGCAGCAGGAGGTCGTCGACGAGCACGGTCATCCGCGCCGTCTCCTCGCGGATCTTGCTCAGGTGCGCCTCGCGTTCCGCCGGCTCGTTCGCCGCCGCGTAGCGGAAGAGGTCGGCGTAACCGCGGATCGACGTCAGCGGTGTGCGCAGTTCGTGGGACGCGTCGGCGACGAACCGGCGCAGCCGCTCGTTCGCCTCGGTCTTGGCCGCCAGGGACGTGTCGATGTGGGCCAGCATCACGTTGAACGCCGTCCGCAGCTCCTCCACCTCGACACCGCCGCCGCTGCCCGACGCGCGCACCGGCAGGGCGGGGTTCGCGGTGAGGTCGTGGGAGGCGATGTCGTGCGCGGTACCGGCCATGTCGGCCAGCGGGCGCAGGCCGCGGCGCAGCACCAGCCGTCCGACGACGACCAGCACGGCCAGCGCGAACGCGAACGCGCCGACCTCGACCCAGACCAGCTGCCGGACCGTCCCGTTGAGATCCCCCTGCGGCGCGGCGCTCAGCAACACCGAATCGGTGTCGACCGGGCAGGCGCGGACCCGGTAGGGCCCGTCGTCGTGCAGGTAGATGTTGCGGGTGACGTCGCCCGAGGCCGCGTCGGCCGCGATCTTCGCGAGCTGCTGGGCGTCGCCGGGCAGCATCCCGCCCGGCTCGGGCGTCGCGACGCCGTCACGCACCGAGTACAGGGCCGAGTACCAGGAATAGACCGACTGCGGCGAGCCGTGCGTCTCGCGCAGCTTCGGCAGCTGGGTGCTCTGGCTCTTGGACAGCTGCTCGTCGAGGCGCCGGTCGAGGTAGCCGTGCATGATGCCGACCGTCGTGACGCCGACGGCGGCGAACACCACGAGGGCGAGCGCGCCGAGGCCGAGTGTGATGCGGGTGCCGAGCCGGGTGCGCTGCCAGGCGCCGTACCACCGGCGGAAGAAGCCCGTCACCGGTTGACCTGACGCACGACGTACCCGACGCCGCGCACGGTGTGGATCAGCGGTTCGCCCGCGCCCGCGTCGATCTTGCGCCGCAGGTGCGAGATGACGAGTTCGACCACATTGGACCGGCCGCCGAAGTCGTACTCCCAGACGTGGTCGAGGATCTGCGCCTTCGTCAGCACCGACGGCGAGCGGCGCATCAGGTAGCGCAGCAGCTCGTACTCGGTCGGCGTCAGCTCGGCGGGCGCCCCGTCGCCGCGGCGGACCTCGCGGGTGTCCTCGTCCAGCGTCAGGTCCCCGACGCGCAGCACGGACCCGCGCGCCGCGGCCGGGAGCGCGGCGCCGGTGCTGCGGCGCAGGACGGCCCGCAGCCGCGCCATCAGCTCCTCGACGGAAAACGGTTTCACCAGGTAGTCGTCACCCCCGCGGGTGAGCCCGGCGATCCGGTCCGCCGTCGCGTCCTTGGCCGTGAGGAACACCACGGGCACCGCGCTGCCGTTCGCGCGCAGCCGGTCGAGCACGGTGAAGCCGTCGAGGTCGGGCAGCATCAGGTCCAGCACCACGATGTCCGGCGCGAACGCCGCCGCCTCGCTCAGCGCGGCCCTGCCGGAGCCGGCCGTGACCGCCTGCCAGCCCTCGTACCGGGCGACGGTGGCGACGAGGTCGGCGATGTGCGGCTCGTCGTCGACGACGAGCAGGCGCACGGGTTCGGAGGGCTGCACCACCCCATCTTCTCCCGGCGCGCGAGCCGGCGGCGACCGGTGGCCCGGGCCGACAGGAACCCGACAGCCGGCACCCAGACTCGCCACAGGCTCGGTGGCGAGGCTGGCCTTCGTGAACCGAACCCGAGGGGGATCCGTGTGACCAGCATGACGCAGACCGCCGAGGCCACGCGCCCGGCGATCCGCCCCCGGATCGCCGCGAAATCCGGCCTTTTCCTCATCCTGGGCGCCAACGTGGCCGCCGCGACCACCCTGTTCGCGCAGGCCGGGCTCTCGCCCAACGTGCTGATCAGCATCGGCAGGCTGGCCGGGCTGTACGGCGCGCTCGCGATGGCGTTCCAGCTGCTGCTGGTGGCCCGGCTGCCCTGGCTGGACCGGCGGATCGGGATGGACCGGCTCACGACGTGGCACCGCTGGACCGGCTTCACGATCCTGTGGACCCTGCTTGCGCACCTCGTGTTCATCGTCTTCGGGTACGCCGAGGTCGAGAACCACGGCGTCGTCGACGAGCTGGTGGACATGGCGAACCAGCTGGAGGGCATCCTGCGCGCGCTGGTCGCGTTCGCGGTGATCCTCATCGTCGGGGCGGCGTCGGCGAAGTTCGCGCGCAAGCGGCTCGCGTACGAGACGTGGCACTTCATCCACCTCTACACCTACGCCGCGGTGTTCCTCGCGTTCACGCACCAGATCGCCCTCGGGACGTCGTTCGCCGGCTCGCCGATGGCGAAGGGCTACTGGTGGACGCTCTGGCTCAGCGCCGGTGCCGCCGTCCTCGCCGGGCGCGTACTGCTCCCGCTGTGGCGGAACCTGCGCCACCGGCTGCGCGTCACCGCCGTGGTTTCCGAGGCCCCGGACGTGGTTTCGGTCTACATGAGCGGCAAGCACCTCGACCGGATGCCGGCCCGCGCCGGCCAGTTCTTCCTGTGGCGGTTCCTCACCAAGGACCGCTGGTACCAGGCCAACCCCTTCTCGCTGTCCGCCGCACCCGACGGCCGCACGCTGCGCCTGACCGCGAAGGCGCTCGGCGACGCCAGCGCGTCGCTGCGCAACCTCCGCATCGGGACGCGGGTGTTCGCCGAAGGCCCGTACGGCGCGTTCACCACGATCCACCAGCGGCGCCCCGACGCCCTGCTCGTGGCGGGCGGCGTCGGCATCACGCCGATCCGCGCGCTGCTGGAGGACATCCAAGGCCACGTCGTCGTGCTGTACCGGGTGCGCACCCAGGCCGACGCGGTACTGCTGCCCGAGCTGAACGAGCTGGCCAAGACCCGCGGCGCGATGGTGAGTGTCCTCACCGGACCCGACCAGGCGGTCGGCCCGCGCGGCACGATGCTCGGCCCGGCGAACCTGCACATGATGGTGCCCGACGTGCACGAGCGCGACGTCTTCGTCTGCGGCCCGCCGGGGATGACGTCGGCCGTGCTGCGCAGCCTGCGGGAGCTGCGCGTGCCCAAGGCCCAGGTCCACGCCGAACGCTTCAGCCTCGCGGCCTAGGGAGACGTCGTCATGAAGAGAACCATCTTCGTCGTCGCGCTGTCGATCGCGGGGTTCATCGCGGTCTGGCGGTTCGAACCCGGGCCGCCGGTGCAGAACGCCGCCGTCGCCCAGGCGCCACCGGCCGTGGTCGCACCGTCCACATCAGCCGCGCCACCGTCCACTTCGGCCGGTGGGCCGACCGGGGGCACGTCCACCTCCCCCACGACGTCCGCGCCGCCGCCATCGTCCACTCCGGACAGTGCTAACGCGACGGTGACCACGCAGGGCACCGCCGAGTGGAGCACCTACGGGACCGTGCAGGTCCAGGTGACCTTCACCGGTTCCCGGATGGCCGCGATCACCCTGCTGCAGGCGCCGGACGGCGGCCGCGCCCTCACTGCCCTGCCGAAGCTGCAGGAGGAGGCGATCAAGGCGCAGAGCGCGAAGATCGACACGGTGACCGGCGCGACCGAGACGAGCGAGTCGTACAAGACGTCGCTGCAGGCCGCCATCGACGCCCGGGGCAACCGATGACGAACCGCGTGGAACAGGTGATGGGCCTGCCGATCTCCCTCGACCTGCGGGACGACGGTGATTTCGCCGAGGTCGTCGACGACGTCTTCGCGTGGTTCCGCGACGTCGACGCCAGGTTCAGCCCGTTCAAGCAGGACAGCGAGGTCAGCCGCTACGACCGCGGCGAGCTGCCGGCCGAGGACCTGAGCGACGACCTGATCGAGGTGCTGGAGCTCTGCGCGTACTACGAGCAGCTCTCCGGCGGCGCGTTCCGGGCGCGGCTGCCCGGGCGCGGCCTCGACCCGTGCGCGGTGGTGAAGGGCTGGGCGGTGCAGCGCGCCGCCGACATGCTCAAGGCCGAAGGCGCGACGACGTTCTGCCTCAACGCGGGCGGCGACGTCGTCACCGCCGGCGAACCCGAACCCGGGCGGCCGTGGCGGGTCGGCGTGCGCCACCCCGAGCAGCCCCTGGCCGTGTGCGCGGTGCTGGAGTCGCGCAACGGCGCCATCGCGACGTCGGCGGCCTACGAGCGCGGCTCGCACATCCTCGACGGCCGCGACGGCACGCCGGCGACCGGCCTGATGAGCGTCACGGTGGTGGCCGGGGACCTGGTCACCGCGGACGCGCTGGCCACGGCGGCGTTCGCGATGGGCGCCGAGGGCATCACGTGGGCGGCGGACCGGCCCGGCTGCGAGATCCTCATCGTCGACGACAGCCGCCGGATGCACCGGACCGCGGGGCTCCTCCTGGCTTCCTGACCGCGTCCGCCAAAACCGGTCGCACCGGCACGGCCGCTCGGCCAGACTCTGCGCATGCCTTCCGCCGTGCTGAACGTGTCCGTCGACTGCGCCGACCCGTACACCCTTTGCCAGTTCTGGAGCCAGGTCACCGGGAAACCGATCCCGGACGGCGACCACCCGGGTGACGACGAGGTCGGCATCGAGCTGTCCGACGGCACCGCCCTGCTGTTCCTGAAAGTGCCCGAACCGAAGACGGTCAAGAACCGCCTGCACCTGTGCCTGCAACCGGACGTCCCGCGTGACGAAGAGGTCACGCGCCTGATCGGGCTGGGCGCCACGCTCGTCCACGACCGGCGCAACGACGACGGCACCGGCTGGGCCGTGCTCGCCGACCCCGAGGGCAACGAGTTCTGCGTGCTGCGCAGCAAGGCCGAGCGCGCGACGACGCCGTGACGGACTCGTTCACGATCAACAAGGCCAACTGGGACGAGCGCGCGCCGCTGCACGCGGCGTCGCCGGACTACAACTTCGCCGGCTTCGCCGCGGATCCGGCGTACCTGAGCGCCGTCGTGCGGTTCGACCGGCCGCGGCTGGGTGACATCGCGGGGTTGCGCGGCGTGCACCTGCAGTGCCACCTCGGCACGGACACGGTGTCGCTGTCGCGGCTGGGCGCGCGGATGTCCGGGGTGGACTTCTCGGGCGCGGCGCTGACCGAGGCCCGGCGGCTGGCCGAGGCGGCGGGCGCGGACGTCGACTACCACGAAGCCAACGTCTACGACGCCGTCTCCGTGCTGGGCGCGGAGACCTTCGACCTGGTCTACACCGGGATCGGCGCGCTGTGCTGGCTGCCTTCGGTGACGCGCTGGGCCGAGGTCGTCGCGGGCCTGCTGCGGCCGGGCGGGCGGCTGTTCATCCGCGAAGGGCACCCGATGCTGGGCACCCTGGACGAGACGGTGGACCCGGCGGTGCCGCGGTACCCGTACTTCGAGCACGCCGAGCCGCTCGTGTTCGACGAGCCGGGCACCTACGTCCGGGTCGACGGCGAACTGACCTCGACGGTGACCCACGAGTGGGCCCATTCGCTGGGCGAGATCGTCACGGCGCTGCTGGCCAACGGGCTCACGCTGACCGGGCTCACCGAGCACGACAGCGTGCCGTGGAACGCCGTCCCGGGTCAGATGGCGCACGACGAGGCCGTCGACGAGTGGCGGATGAAGGACACACCCCAGCGGATCGCGGCGAGCTACACGCTCCAGGCCGTCAAATGACCCTGATCGCGGTCGCCACCCTGGGCGGCACCATCTCGATGGCCCCTTCGAGCGGTTCCGGCGGCGCGGTGCCGCGGTTCGGCGCCGCGGAGCTGCTCGCCGGGCTCGGGGACCTGCCGTTCGAGGTGCGGGCCGAGACGCTGGCCGGCATCGGCAGCGCATCGATGGACTTCGCGACGCTGCTGCGCTGCCGCGACTGGGGGCTGGCGCAGGAAGCCGACGGGTTCGTGGTCGTCCAGGGCACCGACACCCTCGAGGAGACGGCGTACTTCCTGGACCTGTGCTGGCCGTCGGAGATCCCGGTGGTCGTCACCGGCGCGATGCGCAACGCGGGCCTGCTCAGCCCGGACGGCCCGGCGAACCTGCGCAACGCCTTGACCGTCGCGGCCGATCCCCGCGGCCGGGGGCGAGGCGCGATGGTGACGCTGAACGACGACGTCCACGCGGCGCGGTGGGTCCGGAAAGCGCATTCGAGCCACCTGGAAGCGTTTTCGTCGGCGCCCGCGGGCCCGCTCGGCATGGTCGTCGAGCAGGCGGTGCACTGGTTCCACCCGTCGCCGCCCCGGCCGCCGGTGCTCTCCGGCGACGACTTCACCGGGCTGGTACCGGTGGTCGAGTCCGGCCTGGACGACTCGGGCGCGGTGCTGGACCTGGTCGCGGCGGATCCGCGCGTGCGCGGGGTGGTGCTGGCCGCGACGGGCGCCGGACACGTCTCGGGCGGCACGGCCGACGTCGTCGAGCGGCTGGTTTCGCGGCTGCCGGTGGTGGTCGCGTCCCGGACGGGTGCCGGGCCGACGCTGCGCTCGACGTACGGCTTCCGCGGTTCGGAGTCGAGCCTGATCGCGATGGGCGCGACGATGGCGGGCTGGCTGGACGCCCGCAAGTCCCGCATCCTGCTGCACACGCTCCTGGCGGCCGGCGCCGACCGCACGCGCATCGAGCAGGAGTTCCGCCTGCGCGGCGACCTCGACTGACGCCGGCCAAGTGCCGTGAAGGCCTCCTTGAGGGACTCTGAGTCCCTCAAGGAGGCCTTCACGGCAGGTCAGTCGCGGACGGGGCCGTTCAGCGGGTCCAGGTGGTACGAGCGCATCGCGCGGCCCGCGTCGCGGTAGACGTGGATCGAGACCGCCGGGTCCGGGCCTTCGTTGCGGACCTCGTGCACGTAGCCCGGGCCGAACACCCGCGACTGCCCCGCGGCGAGCGCGTGCAGCTCGGTGATCGCGCGGCCGTCGGGCGCGCGGCGGGCGACCGCCTCCGTCAGGTGGCCGCTGACCACCGTGAACGCGCCGCTGGCGATCGCGTGGTCGTGCAGGTCGGTGCGCTGGCCCGGCAGCCAGCTCATCAGCCACACCTCTTGCTGCTCGTCCTTCGAGACGAGCGCCGCGAAGCGCTCCTCCGGGTCGTAGCGCAGCAGGTGCTTCCAACGGTCGCGATCGGCGGCGACCTCCAGCGCGACGCGCACGGGGTGGCGCAGCGCGGGGTTCTCGGGACGCAGCAGGGTGTTGTCCGGGACGGCGAACATGAGGGTCCTCACAGAAGAAAAAGGGGGTGCCGAGCTGGGCCGGGGCGGGGTTCACCGACAACAGCGACACGCGCACACGACGGCGCGGAGGTCGTGACGACCCCGCGACTCGATCATGGTGTGCGCGAACATGGCGCTCAGAGTTCCAGCCGCCACGAGGCCGGTCAAGCAGCTCCCAGCATCCGGGCGGTACGTCACGCCCGGCCGGTCAGGACCACTCGTGTTTCTGGGAGCGGCCCAGGAGTTCGGCGCCGGCCTGGCGCGGGTCGACACCCTCGTGGCAGACGCGGTGCATCGCGTCCGTGATCGGCATGTCGACACCGACGCTGTGCGCCAGCGCCCGGATCGACGAGCACGACATGACGCCCTCGGCGACCTGCCCGCCGGCGGCGGCCTGGGCCTGCTCCAGCGTGTCGCCGCGGCCGAGTCGCTCCCCGAAAGTCCGGTTGCGCGAAAGCGGCGACGAGCACGTCGCGACCAGGTCGCCGACCCCGGCGAGCCCGGCGAACGTCAGCGGGTCGGCGCCGAGCTTCGCGCCGAGCCGGGCCATCTCGGCCAGGCCGCGGGTGATCAGCGTCGCCATCGTGTTCGTGCCGAGGCCGAGGCCCGCGGCCATCCCGGTGCTCAGCGCGATGACGTTCTTGCACGCCCCGCCCAGCTCGCAGCCGACGACGTCGGTGTTGGTGTAGGGCCGGAAGTAGGAGTTGGCGCTGGCGCGCTGGATCGCCACCGCGCGCTCGTGGTCGGCGCAGGCGAGCACCGACGCGGCCGGCTGCCCGGCGGCGATCTCCTTGGACAGGTTCGGCCCGGTGACGACCACGACCTCGCCGGCCGGGACCCCGACGATCTCGGCGATCACCTCGCTCATCCGCTTGAGCGTGCCGAGTTCGACGCCCTTGGCGAGGCTGACGAGGATCGTGTCGGCCGGCAGCAGGGTGCGCCACTCCGAGAGGTTCGCCCGCAGGCTCTGGCTGGGCACGCCCAGCACCACGGCGTCGGCGCCGTCGAGGGCCTCGGCCGGGTCGGTGGTCGCCGTGATGGTGTCCGGCAGGTCGATCCCGGGCAGGTACGCGGAGTTGGCGTGGCGCTCGCGGATGTCCGCGGCGACCTGCTCACGGCGCGCCCACATCGTGACGTCGCGCCCGGCGTCGCCGAGCACCTTCGCGAAGGCGGTGCCCCACGAACCGGCGCCGAGCACGGTGACCCGCTGGACGTCGGCGCGCATCAGGCGGGATCCCCCGGCTTCGCCACCGGCGGCTCCTCGTGCCGGACCTCGCCGAGCAGGCGGGTCACGTCGTCCATCATCACCTTCGTGACTTCGCGCAGCTTCGACGCGCTGCGCGTGTTGCCGCCGCGGTAGGCGGACAGGTCGAGCGGGTCGCCGACGAAGTGCGTGACGGTCTTGCGCGGGAACGGCGTGAACTTCTTCGTGTAGCCGTTGAAGATCTGGCTGGTGCCCCAGCGCGCGATCGGGATCACCGGGACGTCGTTCTGCAGCGCGAGCCGGGCGGCGCCGGTGAAGGACTCCTTCGGCCAGCCGGCCGGGTCCTTGGTGATGGTGCCCTCGGGGTAGATCACGACGAGCTTCCCCTGCTGGAGGGCGTCGTGCGCGGCCTTGAGACTGTCCCCGGCGGCGGCCGAGCCGCGCGAGACGGGGATCTGCCCGGCGCCGACGAAGATCTTCCCGAAGATCGGCGTCCGGGTCAGCGACTCCTTGCCGAGGAAGCGCGGCACCCGCTTCTGGCGGTGCACGAACACGGCGTCGACGACGGGATCGAGGTGCGAGATGTGGTTCATCACGAGCAGCGCGGGCCCTTGGCGCGGGATCTTCTCGTTCCCGACGTACACCCGCCGCCCGATCCCGGTCACCGGATAGAACAGTACGGCGGCGAGTCCCACCCAGAAGCCGCCCTTTTCACGCCGGGCCACAGTCTTCCTCCTCCACAGCTCACGTCCGCCCTTGATCCTGCCGCGCCGGGGTCGGAGCGGTCCAGGGAGGGTGGCTGACGGCGCGCACCCCCAGGTGGAACGCCCCTGCTCCGTCCCGGCCCGGGCGGGGCGGGGCGGGGCGGGACCCGGCCGAGTCGGGTCGGGGCCGGGTTGGGCTGGGCTGACCCAACCCAGCCCGGGCTGGGTCGAGTCGGGCCGGGCTGGGTTGGGTTGGGTCGGGCCGAGTCGGGCCGGCCTGGGCTGGACTGGGTCGGTCGGCGCGGGCGCGAGCAGTACGCGGAGCACGGTGGTCCGCACCTAGCGCGGCCGGACGGGCTCGGGGGTCGTGAGTGTTTAGGGCGGTTCTAACCGCCCTAAACACTCACGACCAGCCGCGGCAGACCCGGAACAGCGGCTCTGGGCCGCCCGGCCATCCCAGGGCGGGCGGTCCACCCCGACAAGCCCGCCCGCCGGCCTCCGGAGTTGTCCACAACGTGGCCCACCTGTGGACAACCTCCCCGCCGGCGCCCAAGGCAGCTGGCTTTGGGGTAAAGATGGACGGGTGGACGTGGACCTGGTCGTGCCGATGAAACACCCCCGCGACGGGAAGTCGCGGCTGCGTGGTGCCGTGGAACGGGAGCGGCATCCCGGGCTGGTGCTGGCGCTCGCCGCCGACACGCTCGCCGCCGTGGTCGCCACCGCTCGGGTGCGGCGGGTGCTTCTCGTCGCCGCCGATCCCGAGGCCGTCGCGGAGCTCCGGGACCTCGGGATCGAGATCGTCGGGGAAGGCGACCAGGGAGCGGGCGGAACAGAACGCACCCTCAACGCCGCCTTCCGGCTCGGGGCCGAGCTGCTCCGGAAAGACGACCCGACGGCCGTCGTCGGGGCGCTGCAGGCCGACCTTCCCGCCCTGCGTGCGGGCGATCTTTCGGCCGCGCTCGGCGAGGCCGCGGGGCGGCGGGCCTTCGTCGCCGATCGGCAGGGCACCGGCACCACGCTGCTGCTGTCCGCCCCCGGCGCGCCGCTGGACCCGCGGTTCGGGCCCGGCTCGGCGCGGGCGCACGGGGCTTCCGGGGCCGTCCGGCTCGGGGGTGAGCTGCCGTCGCTGCGCAGTGACGTCGACACGCCCGAAGACCTCGCCCATGTCCGGCGCCTCGGTGTCGGGAAACACACCGCCGCCCGGCTCGGGGAACCCTGCGCCGCACCCGGCTGAGCTGTTCATCTGACCTTCACCGCGACCGGAGCAAATCCGCGTGGCTTAGTGAAGAATGGGTTCCGTGAGCACAGACGACGGCAGCACACCCGCACCGCGGAGGCGACGGAACACGACGACCGGGTCCTCGGAAACGCCGAAGGAAGCACCCAAGAAGGCCGCCGAGAAGGCCACCGCGGCCAAAGCCGCGGCGGTCAAGAAGGTCCCTTCGAAGTCCACCGCGCGCGACACCGCGGCCCGTGCCACCGCCGGCAAGGCCCGAGTCCGCAAGAGCACGCCCGCCGCGTCGACGCCCCGCCGCCGCAGCTCCGCGCAGGGCAACCCGCGCGGGGCCGAGGAGTTCCGTGCTGTCCCGTCGGCGCCGCCGGCCGTCACCTCCGCGCCGACCGCGGCCGAGACGCTGCCGGACGACCGGTACTTCAACCGCGAGCTGTCGTGGCAGGACTTCAACGCCCGCGTGCTCGCGCTGGCTGAGGACGAGTCGCAGCCGCTGCTCGAACGGACGAAGTTCCTCGCGATCTTCGCGTCCAATCTGGACGAGTTCTACATGGTCCGCGTCGCCGGTCTGAAGCGCCGCGACGAGACCGGCCTGCTGGTGCGCAGCGCGGACGGGCTCACCCCGCGCGAACAGCTCGACTACATCTCCAAGCGCAACCAGGACCTGGTCGAGCGGCAGACCGGCGCGTTCGAGAAGCACCTGCGCCCGCAGCTGGCCGAGCACGACATCCGGATCGTCGGCTGGGCCGACCTCACCGGCGCCGACCAGCTGCGCCTGTCGAGCTACTTCTCCGAGCAGATCTTCCCGGTGCTGACGCCGCTGGCCGTCGACCCGGCGCACCCGTTCCCCTACATCTCCGGCCTGTCGCTCAACCTCGCGGTCACGGTCCGGGACCCGGAGGGCGGCACCGAGCGGTTCGCCCGGGTGAAGGTGCCGAGCAACGTGCCGCGGCTGATGCGCGTCGAAAACGAGCGGACCAGCCGGACCGCGACCTTCCTGCCCCTGGAAGAGCTGATCGCGGCGCACCTCGGCGAGCTGTTCACCGGCATGGACGTCACCGAGCACCACGTCTTCCGCGTCACCCGCAACGCCGACTTCGAGGTCGACGAAGACCGGGACGAGGACCTGCTGCAGGCCCTCGAGCGCGAGCTGGCGCAGCGCCGGTTCGGCCCGCCGGTGCGCCTCGAGGTCGCGCTGGACATGAGCGAGCACATGCTCGAGCTGCTGCTGCGCGAGCTGGACGTCGACCCGGCGGACGTCGTCGAGGTCCCCGGCCTGCTGGACCTGACCTGCCTGCACCAGCTGTCCGGGGTGGACCGCAAGGAGCTCAAGGACCGGCCGTTCGTGCCGGCGACGCACCCGGCGTTCGGCGAGCGCGAGACGCCGAAGAGCGTCTTCGCCACGCTGCGCGAGGGTGACGTGCTGGTGCACCACCCGTACGACTCCTTCTCCACGAGTGTGCAGCGGTTCATCGAGCAGGCCGCGGCCGACTCGAAGGTCCTCGCGATCAAGCAGACGCTGTACCGGACCTCGGGCGACTCGCCGATCGTCGACGCGCTGATCGACGCCGCGGAGGCGGGCAAGCAGGTCGTCGCGCTGGTCGAGATCAAGGCCCGGTTCGACGAGCAGGCCAACATCACCTGGGCGCGGACGCTGGAGCGCGCGGGCGTGCACGTCGTGTACGGCCTGGTCGGGCTGAAGACGCACTGCAAGGTGTCGATGATCGTGCGCCAGGAGGGCTCGACCATCCGCCGCTACTGCCACATCGGCACCGGCAACTACAACCCGAAGACCGCGCGGCTCTACGAGGACATCGGCCTGTTCACCGCCGACCCGAGCATCGGCGCCGACGTCACCGACCTGTTCAACGTGCTGACCGGCTACTCCCGGCAGGACACCTACCGGACGATACTGACGTCGCCGCACGGCATCCGCCGCGGCATCGTGCGCGCGATCGGCGAGGAGATCGAGCTGGCCCGGGCCGGGCAGCAGGCCGGGATCCGGATCAAGTGCAACTCGCTGGTCGACGAGCAGGTCATCGACGCGCTCTACCACGCGTCGCAGGCCGGTGTGCCGGTCGAGATCGTGGTGCGCGGGATCTGCACGCTCAAGCCCGGCGTCGAAGGCCTGTCCGAGAACATCCACGTCCGGTCGATCCTCGGCCGGTTCCTGGAGCACTCGCGGATCTTCAACTTCCGCGCCGGCGGCACGCACTGGATCGGCAGCGCGGACATGATGCACCGCAACCTGGACCGGCGGATCGAGGCGCTGGTGCGGGTCAAGGACCCGAAGCTGACGCGCCAGCTCGACGACATCTTCGACTCGGCGCTCGACCCGGCGACCCGCTGCTGGGTGCTCACCGCGAGCGGCGAGTGGTCGCCGTTCCCGGCGGACGGTTCGCGCGTGCGGGACCACCAGCTCGAGCTCGCCAAGCTGCACGGGGCCGCCGGATGACCGAAGAGGTACGGGCGGCCGGCGCGGTGTTGTGGCGCCTCGCCGGAGGGGCGACCGAGGTCGCCCTGGTCCACCGCCCGCGGTACGACGACTGGTCGCTGCCGAAGGGAAAGCTCGACGCCGGCGAGACGACGGCCGAGGCCGCCGTGCGGGAGGTCCGGGAAGAGACCGGTTTCCGCGCGGTGCTGGGCCGGTACCTGGCCCGGACGTCCTACCGGGTGCCCGCGAAGCGCGGGTCCGGGACGGTGCCGAAGACCGTCGACTACTTCAGCGCGGAAGCCGTCTCCGGTGCGTTCGAGGAGAACGACGAAGTCGACGAGCTGCGCTGGCTCGAACCGACCGTCGCGGAGAAACTGCTGACGCGGCACGAGGACGTCCGCGTGCTGCGCGCGTTCTGCGAGCTGCCGGTCGGGCTGACGACGCTGCTGCTGGTGCGGCACGCGAAAGCCGGCAAGCGTGACGGCTGGAACGGCGACGACGACCTCCGTCCGCTGTCGGAAGCCGGCTTGCGGCAGGCCGCGGGGCTGCGGCGGGTGCTGGCGTTGTCCGCCCCGGACCGGGTGCTGTCGGCGCCGCGGCTGCGGTGCGTCCAGACCGTGCACGGGATCGCCGAGGACATCGGCGCCGAGGTGCGGCACGAGCCGCTGCTGTCCGAAGAGGGCTACTGGCCGGATCCGGTGCTGGGCGTCGCGCGGCTGCTGGCGATCGCCGGTGACGGCGGCACGCCGGTGGTGGCGAGCCAGGGCGGCGTGATCCCGGACCTGGTGAGCGCGCTGGCCGACCGCGACGGCGTCGAGCTGAGCGCGGCGCGCGGCGGTGTGGTGCCGAGCAAGAAGGGCTCGTTCTGGGCCTTGTCGTTCCGCCCGCCGACGGCCGGAACCGGCCCGGTCCTGGTGGCGGCGGACTACCACCCGAGCGCGTTGCCCGCCCCGGCTCCCAGCCGGCACTAGCCCGAGCGCCCCACTGTGGCGTTCGGTGCGTCCGACGCACCCATGGGAGCGGCGAACTCGTCGAAGACAGCGCCGTGACAGTGGATGCCGGTGTACTGGTCCCGGTCCCCGCTGGGCCGCGCCGGGCTAGGGGTACGGCGCGTCCTTCGCCGGGGGCTCTTCTGGTGGCACCGTGGCCAGCAGTGCCTGGATCTCCGGGATGCGGGGATCTCCGAGGCGCTGGCTGGCGGCCAGCGCCTCGGCCCAGTGGCCGCCGGCCTCGCGCGTCCGGCCCGCGTGGTGTTTGAGCCGGCCCAGGGTGATCTGGACGTCGATGGTGCCGTAGTCGGCGTTGAGCTCCTTCAGTTCGGCGAGCGCGTCGAGCCCCGCCTTCTCCGCTTCGTCGTGCCGGCCGGCGCCTTCGAGCGCTTCGGCGACGTTCCCGAGGGCCAGCGCCGCGTGGTAGCGGTCGCCGAGGTCGGCGAAGGCGACGCGGGCGGCCAGGGCGGCTTCGGCGGCGTGGTCGTAGTCGTGCAGGCCGATGCGGCTCGCGCTGACGTTGAGCAGCGCGTGCGGGACGAACGTGCGCTGGCCGCGGTCGCGCGCGAGGTCGACGGCCTTGAGGGCGTAGCGCTCGGCTTCC
Organism: Amycolatopsis sp. NBC_00355; assembly: GCF_036104975.1. Taxonomy (GTDB): domain Bacteria; phylum Actinomycetota; class Actinomycetes; order Mycobacteriales; family Pseudonocardiaceae; genus Amycolatopsis. Next base: position 8,638,899 of record NZ_CP107982.1, on the reverse strand, counting down.
GCGTACTCCGCGCGGACGTAGTAGGCGCCGGACAGGTTGGACAGGATCGCGACGGTCAGCGCCGTGCCGTTCCCGGTTTCGGACGCGGTCCGCGCTTCCTCCAGCGCTTCGAGGGCCTTGTCGGGCTGGAGGGTGCGCAGGTAGGCCGAGCCGAGGTTGTTGGCGCTGTACTGGAGACCGGTGTTGTCGCCGGCGTCGCGGGTGGCGGCGACGGCGATGCCGGCCGTCGCGATCCAGTCCTCGCGGTCGTGGCGTTCGGCGAAGAACCCGCGCAGCAGCCAGGCGAGCTTCCACGCGTGGGCGACCCAGCCGTGGTGGGCGGCGACGCCGACGAGCGCGGTCAGCGCCGGGCGTTCGGCGGTGTACCAGGCGATCGTGTCCTCGTGCTGGGCGAACCGGACGGGCGGCAGCGGCACCGGGTCGAGGGTGATGTCGTCGGTGAGCAGGTCGGGCCGGACCAGCTTGTTGGCCTCGGCGACGCCGGCGAGGTACCAGTCGACGAGCCGCCGCAGCGCCGCCTCCCGTTCCGGCGCCGTCGTTTCCGTCTCGACGAGCTCACCGGCGTAGACGCGCAGGAGGTCGTGGAACTGGTAGCGGTCGGTGCTGGGCTGGTTGAGCAGGTGCGCGGCGGCGAGCTGGTCGGCGAGCTCACGCGCTTCACGCAGGCCGGCGCCGGCGAGCGCGGCGGCCGAGGACAGACTGAAGGCCAGGCCGGGGTGCAGGCCCAGCAGCCGGAAGAACCGCGCGGCGGCCGGGCGCAACGCCTTGTAGGACCAGGAGAACGCGACGCGCAGGTCGGTGCCGGCGTCCTGCGGGTCGCGCAGGGTGTCGAGCCGCAGCTTCTGGTCGCGCAGCTCCTCGACGATCCCGGCCAGCGAAACGCCGGAGAAGCGGGACGCGCGTTCGCCCGCCAGCGCCAGCGCCAGCGGAAGGCGGCCGCAGAGCTGGACGAGCTCCGCGACGGCCCCGGGTTCGGCGGCGATGCGCTGCGGCCCGACGCTCCCCGCGAGCAGCGCTTCGGCGTCACGGTCGTCGAAGGAGCGCAGGGCGATGCGGCGCGCGCCGTCGCGGGCGACCAGGCCGCGCAGCTGGTTGCGGCTGGTCACGACGACGAGGTTGCCGGCGCCGGGCAGCAGCGGGCGGACCTGGTCGGCGTCGCGGGCGTTGTCGAGCAGCATCAGCGTGCGGCTGCCGGCCAGCCGGCTGCGCAGCAGGCCGGAGCGTTCCTCCACTGTGGAAGGCCACGTCTCGGGCGGGACGCCGAGCGCGCGCAGGAAGCCGGCCAGCGCCGTCTCCGGTGTGACGGGGGTGCCCGCGGAGTGCCCCCGCAGGTCGAGGAACAGCTGGCCGCCGGGGAAGCGGTCGCGGACGCGGTGGGACCAGTGCACGGCCAGCGACG